>JBPCUO010000054.1:0-14601 GCA_051011135.1 Bdellovibrionales bacterium
CACTTGATCTCTTGCTTCTTTTAAAAGCTCTTCTTTATGAGAAGGAATTTGTAAATCATTAACACTTATAGAAATACCTGCTTTAGTAGAATATTTAAATCCTGCTTGCATCAATCTATCCGCTAATAAAACCGTTTGTTTAGCGCCACAAAGACGAAAAGTTTTATCTATCAATTCCCCTAAAGAACTTTTACTCATAACTCTATTGTAAAAAGAAAAAGGAACTTGTTTTGGAATAATAGCGCTTAATAAAGCTCGGCCTACAGAAGTTTTTTCTTTCTTTTCATAAATGCGACAAGTGATTTCTGCTTGAAGATCTATAGATCCAGATTCATAAGCATAAATAACTTCTGCAACACTTCCAAAAAACTTCCCAGAACCTTGAACCCCTGGTCGAGTACGAGTCATCCAATACATTCCTAAAACAATATCTTGCGTAGGATTAATGACAGGCTGTCCACTTGCAGGACTTAAAATATTATTTGTTGCCATAATTAAAGTTCTAGCCTCTGTTTGAGCTTCTATAGAAAGAGGAACATGAACCGCCATTTGATCTCCATCAAAATCAGCATTAAAAGCTGTACACACTAAAGGGTGAAGCTGAATGGCTTTTCCTTCATGTAAAACAGGTTCAAAAGCTTGAATACCTAATCGATGTAAGGTTGGTGCTCTATTTAATAAGACAGGATGTTCTTTTACAACTTCAGAAAGAATACTCCACACTTCATCTGTAGGAGCTTCCACTAAAGCTTTAGCTTGTTTTACTGTAGTCACCAAGCCTCTTTGTTCTAATTTATTATAGATAAAAGGTTTAAATAATTCTAAGGCCATAGTTTTTGGTAATCCACATTCATGGAGTCTTAAATGAGGCCCTACAACAATCACAGAACGACCCGAATAATCAACTCGCTTACCTAGAAGGTTAGAACGAAATCGACCTTGCTTTCCTTTTAAAATATCACTTAAAGAACGAAGAGGTCTTTTGTTAGCTCCTGTGAAAACTTTACCGCCTCTTCCATTATCTAAAAGAGCATCGACAGCTTCTTGAAGCATCCTTTTTTCATTACGAATAATAATATCTGGAGCATTGAGCTCTTGAAGTTTTTTAAGACGGTTGTTTCTGTTAATAACTCGACGATAAAGGTCATTTAAATCAGAGGTTGCAAAACGACCTCCATCTAAAGGAACTAAAGGACGCAAATCCGGAGGGATAACAGGAAGAACATCTAACATCATCCATTCAGGACGGTTGATAGATTTTTGAAAATCTTCTATCACTTTAAGTCTTTTTCTAAGTTTTTTAATTTGAGCTTCAGAAGTTGTTTCTACTAAAGATTGACGAAGTTGTTTCGCTGTCATCTCTAAATCTACATCTTTAATAAGTTGCTTAACAGCTGTTCCACCTAGGTCGACTTTAAAATGGGGACCATATTTTTCTTGAGCTTTTTCATAATCATCTTCTGTTAAAATTTGTCCTTTTTTAAGATCTGTATCTAATGGATCTGTCACTACATAACATTCACAATAAAGAATTCTTTGAATCTCTTTAACAGATCTTCCTAAAAAAGCCGCTAAACGACTAGAAATAGATTTTAAAAACCAAACATGAGCCACAGGAGTTGCTAATTCGATATGACCTAAACGCTCTCTTCTAACTTTTAATTTTGTAATCTCTGTTCCACATTTTTCACAAACAACACCACGATATTTCATTCCTTTGTATTTTCCACAAATACATTCATAATCTTTAATGGGTCCAAAAATTTTACAACAAAACAAACCCTCTCGTTCAGGCTTAAAAGTTCTGTAATTAATGGTTTCTGGTTTTTTAACTTCCCCATAACTCCAACGACGAATCATTTCAGGAGACGCAATGGAAACCCTTATAGATTTCAGTGCTAATGGATCTTTTGGTTTATCAAAAAAATTTAACAAATCTCTCATTTTTTATTTCTCCTCATTTTCTTCTTCAGTTTCTGCAGCCTCAGTTAAAACATCCGATTCAAACATTTCTACATTCAATCCTAAACTTTTCATCTCATTAATAAGAACATTAAAAGACTCAGGAATCCCAGGCTCTAAAACATTTTCTCCCTTAACAATACTTTCATACATGCGAACACGACCAGCAACATCATCAGATTTCACGGTTAAAAATTCTTGAAGACAATAAGCGGCACCATAAGCTTCAATAGCCCAAACCTCCATCTCTCCAAGTCTTTGTCCTCCAAATTGAGATTTACCACCTAATGGTTGTTGAGAAACTAAAGAGTAAGGACCGATGGATCTAGCATGTATTTTTTCTTCTACAAGATGATGCAGTTTTAACATATACATAATTCCTATAGTTACAGGCATTTCAAAAGGCTCTCCACTTCTTCCATCAAATAAAACGGTTTGTCCTGTTTCTGGAAGTTGAGCATGTTTTAAAAAGTTTTTAACATCTTTTTCTTTAGCTCCATCAAAAACAGGAGTGGCTACATGGATTCCATTTTCTGCTTTTTTAATAAGAGTTTTAAGAGACTCATCATCAGCAAGGTCTATAGACTTTACAATTTCTGAATCATTCATATAAGTTTCTTTTAAGGCATTTTTAGCTTCTTTTTCTTTAAAATGATCTAGATGTTTTTGAAGCTGTTGCCCTAAGCTATGAGCTGCCCAACCTAGATGAATTTCTAAAACCTGTCCAATATTCATACGAGAAGGAACACCTAAAGGATTCAACACCATATCTACTGGAGTTCCATCTGCCAGATAAGGCATATCTTCTTCTGGAAGAACTTTAGAAATCACACCTTTGTTACCATGACGACCAGCAAATTTATCACCCACTTGAACTTTTCTTTTAACAGCAACATAAACTTTTATCATTTTAACAACACCTGGTAAAAGCTCATCTCCTGAAGAAAGCCTTTCGACTCTTTCGTTATAAATAGATTCTAATTTATCCAGCCTTACACAAGCTTCATCGATAGTCTCTCTGACTTTTTTAGAATTTTTATCATTTGATAAAGGAATATAAGCCAGAAGATCAAAAGGTATAGATTTAAGATCCTGTTCTTTTATCTTTTGGTTTTTGCTTAAAAGTTTTTCTGAACCATCATCGCTTAAAAGAACATCTGAAGTTTTTTGATCAATTAAAAGCTCTTTGATTTCATCGAGAGTATTATTTTTAATAGCATTCTTTTTAATATCTGTATCTTTTTTTAATTTTTCTTCTTTTTCTGAAATGATTTTTTTCAATCGATCACTTTTATCAACACCTTCACGAGTGTAAATTTGAGTATCAATCACCGTTCCTGAAACACCAGAAGACACTCTTAAAGAAGTATCTTTGACTTCTCCTGCTTTTTCTCCAAAAATGGCTAACACTAATTTTTTCTCAGGGGATATTTGATTTTCAGCTTTAGGTGTTACTTTACCAACTAAAATATCTCCCACACGAACATCTGCTCCAATGCGAATAATTCCTGATTCATCCAGGTTGTTAAGAGTTTCTTCTCCAACATTAGGGATATCATTTGTAATTTCTTCACGACCTAATTTTGTATCTCTTGCCAAGCATTCAAACTCTTCAATATGAATGGAAGTATAAATATCTTTTTTTATAAGTTTTTCTGAAATTAAAATAGAATCCTCAAAATTATAACCTGCCCAAGGAGTAAAAGCGACCATGATATTTCGGCCTAAAGCCAGTTCTCCCATATCCATAGAAAGACCATCAGCAATAACATCTCCTGTTTGAACTTGATCTCCAATTTTCACAATAGGCTTTTGATTGAAACAAGTATTCTGATTTGTTCTTTGATATTTAATTAAATCATAAATATCAACGCTATCAACAGGGTTTCCTTTTTTATCCACACGACGAATAACAATACGAGAAGCATCTAATTCTTTAACAAAACCATTGTGTTTACAAACAACACTATTTCCTGAATCTTGAGCGACTAATTTTTCAATCCCTGTTCCTATAAGAGGAGCTTCAGAGGTCACTAGAGGAACCGCTTGTCTTTGCATGTTAGAGCCCATAAGTGCACGATTCGCATCATCATGTTCTAAAAATGGTATTAACGAAGCTGCAATAGAAACCAATTGACCTGGAGATACATCCATTAAAGTCGCTTGATTTTTTTGAACTGTTTTATATTCACCACTCACACGAGCTGTTAAAAAATCATCTTTAGGAACTTGCTCAAAGCCTGCTCGAGATTGCAAAATCACATGCGACTCCTCTTCTAAAGCAGAATAGTATTTTATATTATTTACAATTTCCCCTTCTTTTAACTCACAATAAGGAGTTTCGATAAATCCATATTCATTAACGCGTGCAAAAGTTGCTAACGATGCAATCAAACCAATGTTGGGACCTTCAGGAGTTTCAATAGGGCAAATTCTTCCATAATGAGTCGGATGAACATCTCTCACCTCAAACCCTGCTCTTTCTCTTGTTAAACCTCCTGGTCCAAAAGCAGATAATCTTCTTTTGTGAGTGATTTCTGCCAGAGGATTTGTTTGATCCATAAATTGTGATAATTGACTAGAGCCAAAAAATTCCTTAACAACAGCGCTCACTGATTTAGCATTAATCAAATCATGAGGCATCATTGTGTCTATATCTTGAAGACTCATTCGCTCTTTCACGACTCTTTCCATACGAACCAAACCGACACGATATTGATTTTCTAAAAGCTCACCCACAGAGCGAACTCTTCGATTTCCTAAATGATCAATGTCATCAACTTGACCTTTACCATTTTTTAAATCCACTAAGTGCTGAAGCACTCTTAAAATATCTTTTTTTGTAAGAACTGTATGTTCTTCAGAAATATCTGTAAAATTAAATCTGTGATTGATTTTTACACGACCGACTTCTCCTAAATCATAAGTCGCTGATTCAAAAAATAAATTTTTTAAATAAACTTGAGCCGCTTCTAAGACTGGAGGCTCTCCCGGTCTCATTCGTTTATAAATATCTAATAAAGCTTCTTCTTCACCGTTCACTCCATCAACTAATAAAGTATTAGAAACATAGGGACCAGAAACCAAGCTATCAAAGAAAATAACTGAAAAATCTTTAACCCCTTTTTCCGTAAAAGTTTTAATCATATCTTCACGAATCGCTTGATTCGACTCTAAAAGAATTTCACCCGTAGAAGAATCTATAACAGGACGAGCTGTTACAACATGCTTTAAATCTTCTTCTTTAATGCATACTTCTGTAATATTACTTTGTTTAACTTTTTTAATAACAGATTTTGTAATTCTTCGACCAGAATGAATAATAACTTGTCCTTTAGAATCTTGAATATCTCCTAATAGTCTTTGTCCTTCCATTTTTTCAATATTAATAGATCTATAAATTTGATTCTTTTTAAAATAAATTTTATCGACATTATAAAAAGCTGCCAAAATTTCATCGGAAGAAAACCCTAAGGCTTTTAATAAAACAGTCGCTGCAAATTTTCTTTTTCTATCAATACGAACATTAACAATATCTTTTTGATCAAATTCAAAATCCAGCCATGATCCACGGTAAGGAATGATTCGAGCAGAATAAATATATTTACCACTTGTGCTATCTTTCCCATTATCATGGTCAAAAAAGACACCCGGAGAGCGATGCAATTGAGAAACAACAACCCGCTCTGTTCCATTAACAATAAAAGAAGCGTAGTTGGTCATAAGAGGAATATCGCTTAAGTAAACTTCCTGTTCTTTAACATCACGAATGGTTTTTTCTTTTCCCTCTTGATTCGATTCAAAAATCACCAACCTTAAAGTTACTTTTAAAGGAGAGGCGTAAGTCATCCCTCTTTGGAGACAATCTTTAACATCATACTTTGGATGAAAAAGCTCGTATTTAACAAATTCTAAACTCACTGTATTGTGATAATCGAAAATAGGAAAAACAGACTTAAAAATAGCTTGAAGACCTACATTTTTTCTTTTTTCAGGAGAAATATCTTGTTGTAAAAATTTTTCATAAGAAAATTTTTGAAGATTGATTAAATTAGGTATTTCTATCGTATTTTTTGCAGCCCCAAAATTTTTACGAAGACGCAAATTAGAGCCAGTAATATTGTTTTTTTTCATAATTTTTTATTCCTAGTTTTTAAAAACAATCATCGAATCTTTTTACATAAGTAAAAAGATTCGACTTTCATCTATTTATTTCTATTTATTTAACTTCTACCTTAGCGCCTGCTTTTTCTAAAGCCGCTTTGATTTTATCAGCATCTTCTTTAGATATACCAGTTTTTAAAGGCTTTGGAGCTCCCTCTACAAGATCTTTTGCTTCTTTAAGACCTAATCCTGTCACTCCTCTTACTTCTTTAATAACAGCAATTTTATTACTTCCAGCACTTGCTAAAGTAACATCAAATTCTGTTTTTTCTTCTCCGCCAGCAGCAGCTCCCGCTCCCGCTCCGGCCACAGCTATAGGTGCAGCTGCAGAAACTCCCCATTTATCTTCTAGCTCTTTTATAAGACCAGCCATTTCCATTACAGGAAGTTTTGATAAATAATCAATTACCTTTTCTTTATTTAGTTCTGCCATGTTATTTCTCCTTTGTTTTGTTTTTTATTAATTACCTTGTTTATCCTTGTATGAATTCAATACTCTAACACAAGATTCAGGAACCGCTTTTAGAGTTCCTAAAAATTTTGTAAGTGGTGTAGATAATAATCCTACCAACTGAGATCTTAAAACTTCTAAAGAAGGAAGAGTTGATAAAATTTTTACTTCTTTTTCTGAAACTAAAGCGCCTTCTAAAATCCCACATTTAACTTTAAAAACCTCATTTTGTTTGGACATATCATCCATAACTTTTGCAACGCCAACAACATCATCATAAACAAAAACAAAAGCATTAGGGCCGTCCAATCGAGCATCATAAACAGATTTTAAATCAGAGTTTGAATCCAAGGCTAAACGAGCTAAAGTATTGCGAATGACTTTAATGTCTGCCTGGTTTTGTTTGAGTTGCTTTCTAAGATGAGTCATTTCCTCTACATTTAATCCAATACAATTTACTAAAAAGCTAGATTTTGCTTTTGAAAAACTATCAGAGAGCGACGCGATTTGATTTTTTTTATTTGTTTTAGTTATCATTTTTTAAATAGCCTCATTTTGTGTTTCGCTAATATTCAAACCTACGCTTGGCCCCATTGAAGCAGACATAAATATAGATTTTAAATAAATTCCCTTACTAGATTTTGGTTTTTGTTTTATCACTTCCCCTGCTAAAGAAAGGTAGTTTTTCTTAAGAGATTCAAAACCCATAGATTTTTTACCAATAGAGGTATGAAGAATTCCATTTTTTTCAACACGAAAAGAAGCTTTGCCTTTTTTTTCATCTTCTACAGCTTTAAATATTTTTGTAGTAACGCTACCTGTTTTTGGACTTGGCATAAAACCTTTAGGGCCTAAAATTTTTGCAACTTTAGCCACTAATGGCATCATCTCAGGAGTGGCGATAACGCGATCAAAATCCAACCAACCCTCTTTAATTTTTTCAACAAGATCTTCTGCTCCCACATAATCAGCTCCTGCTTTCGTTGCTTCTTCATGTTCTCCTTTAGCAAAAACAATAACTCGAACTTTTTTACCTAAACCATGAGGAAGAGAAAGAGCTCCTCTAACTTGTTGATCCGATTGTTTAGCATCAACTCCTAATTGAATAGCCACATCGATAGATTCATCAAAACGAGCCGTAGATGTCTCTAGAATCAATTGAATACCTTCATCAATTCCATAAACTTTATCGACTTCCATTTTTTTCTTCAATTCGTTGTACCTTTTTTTAGCCATAACTTAAGAAACCTCTAATCCCATGCTTTTTGCAGAACCGCTCACTTGAGACTTTGCTGATTCTAAATTAATGCAATTTAAATCTGGTAATTTGATTTTGGCAATTTCTTCTATTTGAGCTTCTGTAATCATCCCTACTTTGTCTTTTTGAGGCATTTTGGATCCGCTTTTAAGCTTCATAGCCTTTTTTAAAAGGACAGAGACAGGAGGTGTTTTTGTAATAAAACTAAAAGATCGATCTTGATAGACTGTTATTATAACAGGAATCGTTGTATCTCCTTCTTTTTGAGTTTTAGCATTAAACTGCTTGCAAAAATCCATGATATTAACTCCATGTTGACCCAAAGCAGGTCCTACAGGAGGAGCGGGATTCGCTTTTCCTGCCGCAATTTGAAGCTTAATATAACCTGTTATCTTTTTTGTCTTTTTTGCCATTTTTAACCTTCCTTATGTACTTGTTCAAAATCAAATTCGACAGGAGTTGGTCTTCCAAAAATACTCACTGAAGCCTTAACTCTTGCTTTTTCTTTATTGACCTCTTCCACAACACCATTAAAATTTTTAAAAGGTCCATCTATCACTAAAATTGTATCCCCTTGTGAAAAAGTAATATTTGTTTGAGGATTTTCAACACCATCTTTAATTTTTTGCTCAATAGTTTCAAGTTGCTCCGATGGAATTTCTTTAGGTTTAGATTTTGTTCCTCCTACAAAATGACTTACATTGGGAGCACTTTTAATAGCATGCCAAAGGTCATCACTCAACTTCATTTGTAAAAAAATATAGCCTGGGTATATTTTTTTTGCACGAGTCACCTTTTTTCCTTTAGAAATTTCTACAACATCTCTTTCTGGAATAAGGACTTCTTTAACCTGATCTTCAATTTTTCGTGTTTTTATAATAGTTTCAATAACAGATTTAGCCCTAGCCTCACAATTTGTTCTTGTTTTTAAAATATACCATTTAAAATCTTCCACTTCTGCCTTACTCCATAAAAAAACGAACGCCTGTTCCTGCCATTAAATCAAAAAGACCTAAGACCAAACCAGAAACCATCAAAATAACGCAAACAACTGTTGTCATAGAATAAATCTCTTTTTTAGTAGGCCATACAACTTTACGAACCTCTGTAACAACTTCATCTGCTAAACTTCTATAAGATTTTTTAAATTGAAAATAAAGAAAAGATCCAAGCCCAACTGTAATAGGAATTCCATGGCGAAAAACATCCATGCTATAATAAGTTGCAAAAAAACCAACAGCTATAGAAAGGGTTTCAAAAAGAACTCTAGCTACATAAGCCAATAAAAAGGAAAAAATAACAAAACTAACTGTTACTATTTTTAAATTTTCTGGCTTAACCAAAACAACTCCAAAACCAATAAAAAAGACACTCTGACCTAATATTAAACCCTTTTAACTATTCAATTTCCTTAGTAAAGTCAATCTTTAAAACCCGCCCAAAACTTCTTAATCTAAGATTTTTAAAAAACAGATTTCTAACATATAGCGTCATCAGCTAAGAAACAAGATTTTTTTAAATTGTTTAAAAATGTGCTTTTTTCTCAAAATTTCCGAAATAGGAATTTAAGCTAAAAACAAGTAAAAATCTCTAGAAAAAGCATTTTTCTAGTGCTAATTAAAAATTATAACTTTTTTTAACCCCTTAAAAGAAAGGATCTACTATGTTAACAACAAAAATTAAAATCCCTAACAAATCTCAATCTGTCGGTTTTCTTTGTTGGGATAAAGGCGGTCATATTGAATCAAGAGAAGTTAAAAATTTTCTCAGTATTGGAAGAGAATCGACAAATCTTTTATCTTTAGAAGATCATTTTGTATCTCGCCATCACGCTCGCATTGAAAAAGACACAAGTTCTGGTTTTTTTATTTTAAAAGATATGCAAAGTCGCAACGGAGTTTTTTTAAATAAGAATAGAATCTATAAAGCCGTTTTAAGCCATAATGATAAAATCCAAATTGGAAATCTTCAATTCACTTTCTCTTTTGAAAAATACAACCATAAATGGAAGTTAAGCGCTCAAAGCCTGAATCAAAAATGGAACGAACAATTAAGTCGTATTCCTCATATCGCTCAAACCAACTGCCCTATTCTTATTCTAGGACCTTCTGGAACAGGAAAAGAAGTTCTGGCTCAAACCATCCATAAAGCCTCTTCTAGAAACCAATCTCCTTTAGTAAGTGTTAATTGCAGTGCTTTAACAGAAACGCTTGTAGAAAGTGAATTATTTGGACATACAAAAGGAAGTTATACAGATGCTATCAAGGATCGCAAAGGAGCTTTTTTAGCCGCTTCTAAAGGAACTTTATTTTTAGATGAAATAGGAGATCTGCCTTTAAAGCTTCAACCTAAATTTTTAAGAGCTATCGAGTATCAAGAAATTAAACCTGTAGGCTCTGACCTGACTTTAAAAACAGATGTTCGAATTATTTCAGCCACTCATCAAAACCTAAAAAGTAAAGCTGAAGAAAATGAATTTAGAAAAGATCTTTACTACCGTTTGAATGTTATTTCTATTCCTATTCCTGCTTTAAAAGATAGAATGGAAGATTTTGAATCTCTATTAAATAGTTTCACTTTAAAAGAAGGAGTTACTTTTTCTACCAAAGCCATTGAAATTTTAAAAAGCTATCATTGGCCTGGAAATATTAGAGAATTAAAAAATATGGTTGCGCGATCTAAAGCTCTTTTTACAAATGAAACTATTGATTCAGAAAAAGTATCTTTTCTTTTAGACCAAGGAGAAAAAGAAGAATCTTCTTTCACCACTCTCAAAGGTTTAGAAAAAACAGCCATTACTAATTCTTTAAAAAGATTTAAAGGAAATCAAAGTAAAGTGGCTAATGCTTTAGACATACCGAGAAGCACGCTTCATAATAGAATCCAAGAACATGAAATCAATGTTAATAAGTTTAAAAGATCGTAAAAAATTCTAATGAGCTTCTTCCCAATTATCTCCTATAGCAAGATTGACTTTTAAAGGAACTTTAAGTGGAGCGCAATTTTCCATAATAGAAATAATTTTTTGAGATTCAAACTTGCAAGTATCTTCAGGGCATTCAAAGAGTAATTCATCATGAACTTGGGAAAGGAGGGGTATCGGCAAGCTTTTATCTAGCTCAATCATTGCTTTTTTTACCAGATCACCAGCAGATCCTTGCAAAGGAGCATTGATAGCCGCTCTTTCTACAGCTGCTTTTAATCTAGGATTTTTTAAACTGGAAGGATCAAAAAATCGTTTTCGACCAAAAAGAGTTTCTACATAACCCTGTTCAGCAGCAAGTTTTTTTGTATCTTCAATATAATCCTCAATTTTTTTAAATTTTTTAAAATAATTTAAAATGATCTCTTTTGCTTCTTGGCGCGATATTCCCAGATTTTCAGCTAAGCCATAAGCTCCTTGGCCATAAATAATTCCAAAATTAACAGCTTTACTTTTTCTTCTTAATTCTGCTGTAACCTCTTTTAAGGGTATATTAAAAACTTCACTGGCTGTTGCTGAATGAATATCTAAATTATTTTCAAAAGACTTTATCAATCCTGGATCCTCTGTGATGTGAGCTAGAAGTCTTAGCTCAATCTGAGAATAATCAGCAGAAATAATTTTATGATTTAAAGGAGCGATAAAGCATTTACGAATCTTTCGACCTTTTTCTGTGCGAATAGGAATATTTTGTAAATTAGGATTTACACTAGAAAGTCGCCCTGTAGAGGTGCTTGTTTGGCGAAATTTTGAATGTATTCTATTCGTTTTTGAATCCACTAAAGATAGTAAGCTATCTGTATAAGTTGTTTTTAACTTAAAAAATTCACGATGTTTAAGAATTAAAGGTATTGAAGGATGAAGATTTTCTATTTTAATTAATTCATGGCTATCTGTCGAATAACCTGATTTTGTTTTTCTACCTTTTGGGAGCTTTAATTTTTCAAATAATAGGACTGATAATTGCTTAGGACTCGATAAATTAAATGTCTCTCCCATTAAATCAAAAACTTGTTCTTCTATTTTTGATAAATCCTTTTCTAATTCTTTTGATAGTTTTTTAATAAGTGAAGTGTCTAATAGAAAACCTTCTTTTTCCATAAAATACAAAACAGAAACTATAGGAAGCTCTATCTCTTTTAAAACATGATCTAAGTGATTTTTTTTCAAAAGATCCTCCAAGCAAAAACGCAATTGTTGATGAGATTTGTAAATCTCTTCTAAAGTCGCTAAATCTTCTGAATTTGTTTTTAAATACACCTGGCATAAATCTTTAAAAGATTTGGCAGCTTTGGAATCCAGTAAATGCCCTGCTAACATAGCATCCCATTCTGGAATAGGATGAGAACAGTTAAGATTTTTCCAAGAAGATTTCAGGTTATAACCACAATAGCGAACCCACTTTTCATCCAGCAAAGATCCTACTTTTTGATAATCAGAAGGCTGTATAATTGTTATCCTATTTTTAAAAGCTAGATACATATGCTCTTCTTGAGATCCCAGCCAAACAGAAGCATAAGGCTCTAAATCTGCAAAAAATTCTTGTTGCGAAACAAGGCCCTTAGAAAAATTAGAAACTTTTTTCTTTTTAATAGGGAGTTGGTTATTTTCAGGGAAAAATATTTTTACAAAAGATTTAAAATTAAGTTCTTCTAAAAAATTTTTTAAATGATCTTGATCTTGTTTAGAAAATTCATGAACTTTCTTTAAAGCCGCTTTTTCTAAAGGTAAATTTATTTTAATATCCCCTCTTAAAGCAATGAGTTTTTTAGAAAGATAAGCTTGGTCTTTTCCCTTGGTTAATTTCTCTTGAAGAGACCCCTTAGTTAATTTTATATTTTTATAAATGTTTTCAAGATCTTTATAGGTTTTTAAAAGCTGAACAGCTCCTTTAGGGCCAATGCCACGAACTCCAGGAATGTTATCACTAGAATCTCCAACAAGAGATAGATAATCTAGCATCTGATGAGGTAAAACGCCCCATTTCTCTTCAACGCCTTTTGAATCATAAATTTTATTTTTCATGGTATCGTATAAAAAAGTGGTATCATCTACTAATTGAGCAAAATCTTTGTCACCACTTATAATATAAGTTTTTAATTGATGTTTTTTTCCATAATCCACTAAAGTCCCAATCAAATCATCAGCTTCAAAACCCGGTTTTTCTAAATAAGAAATTTTCAAAACATCCATCATTTTTTTTAAATAAGGAACTTGTTGTTCTAGATCCTCTGGCATCTCTTCACGATTCGCCTTGTATTCTGAATAAATCTCTGAACGAAACGAACCTCCTTTGGTGTCAAAACAACTTACTACATAATCAGGAGATTCTTCTTTAATCAGTTTATTAAGCATCTTAAAAACACCATAAAGCGCATTGGTAGGCTCGCCCTTAGTATTTTTCATATTTAAAGAAATGGCATAGTAAGAGCGAAAAAATAAAGAGCTGATATCAATTAAATAAAGTTTTTTCATAAGTTGTCAGGAAAAATAAATATTAAATCCCCCTCATTTGTAAAATCTAATTTCTCTCTCACTTCCGATTCTATAAAATTAGGATCCGAAGTTTTTTTAATGCTTTCTTGAATTTTTTTATTTTTTTCTTTTGCGCTTTTAATGCGATTGCGGACAATGCTCAAATCTCGATTCATTTCAAAAATTTGCATAAAAGTCTGATCTAAAACTGAAGTTATTAATAAAAAAGCCAGACAAAAAATTAAAATATGATAAGGCTTATGAAGAAGTTTTTTTATAAATTTTAACATATCATTTTATTTTTTAGGAAAAGCTCGATCTCCTTGAAACTTTCCTAAAGATCCCAGTTTTTTTTCAATGAAAAGAAGACGATTGTATTTAGCAGTTCTTTCTCCCCGTGATAAACTTCCTGTTTTAATTTGTTCCAGATCCCAAGCCACAGAAAGATCTGCAATGCTTGTATCTTCTGTTTCTCCACTGCGATGAGATATAACGCAAGTATACCCCGATTTTTTGGCTAAATCGATTGATTCTTTAGTTTCTGTGATCGTTCCTACTTGGTTGTATTTAACCAATAAAGAATTAGCGATTTTATTTTCTAAACCCTGTTCTAATCTCTTTTTTTGAGTGACAAATAAATCATCTCCCACTAATTGAATCTTATCTCCCAATTGCTCCGTTAAACTTTTCCAACCTGACCAATCTTCTTCTGAAAGACCATCTTCTATGCTTATAATATTATAAGATTTGACCCATTTTTTATAAATATCAATTAAATCTTGAGAAGATATTTTTTTGGATTCAAAATGATAACGCTTTTTTTTATAAAATTCTGAAGCCGCACAATCCAAGGCTAAGCCTACTTGTTTAGAGTAACCCGTTTCCTCTATGGCAGAAACAATAAAATCCAAAGCCTCATGGTGGGATCTAAAATTAGGAGTGAATCCTCCTTCATCGCCCACTGCAATCGAATACGATTTAGATTTTAATTTTTGTTTAAGGCAATAAAAAATTTCACAACCTGCTCTTAAAGCATCCTTAAAAGTATCAAAACCAAAAGGAACTATCATAAATTCTTGAATATCTAAATCATTACTCCCATGAGCTCCTCCATTAATAATATTCATTAAAGGAACAGGAAGTAAAAAATTTTCCTTTGTGGGATGTAAATACTTGTACAAAGGTTCTTGTTCAAATTGAGCCGCTGCTCTAACACAAGCTAAAGAAATTCCTAATAAGGTATTGGCTCCTAAATGCGTTTTAAGGAGGGTTCCATCTTTTTCTAATAAAAGTTGATCAATTAATTTT
>JBPCUO010000055.1:0-2783 GCA_051011135.1 Bdellovibrionales bacterium
CAATTAAGTATTGATCAAAATGATTCAGACAAATTATCTCATTATGTTAGAGATGTTAAAAAGCATGGTATTGAAATTGTTTCTCCTCATGTGAATCTTTCAAAATCTCGTTTTTCAATTCAAGAGGGAAAAATTTATTTTTCTTTTGGAGCGATTAAAGGCGTTGGTGAAATTCCAGCAAAAATGATAGAAGAAGTTAGAGAATCTTTAGAAGGTAAAAAATTTAAAAGCATTGAAGATTTTTTTGAACAAGTTGATCTCAAAAAAGTAAATAAAAAAACAATTGAAGCTCTTGTTAAAGCAGGAGCTTTGGATGGCTTTGGTTATAAAAGAAAAGAAATTTATGAAAATGTTGAAAAGTTTATGAACTATTCCTATAAATTACAAGAAGACAAACAAACGGGCCAACAAAGCCTTTTTGATTCAGGTTTAGAGGAACAAGACGGTGTTAAAATAGTACCTACCAAAGCTTGGACAGAAGAAGAAAAACTTTTTTTTGAAAGAAGTGTTTTTGGATTTTATTTAAATTATCATCCTATGAATATTTTAGAAGGATTAGTAAAATCTTTATCTTGTCAAACGATCCAAGAGTTGGAGACGTCTTCAAGATTTTTATCGGAGCCTGTGCAAATTTTAGGAATCATTCAAAACTTAAAAGAAGTGATCACTAAGAAAAAAGCAAAAGTGATGGCTTTTGCTCAGCTAGAAGATAGCTCAAGCTCTATAGAGACGATCTTTTTTGCAGATATTTATGAAAAAGTAAAATCTACACTTGCCAAAGAATCAGAGGTTTTGTGTTTTAAAGGAAGCTTACAAAAGGGCCGATCTGCTAACCAATTTATTGTAGAGGAGGCGAGGCCTTTGGATACTTTTTTAAAAAGTGTAAAAACTATAAAGATCAAACTAGATCCTAGTGTGAAAAAAGAGGAATTAAATGAGTTAAAACAGATTTTAATGGACACAAAACAAGGGGAATCTCGTTTATGCCTAGAAACCTATATTCCCTCTAAAAAAGCCTTTGTAGAAATTGACACAGTGGGCATAAATGATATAGAAGTAAACCGTCATTTGTTAGAGAAAGTGCGTAAGGTATTGAAAACTTCAAGCCGTATACATTTTTCATAATGAGGATGTTAGGATAAAACCAAATGTTTTTTTATAAATTATTTTTTTGTTTTCTTTGTTTCTTTTCTTTTTCTGGGTTTTCTCAAGATGTAAAGCGTGTAGAAATTGAAATTAAAACCGATGAAATGAACAGAAGGCTTATTATAGAAAAAGCTCTTAATGAAGTTTCTAGATCTTTTGTTAAAGATTTTTTAGGTGAAAAAAAATTTAATATGGAAATTGATAAAATTGAAAATGTGGTTATTAAAAATCAAAATAAATATGTTTTATTTACTAAAATGGGAAAATCAGAAGAACAAGAAGATGGAACTTATCTAACAAAAGTATCTTTAGGTTTATCAAAAGATAATTTGCAATCTCTTTTGGTGGAACATAATTTATTTTATTCTTCTGAAGGATCGTCTTGCGTTCTTCCTATTGTGTCTTTTGAGACTCAATTAAAAAATAAGAAAAAATATGCTTGGTGGAAAGATAGTTTCCAAAGAGAACAAAATATTTACAGGGGACTGGCTGAAATTAAACAAAACACTCCTAGAAGCTTGGCTCAAGCTTTTTACTCTTCTTTAAATCAAGAAATGATCAAAAATGGTTTTTATAGTGTCGATCCTGTTTTTGCTAGAATTTATGATGCCACACCAAGATCTTTTTTACCAAGAGGAAATCAGTCTCAAGATTTTATCAGTTTATCTAAATTTTTATCTTGTGATATTGTTCTTTCCGGAACCGTTGATATTTTAAAAAATAACAAAAGCTCTTCTTATGTAGGGCAGTGGTCTTTTAATATTTTTAATATAAAAACAAAACAAAAATTATTTGAATTTAATAAAGAAATGAAACTTGTAGATTTTGGTAATGAAGTGGATTTAGAAAAAGAATTTAAAAATAAACTCTCTTATATTTTTAATAGTGTTGGATTTCAACTTTCTTCTTACAAGGATCGAGGATCTTTAGATTTAAATCGTATGATCGTAAGCGTTCAAGGCCCTTTAGATTATCATCAAAAAGAAAAACTAAAAAAATATCTTGTGAAAGAAATTCCATCTTTAAAACGATTACAAGAAAGACTTTTAGCGTCTAATAAAATTGTTTATGAAGCGGAAATTTCTAAAGATGCTTCAAGGTTTAATAGTGATTTAAATAAAATTCTTAATAATCCTTCTTTTAGCATCATCGTCAACGGTTACAATAACCAACAAGTTGATCTTTATGCTAAAGAAAAATAAGTGATGCTCCAAAATAGATTATCTTCTTCTCTACAAAAAAAATCACCTCTAAAAAATTCTATTTCTAAAAAATGGTTAGGCTCTATTTCTTTTGAAGAAAGTCTTAAAGAACAAGAAGAACTTAAAAGCTTGGCGCAAAAGGGCAGGTTTTATTTTTTAGGTTTTGAGCCCAGAGATACTGTTATTACAAAAGGCTTAAGATCCGATTCAAAAGATATTTTATGGGATTCCAATCAGTTAAAAAAACATTCTATACAAGTCTTATCTCTCAAAAGAGGAGGGCAAGCTACTCTTCATAGTAGGGGGCAATTGGTTTTGTATCCTGTTGTTTCTCTCCCGCTTATAGGTATAAAAGTAAAAGACTTTATTGTTTTACTAGAATCGATTACTCAAGCGGTGTTGAAAGATTTAAATATAGATACAAAGCGTTTAGAG
>JBPCUO010000056.1:0-110865 GCA_051011135.1 Bdellovibrionales bacterium
ATATTACAAGCTTAAACGAAATAATTTTAGAATCGACTACATTTGCGAGTATTGAAAAGAAACATATAACAGAATTAAATATTGAATCCTACATTGCTGAGGTATTAAAAAAAAGCAACCAAGAAGATATCATTGAAAAATATGATCTACATGATTTCCCTATACAAGTGCTATCTCAAGAAATGACTTTATCAGAAAAACTTATGTGTCTTTTTCGTTTAAGTGAAGCGGAGAAAGCTTTTGAAAAAAAAGATAGACATTTTTATGATATTTCTCAACTTCTACAACAAGAAGTTGTTAAAAATTATTTAAAAGAAGAATTTTTTCTAGAAGATTTGAATAAAGTCTACTCAGAAGAAAAAAGTAGGAATCAATATATTCCTAAAGGCTGCTTTGGTAACACTAAGTTATTTAAAGACTTAGATAACATTCTTAAATCAGTTAAAAGTAAGAATTTTTTTGAAGATTTATTATTTAATAATGTCAGATTTGATTTTACAGAAATAGAAGAGGCTTTTGAGAAGCTTAAACAGATTCTTTCTTCTAAAAAAGTAAATGAATAAATGATTTGTTAATTACGGTAATTCCCATTTAAGAAATTTGGGACTCATTCGTTATGAATTTATAGAATCTTTAAAATCTAATCCTGTCATTTGTTTTAAGTGCTTCATGATATACCACAAAATAAAAAAGGTAATAAAACTTAAAGGGAAGGCAATAAAAACATAGCCCATCCAAGTCATATCTGCAATCTGCTCATTGAGGATTTGTCGTTGTATTTTTTCTGCTAAATGGGGATCAATATCTTTAAAGACAATAACAGCTATTGCAAAATTTAAAAAAGCACTTAGAAAAAAAGATCCCGCTAACCACAAAGTCGTTTTATTAAGAAGTTTTTGAAAATCCATTTCCCTGTTGTGTTCTTTTAACTTCGCATAAATTAAATCTTTTTTAAATAAAGAAGATTTAAATAAAAAAAGAGAGATTAAAGGTTTTTTATAAAAAATAGACCCTAAGACAATGACACCAATAAATAAAGGTATCACCGCTTCTTTAATAGCAAAATAAATACCTTTGAGTTGAAATAAAGCCAGGCCTCCTGTTAAAAAAATCCCAATAAAACTGAGCAATGATATAAAATTTGTTTTCCTTGTAAGAAAATAATCTTTTAATCCATAAGCTAAAGGAAAAGCTAAAGCTACTAAAAGAGAATATAATTCTATCTGTTCAAAAGTAAAAAAAGTAGGAGCTTTGTTTAAAATAAAAACAGGTAAGATGACATTAAAAAGTAAATTATAAAAAGGGTTTTCTGTTTTTTGTGTCACAAGATTATTTTTGTTTTTTTATTATTTAGAAAAGATCTCTTTCTTGATTCCAATTTAAAATTTGATTTAAAAATTTTTCACTCAGTTTATCGATGCTTTCAATAGGTTCATTGTTTTTAGAAGATACTTCAAAATTACAAGAGTCAGAAATGATTTTTAATTTTGCTTCGTAATTATTTCCTATTTTTGTAATAGAAGCTTCTTTAGCGCAAGCATTGGGAGATCTTGTTTCTACCAAATGATATAAACTTCTACATTTTTCTTGAAGATTGTCATTTGGAAAAAACCCATTAAAAACAAACTTATCTTTATCAATTTCTTTAAGAGTCATAAGATATAGACCTTAGGAAAATAAGCCTCATGAGTCAACTCCTTTCCTCTAAAAAGCCTTTTAAACAAGTGTTTTAATAAAAAGAACTCTTTTTAGCCTTAGAATTAAAAAATATTTTTAAACTCTTTAAAGCGATATTTTTTTTCTTTTTGTCGTGTTCTATTTCTTTTACGAATATATTTTTTTTGAAATTTTGAAAATTTATTTTCTAAGATCTTATCTTTTTTCTGATATTTTTTTTCTTTTTTTTCTTTTTGAATCTTTTGAGATTTTGATTTTCTTAATCGTGATATTTTTTTAAGTCTTTGATTTAAAATTTTTTGCTTTTTCTTTTGATACAAAAGATGAGATTTTTTGTAAGACTTAAAATTTTTGGATCTTTTTTTTTGAAGCTGCTTTTTTTCTTTCTGATATTCTAAATAAGCTTTTTTCTTCTCAAAAGGAGTCAAACCAAGAGTCGATAAGCCTATAAAAAATATTAAAAAGAACCTGAACATATCTATAAATTATCACTTTTTTTGAATTATAAAAAGTCCTAAGCTTCGAGCTTCAACCTTTTTTAGACCTATCTTGACCCCTTTCTTCTTTCTATGATACGACCAATTTATGGAAATGGAACTCTTTTCAAGCACCCTAATTTTTGGATTAAAAGCTCTTATTTTTGTTATTGCTTTTGTTTTAGCTATTATTATTCCTGTCTTAGTTATTAAAAAAATCAAGCCTGAAGATTCTAAGAAAAAACTTTTAACTGTAGAAAATCTCAAAGAAAAATATGAAAAAAATATTTTATCCTTTAATTTAAAAACTCTTAATAAAAAGAAACTTAAAAAATATTTAAAAAGCCTGAAAGAAAATACGAAAAAAGAGGTGGCTAAAAATTCTAGTTTTCTATTGTCTTTTGTAGGAGACAAAATGGCTACTCAAGTAGAAAATTTAAGAGAAGAAATTACTTTAATTTTAAATATTGCAACTCCTGAAGATGAAGTGATCTTACTTTTAGAAAGCCCTGGTGGATCTGTTGCTCATTATGGTTTAGCGGCTAGCCAACTTCAACGCTTAAGAGACAGAAATATCCCTCTTACTATTTGTGTTGATAAAGTTGCAGGAAGTGGTGGTTACCTTATGGCTTGCGTGGGATCTCAAATTCTTTCAGCGCCCTTTGCTTTTATTGGGTCTATAGGAGTTCTTTTTGGCCTCCCTAATATTCATGATTTTTTAAAAAAACATGATATCAATTATGAAGAAATCACTGCTGGAGAGCATAAACGAACCCTCACGCCTTTTGGAGAAATCACTGAGGAAAAAAGAAATAAACTTAAAGAACAATTAGAACTGGTTCATGATCAATTTAAAAACTTTGTTTTAAAACATAGAAAAAATCTAGATCTTAAACAGGTTGCCACAGGTGAAGCTTGGTTAGCAGAAGAAGCTTTTAAAAAAGGTTTAGTTGATAAAATTCAATGTAGCGATGATTACATTATGGAAAGATTAAAAATAAATCAGGTTTATAAAATAAGCCTTGCTGCTAAACAAAATTTTTTAGAAAAATTTTCTAAAAAAATGGAGACGCAAAGTTCTCTTATAGAAAAGTTTTTTTATTTGTTTTAATTTATTTATTTAATTTTTTGTTTTAATTTATTATTTGAAAGAAAATTTTAGAACTTCGTATTCTTTTTCTCCACCGGGAGTTTGAAATATAAAATTATCTCCTTTTTTAAGACCAATCATTTTTTTAGCTAAAGGAGATACAATAGAGATGCGACCTTTTTTAGCATCGGCTTCAGCCTCACCTACAATCGTATAAGTAACCTCTTTATCATCTTCTAAATTTTTTAAATTGACGACAGCCCCAAAAGTAATCGTATCTGATTTAATATTAGCGACATCTACAACCTGAGCATTAGCGAGCTTTTCTGTCAGATCAGAAATGCGACTTTCTAAAAACCCCTGTTGCTCTTTAGCGGCGTCATAATCCGCATTTTCGCTTAAATCTCCATGAGCCCTAGCCACTTTAATCGCTTGGATCACTTTAGGGCGCTCCTCTTGAATTAAGCGATTTAAAAGCTCTTCTACTTCTTTTTTTCCTTGGGCCGTTATAGGCTTTCTATTGGACATATATCACCTTGATTTAGTTCGTTTAAGGTCAAATTAAATATCATAATTTAAAATAAGCATCAAGAAAAAATGAGACTTATGCCCTATTTTCTAAATAAAAGCATTGTAAATATAGGGTTTAAAAAAATAGGATAAATTATGAAACTTAATTCCCAAAAACCTATAAAAAAGTCTTTTCCTTTTAATGAAAAAACTTCTTCTGATCAGCTCAGAGAATTATCTCATGCAGACCTTGCTTCTCTTCTTATTGATCTGAGTAAAGATCAATCTCATATGCTTTTTGAAAAGCTTCTTGCGATTGATTTAGCAGCATCCACACTTTCTGAAATGAAAGAACCTCATCTTATCGATTTTTTAAAAAATCTTACGGGAGCACATCTCACCCAGTTATTTTCTGGAGGACCTATCGATGATTTAATTTACATTATTGAATATGTTCCTCATAAAGAAAAACTTCTAGAAAATATACCTGTTAAACAAAATATTAAAATTAAAAAATTTATGGCTTATCCTGAAAATTCTTCTGGGCGAATTATGGAAGATGATTATTTTTCTGTTCCTTTAAATTTTACAGCAGAACAAACTATTGATTCTTTAAGAGAATATTCTAGAGATAAATTTGTTCATTACATTTATTGCTTAGATGAGGATAAAACTTTATTAGGAGTTTCTTCTATTCGTCAATTAACAGTCTCTGCTCCAAAAACTCAAATGAAAGAAATTATGAATCAAAATGTTATTTCTATTAATCCCACAGTAAAAACTAAAGAAGCAGCTGAAATTGTAAGTCATCATAATTACATTGCCATTCCTGTTATAGATGAAAATAAAAAAATGTTAGGTGTTGTTACTGTCGATGATGTTTTAGATATTATAGAAGAACAAGCCACTGCAAAAATTTATGCTATGGCTGGACTCCCTGAAGATGATCATATCTATACCAATGTTTTTTCTACGATCCAACATCGCTTTCCTTGGCTCGTTATTAATTTATTTTTTGCTCTTTTAGCAAGTTCTATTATTAGTTTATTTGAGCAAACCATGAGCCGACTTATTATTTTAGCCACTTTAAAAAATATTGTAGCAGGTATTGGTGGAAACACAGCAATTCAAACTCTGACTGTAACAACTCGAGGATTGGATACAGGGGATTTCCATTTTACAACTATCCCAAAAGCTTTAATCAAAGAAATTGTAGTGGGTCTTATCATGGGAGTTTTAATGGGATTAGGCGCTGGTGTTCTGACTTATTTTTGGAAAAAATCTTTTTTAGTCTCTGTTGTTATATTTATTGCTATGATGATTAATTCCATTGTTGCTGTTTTAGCAGGATTTCTTATTCCTATTTTTATGAGAAAACTGAATAAAGATCCCGCAGTCAGCAGTGGAGTTTTAGTAACAATTATCACTGATATTTTTGGATTTTTTATCTTTTTAGGTATTGCGTCCTTAGGATTAAAATTTCTGGGAGAAAACTTATGAAAAAACGGGGTTTTTCTATAGATTCTTTTAAAAAAAACCGATCTTATATTTGATGACTATCGATCAAGTTGCTGATGTTCTCTTAAAAGAGACTTCCTTTGTAATTTCTACTCATAAATACTGTGATGGAGATGGCTTAGGGGGAGGAATGGCTCTTTATTATGCTCTCAAAAAACTTAATAAAGAAGTTTCTTTTATAACTTTAGAAACTCCCGATCCAAAATACAAGTTTCTAGACCCAGATAGTGTTATAAAAACTTTTGATAAAACAACCGGGATTCATAAAAATCTTATCGTTCTTGATACCAATGATTCTCTTTTAATAGAGCCTCTTTATGAGCATGCTAAAAAACAAAATACCCGGGTTTATTTTGTGGATCATCATCCTATTATTCACTCCAACAAAAGTGATTCTTATTTTATTGATTCTACAGCGTCTAGTGTTGCTGAAATTGTTTATGATCTTTTAAACAAATTAAATGTCTCAATAGATGAAAAAATAGCAACTGCTCTTTTTACAAGTATTGTTTTTGATACCAATCAATTTAGAAATATAAAAAATTCTAAAAAACCTTTTGAAATTTCTTCCAAAATTATTCCCTATATAAAAGATGTCAATGTGATCTATGAAAATTTATTTCAAACACTAACTATTAATGATTTAAAATTTTTTACTAAAATACAAGATCTAGAATATCATTTTAATAATCAAGTTGCTTTATTAGAAGTTAATGAAAAAGAATTAAAAGAATCAAAGACTAATATTAATCAAGCCTTTAATTTAATGGATATGGTCAAAGATGTGTCTTCTATAAAATCTACCATTTTAATGATAGAAAAAGAGGATGGATCTTTTAAACTGAGTTTGAGATCTAAAAATAAAGACTTACTTCCTCTTGTTAAAAATTTTAATGGAGGAGGGCATCGTCATTCTGCTGGAGCCACTGTTCACAATAAAAACTGGGCTGATATTAAAAAACAAATTTTAGATTATTTAAAATAAATTATTCATCTGGGAAAAAACAAGTAAAAGTTGTTCCCTTTCCTTCTTGGCTTTGAACTGTCACTTGCCCTTGATGCTTTTCCATTAATTGTTTAACTATAGATAGCCCAATACCCGCTCCTCTTGTTTCTTTACGAGAAGGATCTACCCGATAAAATCTTTCAAACAACCTCTCTCTTTGATGAGAGGGAATTCCTTTTCCATGATCTTTCACTGTTAAAAGCACTTCACCTAATCTTTCAGACCAGATGACTTCAATCAAACAATTTTTAGGAACATATCTACTAGCATTATCCAACAAGTTATATAAAATTTGTTTTAAAAAATGAGGATCTGCCCTGACTGTTTTTGTTAAAAAATCCAGTTTTAATTTATGATCTTTAATATGCAAATCTTTAACAATAGATTGAGTTATTTTTTCTGTAGAAATTTCTTCTTTTTTCAAACCTAAAGAAGACTCCATTTGAGATAACTCCAAAAAATGATTCAAAAGAGAAACCAATCTTTTTACATTTCGATTGATAATTTTTAAAAATTTTTCGATTTGATTTTTTTCACTCGTATGTAATTGAGATAAAAGTGTTTCAACATAACCTTGAATCGCTGTTAAAGGAGTTCTTAGTTCATGAGATACATTAGATATAAAATCAACTTGGATTTTCTCTGTTTTTTTAACATTCGTTATATCATAAAACATGCCTACAGCTCCTCTGTATTGATTGTTTCCTTCCTCTAAAGGGGCAACAGTGATGGCATAAACAATTTCTTCTCCTACATCAAAAAGATGGAAAGATAAGTTTTTTTTAATAATTTTATGACTATCTAAACACTCTTTATACATATCTAAAATTTCTGGTTTTCTAATCACTTCACTTAAAAAATGATCTTTAATTTTTTCTTTTTTCTTAGGAGCAAATAGCATAATGGCTTGGTTGTTAAAAAATAAAATTTTTTGATCTTTATCTACCGCTAAAATGGCTCCTGTTATTGTTGAAATAACAGCTTCTAATTCTGAAGAGTCTCGGCCAATAATCTTTTTTTGCCAAATTAATTGATTACTAATACGATTTAAATTTTTATTTACATTATAAAACTCTCCTGGTTCATCCAAAAAAGAATCTTCATGAAATTTACCAAACAGCTCTTGTCCCTTTGCAAGTCCTTCTATTTTTTGTATGATTTTAGATAACGGATGGAGAAGCCGAACAAATAAAATAAAAAACACAACAAAAGAAATTAAAAAACCATAAAAGAAAATTAAAGCAAAATTAGAAAAAGTTTCACTAAAAAATAAAGAAAAACAAACATAAGATAAAGCGGAACTTATAATTAAAGAATAGAAGACATTTTTAATAAGCCATTGAATCAGTTTAGTAATAGGATAATTTTTCATATTAATCGTAAGACACTCTGTAACCTACGCCACGAACTGTATTAATTTTATCACCATACTTTCCTAATTTTTTACGCAGACTTGAAAGATGAGTATCAATGGCTCGACCAGTGACTACAACATCTTGGCCTTGAATAAAATTAATGATTTGTTTTCGAGATAAAACTTTTCCACGATTCGACAAAAGAATTTCTAGAATTTTAAATTCAGAAAAAGTTAAATCTATTTTTTCATCTTCTATTTTAGCTTGATGAGAAACTTTATCTAAAACCAGATCTCCAAATTTAAAAACAGCCATATCCTTTTTATTTTTTTCATTGGATTTTAATAAATTTTGTCGTTTTAATAAATTTTGAACACGAGCTTTTAAAATATCAAAATTAAATGGTTTGACGATATAATCATCAGCTCCTGTCTCTAAACCTAACACAATATTCGATGGATCTGATTTAGCAGTGACCATTAAAATAGGAGTCTTGTATTGAATATGAGAAGGTTTTTTCATCCAAGAAATAAGATCCAACCCGCTCATTTCAGGTATCATCCAATCCATAATAATAAGATCATATTTAGTAACTAAAAGTTTATCATACGCCACGCGACCATCTTCTGCTTCTTCAACCTCAATATTATCTGAAGAAATAGAAAAAGATATCAGCTCCCTAATATCTTTTTCATCTTCTACTATTAAAATTTTTTCTTTCATCTGATATCTTAATTTTTTTGATGTTTTATATCTAATCCCGTTTGCATAAACACCACTTCTTCAGAAATATTAGTTGCTTGATCGCCTATTCTTTCCAATTTTTCAGAAATACTCACTAATTGAATACAAGTATCTATTAAATCTGTATTTTCTAAAATGCACTCTTTTAATTTTAAAGAAATACTTTCTTTTAATTGATCTGCTTTATGATCTAATTGAATAACTTCTCTCGCCATTTTTTCATCTTCATTAATAAAAGAATTTAAACAACTTAAAACCATGGAATAAATATGATTAAACATCTCTTCTAAAGATTTTAAAGAATCTTCTAACAAAGGATCTTCTTTCAGGTTTTTACCTTTTTTAGCAATGCTTAAAGATAAATCACCCATTCTTTCTAAAGATGTATTTGCGCTAATGATAGAAAGTATAATTCTTAAATCCTTAGCTAAAGGAGCTTGTCTTGCTAAAGCTCGAAAGCAGTATTTATCAAGTTGAACTTGTAAGCTATCAATTTCTATTTCACGAGTTCTAACAATTTGATAAAGATTTTCTTTATTAATATCTTTTCTAAAAGTAATTTTTTTTGCATCAACAAGCATTTGCTCTACGCATCCACCCATAGAAGCAATTAAAGACTTTAATTGAGTCAATCTTTTATCTAAAAATTGAACAGCCATTTTAGAATCTCCCTGTGATATAATTTTCAGTTCGAGAATCCTCTGGATTCGTAAAAAATAATGATGTCTTATTATACTCTATTAATTTTCCTTTTAAAAAGAAAGCAGTTTTATCAGAAATCTTAGCGGCTTGTTGCATATTATGTGTAACTACAACTACTGTAACATATTTTTTTAATCTTTGTATGAGCTCTTCAATCCAAATTGTAGAAATAGGATCTAAAGAAGATGTTGGTTCATCCATTAAAATAACAGAAGGATCTACTGCTAAAGCTCTAGCGATACAAAGTTTTTGTTGCTGTCCTCCTGAAAGACTCGTTCCAAGTTTATCTAAACTATCTTTAACTTCATCCCAAAGAGCTGCATTTTTTAAAGCTGTTTCTACTTTCTCATCCAAAAGACTTCGTTTGCGAATTCCTGAAAATTTTAATCCAATAGCAACATTGTCATAAATATTCATACCTGGAAAAGGATTGGGTTTTTGAAAAACCATGCCTATATTTTTTCTAATAGTTACAGGATCTACATCAGAGCTATAAATATCTTTTCCATTAAGATAAATTTGCCCCTCTAACCAAGCTCCTTTGACCTCTTCATGAAGACGATTTAAACATCTTATAAAAGTAGATTTTCCACAACCAGAAGGGCCTATGATGGCAGCCACTCTGTTTTTTTCTATTTTTAAATTAATATTTTCTAGTACTTTTGCACTATCAAACCAAACATTTAAATTTTTAACATCTATAATAACCTTTTTCAAAACTTACTATCTCCCACTTAATCCTGAACGACTATAAGGATTGGTCATAAACACAATAACTCTTGTACAAAAATTAATTAAAAAAACAAAAGTTATTAATAAAAGAGCTCCTCCCCAAGCCATTGATTCTAAATTATCAAATCCACTTTTTGCAAATTCATAAATTTGAACTGGTAAAGACGCCGTAGGCTCACTCAAGCTTCTAGAAAAATACTGATTCCCTAAAGCTGTAAATAATAAGGGAGCTGTTTCTCCACAAATACGAGCAATTGCTAAAATAATACCACTTAAAAGCATAGTTAAAGTTCCTGGTAATAGAATTCTTACAATAATTTTCCAACGAGGTAAACCTAAAGCTAAGCCTGCTTCTCTAATATGATTAGGAATCATCTTAAAAATCTCCTCAGAACTACGGGCCACAATAGGAATTAAAATAATCATAAGAGATATAGCTCCTGCATAAGCTGAAAAACCAAATAAAATAACCATGCAACTATAAACAAAAATTCCAATAACAATAGATGGTGTGCTAATAGAAAGATCAATAATAAACTTTAATACTTTAGAAATCCTGCTAGAACGATACTCATTTAAGCATATTCCTAAAACAGTTCCCCAAGGAATCCCTATTAAACACGCTAATCCCACCATAATCATACTACCAATAATTCCATTCGCAAGCCCTCCTTCCATACCCGAAGGACTTTGAGGAAGCCGGGTTAAAAGATTCCAATTAATAGCCGGCAATCCCCGTTTTAAAATATAAAAAACAATATAAAAAAATGGCAGCACCGTAAGGATGCTAAAAGCCACTGTCAGAAATATCATAAACTGACTCATTAATTTTCTATAAAAATAATATAAAGAATAAATTTTCATAACTATCTTTTAAAAGATTTTTTCATTCTCCAAACAAAAAACATAGATACTGAATTAAAAAATAAAGACACTATGAATAAAGTAAATCCAACAGCCGTTAAAGAAGATAAATGTAATTCTGTACCTGCTTCTGCATATTGTGTCGCTAAAATACTTGCCATGGTTTGAGAAGGTGCAAAAATAGAAAAATCTATAACAGGTTTATTACCTATCACCATGGTGACTGCCATCGTTTCTCCAAAAGCTCTTCCAAAACCCAAAACGATAGCTCCTACAATTCCTGAAAGACCCCCTTTTAAAATAGCAACTTTAAACATTTCCCAACGAGTTGTTCCTAAACTTAAAACAGCCTCTTTGTGAGATAAAGGTATCGAATGAAAAACCTCCTTACAAATAGAAGAAATAGTTGGTGTAATCATAATCGCTAAAATAATTCCTGCACACATCATGCCTATTCCATAAAAATCTCCAGAAAATAAAAAAACCTCTCCAAAATACCTCGATAAAAAAGGTTGGACATGTTCTCTAAGGAAAGGAGCCAGAACAAAAACTCCCCACATTCCATAAATAATAGAAGGAATAGAGGCTAGCATTTCTACAATAAAACCCAGAATTTTTGAAAGCCATTTAGGAGCTAGCTCTGTTAAAAAAAGAGCAAAAGCGATACTTAAAGGAACCGATAATAAAAGAGCGAGTAAAGAACTCACAAGAGTTCCATAAATTAAAGAAAGAACTCCAAAATCTTGTTTCCAACTATCCCAATTTGGATTTACAAAAAAAGATAATCCAAAATGACTTAAAGCAGGCCATGCTTTTACAAAAATAATAATTGCCATTAAAAAAAATAAAGCTATAAAAGCAAAACCAAGGGATTTAATAAAAAAAGCAAAAAGACGATCCTCAAAATGAAGATCAGATTTTAAAACAGGAATTTTAAATTTATAGTCAAAAGATTTCATTGATACTGAACGATTGATAATTTTTTCATAGCTTCTGATGAAACTCTCTCAGGGAGTCGTATAAAATATAATTCTTCTGAAAATTTTTGCCCATCGCTTAAACACCATTTTAAAAAATTAACAATAATCAAACCTTTTTCCCTCGGCATTTGATGAGATATAATAATGTAAGTAAAACTAGATAAAGGATAAGAGCCAGAACCTCCAACATAGACCAAAGACGATTTAAAAGATCTCGTTTTTTTTAGTACTGAATCAGCAGCTTGACGAACGCTTTTAGAGTTTGGAAAAATAAACTCTCCCACTTCATTTTTAATTTTTGCAACTGGTAACTTTTGGGATAAAACATAACTCAAAGATATATAAGAAATAGATCCTTTCATTTTATTAACTAATCCCATCACTCCTTCATTTCCTTTTCCGCCAATACCTACAGGCCAATTCACAGATTTACCTCGTCCTACTTTATTAAGAAATGAGGGGGAATTTTTTGATAAAAATTCTGTAAAAACAGAAGTTGTTCCACTTCCATCTGCGCGATAAACAACAACTATAGTGTCTTCTGGAAGTTTGACATTTGGGTTTAATTTTTGAATCTTGGGATGATTCCAATTTTTAATTTCACCCATAAAAATTTGAGACAAAGTTTTTCCATCCAAATTTAAAGACTGCTTCAAGCCTATATTATAAGTTACTGCCACTGAGCCTAAAGTTGTCGGTATATGGAGAATAGTTTTTTTTGTTTTATTTAATTCCTTAGAGCGTACAGGAATATCTGTTCCTCCAAAATCTAATGTTCCTTTCAAAAATTGACGGATACCACCACCGCTGCCAATCGATTGATAGTTAATAGTTATAGAGGGATTGATTTGATTGTACTCATAAAGCCATTTTGTATAAAGAATATAAGGGAAAGAAGCTCCAGCACCGTTCACTAATAGCGGCTTATTTTTTTTACCAAAGCAAGATACCAACATGGCTGAAACTAAAGAAAATACCGCGATTCTTAGGAAGATTTTCATAATGTTTTACCTGTTTTGCCCTTTAATAAGACTTTTAAACTAACTTGAAGAAAAGACAAGGTTTTCCAGAAAAAAATCTATTAATTTTTTGTTAAGAAATTTTCCTGAATTGGGGGTAGCTTATAATCCTTATTTTTTTTCTAAAAGCGGGTATTTAGCAGCATTTTTATTTAGTTTATCCTCCAAGCAACTTGTAAGATCAAAATTATATAACTGCGAGAACCTAAAAACGAAACATAAAATATCTGCTAATTCTTCACCAATATGGGTCCTTATTTTCTTATCTTTTATCATTTGCAAAGTTTCTGTTTCTGAATGAAATCGAAAGATTTCTAAAAGCTCACTGGCTTCTGTAATAACTCCAATGGCTAAATCTTTAGGATTGTGAAACTTATCCCAATCTCTTTGTGAACAAAATTTTTCAACTTTTTCTTTTAAAGAATCAACTGAAGATGAAGAATCTTTCATTAACAAACCTCCTTAGAATAAAATAAACTTTTTATCCTTTTTCTAAAGATAATTCATTTATTCTTCGCAAATAATACTTAATTCTAAATGAGCCGTCAAAGAAACTTGGCCTTCTCTGACAATTAAAGTTCGACCTTCAATATCATATTTTAAATTAGATCTTCTGCCATTGACTTGAAATATTATTTCTTCAGGAGATGAACAAGGCAGAGCCGCTCTGACGACATCAGCATACAAAGCTATTTTTCCTAACTGATTTCCATAACCACGATCACAAATAGAAATAATATTACCTCTTAATAAATTTTCATATTCTAATAAAGACATGTCTCTGGCTTTAGAAAGTTTAGCATATTCGACTCCATAAAAACCACGGCCAGATCCAGAACCCCCATCTGCTCTTTCCATTTGTTTTTTATAACAACTGCTATTTCCGGGAGGTATAATAATAGAATGAAAACTAAAATTCTTTAATGGCCCAAACATATTGTATACATTTTCCACTAAAAACTCAGGGTAATCACGAGTTTCAAATTCATAATTTTCACCATAACTTAATCTTTCTGAAATGTATTTATAAGAACTTCTTTCATCTTCATCAGAAATAACAACCATCATTAAATGAGCTCCTGATCTGAAAAAAGATCTCTGATTATAATTTTCAATAGCGAGGTTTAAAGCGTAAATACCTCTTTCATCATGACTAGGGCAAGCACCACCGCCTCCAGATTTTTGGGATCTTGGTCTATCGACACCATACTTAAAGAAATACTCATCATCTCTTGTAGAACCACCACTTGCGCTACTACCATCACAATCAATGGTTTCTGGGCGAACAAGAGTTTTTGCAAAGTCTTCAATAGCCCTACTTGAAGCAGCACCACCTACATTAGAATTTTCTAGAAAACTACGGCCTCCAATAGGAATGAATTTACCATCTTGATAAGGAGCACCTCTGACTGGATTGTCCGGAGAGCTACTGATATCTGTTGTGATCACTGCAATACGATAATCTAAATATTTAATCTCATTTAAAAAACTATTAAATTGTTTTGCCAAGCTTGTATGTTCTTCATGCATAGAACTGGAATTATCAACAACAAAAATAATATCGACTTTTCCTAATGGAATATAATATTTAAATTCTAAAAAACGCCTCATTGGATCAGCGCTAGGGCCTTGAGGAACTCGAGGAGCTTCTACATGAACTCTCCCACAAGAAGTCCCTGTGTTATTAAAAGTACCTGTAAAATCATCACAGGTTACCGTTTTTAAACTGCTAAAATAAGTTTCAGAACAACCTATCATATAGAGAAAAACAATAATGACAAAAGCCAGTAAAACTTTAATGATATGATTTAAATGAAGAATACGATGAAACATATTTATTTATTATAGAATGACCTTCCTATTAAAACATCAATAAAAAAAATAAGAGAAAATTTTATTTCAAAAAACTAGACTTTTAGACTATTCCTAAAAATTCCATTTAGGCTTTAAGTTTATCAATCGCTTTAGAATAATCTGTACTTGTAAAAATGTAATTACCTGACACTAACACATCAGCAGATTTAACATACTTAGTAGTGTCGGAATTGATCCCTCCATCGACAACAATTAAAGTCTCTAATTTTTTCTTTTTGATTTTTTCTTTTAATCCTTTAATTTTTTTAGCGGTCTCTTTTAAAAAAGATTGTCCGCCTTTTCCGGGCTCTACCGTCATTACTAATACGAGGTCTAATTCATCTAAAAAAGGATTGAGCTTTGTAATAGAAGTCGAAGGTTTAATACTTACACCTGCTTTCATTTTTAATGATTTTATTTTTTCAATGGTTTTTAAAGGATTTGAAATCGCTTCTGCATGGAGAGTTAAATGATCTGCTCCTGCATGAGCAAAACTTTCTATAAATCTTTCAGGTTTAGCAACCATTAAATGCACATCAAAGGGAAGCGTTGTATGAGAGCGTAGTGATTTTATAATAGGAGCTCCAAAAGTTATTTCAGGAACAAAGTTTCCATCCATAACATCCATATGTATCCAATTGGCACCTGCTTTTTCAACAGAGCGAATCTCCTCTCCTAGTTTAGAAAAGTCCGAAGATAATAAACTTGGTGCTATCAAAAAAGCCATGCCCTAAATGTCCAACTCTTTTCCTAAAATGTCACCTTTTTTAATAGAAACTCCCCCTAAAAACTCCTGAATAACTTGTTTTTTTCTTCCTGATCGTTGCAGCTCATATAATTTTAAAGCCAAAAATCCACAAGATACTATCAATTGCTTTTTATCTAAAAAAATAATTTCTCCCGCTTGGTTTTTGGAATCACTGTCTGCATTTTTTACCAGTTGAGTCTTATAAATTTTTAATCTTTCCCCTTGATAAAAAGTAAAAGCTTGAGGGCCCAACACTAAAGCTCTCACTTTGTTATGTATAAGATGAGCTTCTTGATTCCAATTAATTTTTGCTTCTTCTTTTTTTATTTTATGAGCATAACTGGCTTCTGCTTCCTTTTGAGGTATAGCAGTTATCTCTCCTTTTAAATAAGATACTAAATTTTCCTGTAGTAATGTTTTGGAAACTTCTGCTGATTTCTGATAAATCTCTTCAGAAGTTTCATCTTCTTTAATAGGAAAATTTATTTGACCCAGAAGATCTCCTGCATCCAGTTTTTCTGAAACCAATTGCAAAGATACACCTGTTTTCAGATCTCCATTCATTAAAGATCTCTCTATAGGAGCTGCTCCTCTCCAAAGCGGTAAAAGACTAGGATGTATATTAAAACTTGGTTTAGGAAATAAATTTAAGAAATTTTTTGGTAAAAACTTTCCATAATCACAAACGACACAAAATTCACTTTGAAGCCTCTGGATTTTTTTTAAAAATTCTTCTTCTAATAAATCCTCAGGCGTAAAACAAGGAATATTTAAATTTTTTTCACCAAAAGTTTTAACGACTGAATTTTGCCACGCCATCCCTCGACCTCTTTGACGACTGGGAATAGTTATAAGAGCTGCCACTTTAAAAAAATCAGATTCCAATAAGTACTTTAAGCACTGCAAGGCAAAATCAGAAGTTCCAATAAAAATACAAGATTTCACTTAAGATATATTTTTCTTAGATTCCAAAGCGTTATCATCAGGATAACCATGTTTTTTAATCTCTTCTCTTAATCGTGAAGATTTTAAAGGACTTAAGTGATCAATAAAAAGCTTACCATCTAAATGATCGACTTCATGTTGAAGACAAATAGATAATAATCCATCGGTTTCAATACAAACATCTTTACCCTCTTCATTCCACCCTTTGACTTTTACAATTGCAGATCTTTTAACATCAGCGTAATAAGAAGGGAAACTCAAACAACCCTCTTGGTAAGTCACAAAACCTTGTCGATCTATAATTTCAGGATTAAATAAAATAAGAGGTTGTTTAATATGAGGAACTAATTTTTTATTTAATTCATTAGTTTTGTATCTAGAGCTTTCCTCGGGGGGAGATTCCGTTAATTCAGAAGAGGTATCTGCCACAATAACTCGCACTTGCTTATTGACTTGAATAGATGATAATCCAACACCATTTTTAGCATACATGATTTCCAGCATATTTTTTGCTAATTGCACTAATTCGGGAGTCACCTTATCAACTGCTTTTGCTTTGTAACGCAAGCGAGAATCAGGGAATTTTAAAACTTCTAATGGCTCCATAAATACACCCAAGGTTTTATCAAATTTTAAAGAAATATACCAGTAAACTTTATATTTCTTACAAAAATTATCTTTCAAAGACTTGCAAAATAATTTTTAGAATGTCAATCTATATGGCAGATAAGATAAGGATTTTATAATGAGTTTAAATGTTGTTTTAATTGATAAAAGTGAAGTTATAAAAAAAATGTTATCTCATTGTTTGCATTACTATTCTGCTGAAATTCATCGTGTAGAAAATCTGGAAGATCTCAAGAATCATCAGCCCGATCTTATTTTTATAGACTGGGATTTAAAGCAAGGAGAGGAGCCTCTTGCTGTTTCTGCCGGAAAAAATATAAAACAAATTCCTTATATTGTTATTTATAGAAATGAAGAAGATGCGGAAATAAAATCTATAAAAAATAAAATCAAAAAACCTCTAGATGCTAATCTCTTAAGAGAAATGGTCGCTAATCTTGTTCCTAAAATTGGTCAATCTACTATTCATAATTTTTTAAAATTTCCAAATCATTCTGATTCGCAAGCGGATTCAGATGCCGATCCACAAACCGATTCAGATGCAAAAAATACTCCCCCACAAAAAGCAAATGAAAAAAGAGCTTCAAAAACAAAAGCAAAAACTTTTCTTAGACCAGAAGATCTTACTCTTGAAGAAGATGCTTCTTTAAACCCTATTGGAGATCAAACAAGTAGCGCTCCTCTTCAAAAATCATCTCCTTCTTCCGCTAGTAAAAGTAATAACGAAAAAGATGAAATGATTTTAAAAATCCTTTCAGAATATAAAAACACCTTAGGTTTTGAAAAAATACTTGATCAATCGCTTCAAAAATATGCTCAAAAAATAACTCAAAAAATCCTCGAAAAAGATGATGGATCCCTCCTGAAACAATCGATCTCTGATTTAAAAAAAGAAGAAGGGTTTAAAAATTTAATTCTACAAACGCTTAGTGAATATGTCCGAGAACATTCTGTATTCCGCACTTTATTTGAAGAAGAACTTAGAAAATTTATTGCTAAAGACTTACCGACTTTAACAAAAAAAGTTATAGAAAAAGAAATTAAAAAAATACTTGAGGATAACAGTTGATAACAAATCTTCATTCTCGAACTAAAATTTCCAGAAAAAATCAAGTTTATCAAATAACTTTTGGTCAAGATGCTCTTTTTTATGGGCGTGAGTATTTAAATTCTCTATTAGAAAATCCATCCAGCTTGATTAATTGGTATGTAAAAGATGGTGATTATATTTTAAAAGATCAAATTTGTATGGAAATAATTTATAGCGAGGAAGATTTGCAGGAAAAAATAAAAACTCTTTCCTATCTTTCGGGAATTAGTACTTTATCTTATTGTTACAAAGCCGCTTCTCACTCTATTCCTATTGGAGGATATCCTATTAAAGATTCTCCTTTATTAGATTGGGAGATAAAATCTTTAGAATTAGGAGGTGTCCGTCCGCAACCTTGTCCTGAAAAAATTTGTTTTTCTGAGCAGGATTTAAACCTTGAAGATTCAGTGTTTGCTCTCAGTTCAGAAATGCCTCGTGATCAACTCCAAGATATTCTTACAAAAATACCTTCTCATAAAACAAAAGGTCTTTATGGATCTATCTTACCTAAAGATTTAGAAAAAATACAGATGCTGGCTTTGGATATTGTATGGCCAAAATTTTTAGAGGGTTATTTTCCTTCTGTAAAATTTAATATTCAGCCCTATGAATAAGGCTGCTTTATGGACTAAAAATTGGCTTGAAAAAAGGATGCTCCCGCACTCTTTTTTTGAAATTGTGAGTAGTACAAATGATATTGCTCAAAAAAAAGCTTTCGAAAAAAAATTTGAAAAACATATTTTTTTAGCTCATCAACAAACTCAAGGCAGAGGTCAGGGCTCTCACTCATGGGAAAATAGCGACTTAATGATTAGCTTCTTATGGCAAAATGTTTTAATACCCGTACACCCCAAGCTTTCTGAAGAGTTCACTTTAGAGCTTTTAATAAGTGTAAAAAAAGTTTGGCCTGATCTTCCTTGGAAATTAAAAAAACCTAATGATCTTTACCTCAATGATAAAAAAGTTGCTGGTCTCTTATTAGAGATTCTGGATCAATCTTCAACAAAATCTTTTATCTTAGGCCTGGGTTTTAATATATTCTCTCATCCTAAACTTAATTCTAATAAAGCAAATACTTTAGGGCCTGAAATAGGACATGTTGAAGAATCTACTTCTGTTTCGCAAACACAATGGAACTTGTTTTTAGATGAAATCAATCAGGCTTGGAATCGAAAAATTTCAATGATTTAATCTTTCCTATTCCAAAGTTTTTGAAGTTCTTTTTTAGGTAAAGATCTAGCTCTTCCAATGCTTTCTGCCATCCAAATAATTTTACAAGAATGCTCAAGAGTGGTCATTCTTTGATAAGCTTCTTCCAGATTTTCTCCCCAAGTCACAGCTCCATGATGAGATAAAATAAAAGCCGTACTTTTTTCAAGATAAGGAATTAAAGATTCTCCCATTTCTTTTAAACCGGGTTGAACATATTTTATAAAAGGAACCTCACCTAAAGAAATCACTGTTTCAGGTAGAGATAAAGGAAGTTTTTTCCATCGAGGTCTTGCTAAACTCAAAGCAATAGCAGCGGGAGGATGAGAATGAACAACTGCTCCGGCTTTTTTTTGATTTTTATAAATTGCTAAGTGCATCTCTTTTTCACTAGAAGCTTTTCCTTTTAAAGGATGTCCTTCAAAATCTATAGAACAAATCTCGTGAGGTTTAAGCGAGGATTTATCCACTCCTGAAGGTGTGATTTTAATACAATCTTTTTCTTTAACACTAACATTTCCATCTTGAGCAACTAAAAAATTTTTCTCATAAAGCCTAGTGCAAATTTCTATAATTTTTTCTTCCGTCATTGTTTTTTAACTTATTCCTACAATTTTTTTAATTTCTTTTAAAAAAGGAATAGCTACACTTCTTGCCTTTTCTTGCCCTTCTTTGAGAACTTTTTCTACTTCATGATAATTGTCTTTATAAAAATTATAGCGTTCTTTTTTATCTTTAAAAAAACTTTCCAATTTTTCAAAAAGACATTGTTTAGCATCTCCCCAACCAATACCTTCTTTGTATTTTTTCTCTAATTCAAGAATTTCTTTTTCAGATGCAAAATTTTTATAAGTATTAAAGATTAAACAATCTTTTGTCTCTTTAGCTAGTTCAGGTGGTGAAGAATCTGTTTTTATTTTCATAATCAATTTACGAAGTCTTTTACTCTCACAAAATAAAGGTAGGTAATTGTTGTAACTTTTACTCATTTTTCGCCCATCTAAACCTAGTAAGACATTTGCTTTTTGAAATAAAGCTTCTGGGATAGTAAATAATTCTTTTTTATAAATACGATTAAATTTTTGAGCAATATCTCTGGTCATTTCCAGATGCTGAACTTGATCTTCTCCTACGGGTATTGTGCGAGCTGAAAAAAGTAAAATATCTGCCGCCATCAATACGGGATAACTATAAAGACCCATATTGACACCATCATCCAAGTCTTTACGACCTAGTTCTTTATTTTGATCCAATTTTGCCTTATAAGAATGAGCTCTGTTCATCAGCCCTTTAGGAGTTAAACAAGATAAAATCCAATTCAATTCAAAAAGTTCTGGAATATCTGATTGTTTATAAAAAACTGTTTTATTAATATCTAATCCACAAGCAAGCCAAGTTGCTGCAACATTTTTAACCGAATCTCTAACCTCTTGAGCATTAAACAAGGAAGTTAAGCAGTGCGAATCAGCAATAAATAAATAACTTTTATCTTTTGATTTTTGAGCAAGATCTAAAGCAGGTTTAATAGCCCCTATATAATTTCCTAAATGAGTTTCACCGGTAGGTTTAATGCCTGTTAGTAGTGGTCCCATTCTTTGAATTTATAAAGAAAACTTAAAAATGTAAATCACTATTTAAAAATTTAAAGAGTGAAGATTTTTTGTAATTTCTTTTGCCAGATCTTCTCCTAAGCTCGGAGAGCAAATATCTACAGATTTTGCATTTAAAGTTTTAGAAATTTTCTTTAATTGAGTGCCAGCTTTTGGTTCTTTTACTCCCATTTCTGAAAATTGCGACTGACAATGAGATTGATTCGATTTAATAATAACTGGTATTAAATGAAATCTATTATCCTTGCCTAAAGATTTTTTTAATTCTTCTTTTTCTATATCTAGTTTATTATCTTCAGGAGTTACAATAACATAAATAATTTTTGAATCTTCTCTAAAAAAACCATCCTCATTTTCCTCTGAAATATAAATCTGTTTTGAAGTAGATAAAAGAGCAGCGATAAAAGGAGTCGATTTGCGCTTGCTAATCAAAGGAGCTTCGTAAGATGTGAACCATTTTCTTTTGGGATTAATCATCATTGTGTCATTAAAAATATCTTGGTAATCCTTAACTTCTTTAGTTAAATAATTACCTGACAGTTCTACTTTTTTTCTGTCATGCTCAAAAGATAAAAAATCACCATTTGCTATGACACCTTTTTTCTTTTCCTTTTTCTTGCTTTTATTTTCTCTATAAATAGAATTACACCTTGTAAGAGTATCCACACCTTTTATAACGAAAAAAGCAGAGTTTGCAAAGCCACCAAATATTGTAGACATAAACCCTCCAGAAACCATGCCTTCGCAATTTTTTGGCCCTGTGTCTTTATTTACTTTACTAGAAAAAGAATTAAAAATTTCTTCACTGACAATTGTATTTGTATAAGCCAATCTCCAATCATATTTATCAAAATGATTTAAAAAATTGGAACCAAAAATATTTTTCTCATAAAAATTTTCCATGCCCTCTTGAGCATCTAAAACAATAACTAAATCCAGTTTATTACTTAATATATTATCTTTAAAATTTAAAACACCTTCTCGAAAGTCATCTTCTGTTTCTTCAGGGGTAGAAGATTCTAAAGAAGATTCTTGGAATTCCTCAAAATTCCCCTCATATTCGATAGGATGACAACTCATTAAAATAAAATAAGCCAGAAAAACAAAAAAATATCTACTTTTCACAATAACTCCATTCATACAAGATTTATCGGATATTTTTATTCTATAATTGATAGAAAAGCTTAGATTTTACTGAAATATTTTAAAAAACTTCTTTTTAAATCTCTAAAACTTGCTGAATAGGAAATTTTTCCTTTTGATTATTCACCCATTGATCAAATAATCTCTCTGATTTCTCATAATCTAAAAAAGAAGTAAGCATAAAATCTTTATTATCTTTTTGGAACACTCCTTCTCTAAAAGATAAAATTTCAACAATATAACCCTGATTTCCCTTCATGAGAAGTTTTGAAATAAGACCTTTATTAGGGAGATAATCAATAATACTTTCTATAAAATCCTGCTCTCTTAAACTTGGAAGATTAAAAAGCTGAGCTAAAGGCATTTCTTTTTCTGTTTTCCAAGAAATTTTATTTTTTCTAAAAAATTGATTCAATTGATTAAGATCCTTTGCAAATAGGAGAGGCTGTATCTCTTCCATTTTTATATCTGAAAGAGGTATTTTTGCAAAACGAACTTTGATTTGAAATAAATTTCTTTTTAAATTCTTAGTATTTTCCAAAGAATTAGAAAAGACTGATTTTAAAAATAACTGTCTCCAGTTTTGAGTTGTTTTAAATCGACGAATTCTATTTTCAAATCGAGAAGCCGTTAAATTTTGACTCTTTAAAAAAGAAAGATATTGAGAATATACAAAGCGCCCTTTATTTTGAAAAACGGAATAGGCTTTAATCTCATCTTGCAATTCCTGATCACTCACTAAAAAACCTGCATCCTCTGCTGCTTGAGAAATAAGATACATATTGATTAACTGTTGAAGAGCATTGTGGCGAATTTTATTTTGAAGTTGCTGTATTTCTTCAGCGCTTCCAGTATTTAAACGCTCTTGGTATTGAGATTTTAAATTTTCTTCAAAAAAACGAAACTCTCTAGAGCGAATAGGCTCTGAGCCTACATAAGCAACAACTCCTTCTCCAAAAATTTGACCACCCATAGGTGATAAAAAAACAAAAACTAAACAAATAGTTCCAAAAATAATATAAGAAAATAGGGTCTTTAATCTTCCCTGTCTCTTAGCTTTTTTGGGTTTTCTTAATTTTTCAAACATAAATTGTCCTTATTAATTTCTTATTTCATTGATTGGAATATATACAAAACTTTGATAAATTTACAAAGGAAATCTAATGGATTTATTAAAATTTAAAAAAATATCTTTCTACTTGTTTCATTTATAATAATCTTTCTTCCACTTCAAATACTACATCGAAAAGAAAATAATAGTATCCTTTCAAAAATCAGTTATCTCACTTGAGAAGAGATTCAGACGAGAAGCGTCATTTTTCGATTAAAAGCCTCTTCTCTCATTAAAACATGCTTATTTCTCGTAAATACGATAGTGGGAAAATATGCTAAAATCTAGTAAATATCATTTATTTTTTTTGAGAAGAACCCGATAAAGATGCATAACTATGAAAAAAATCACACTTTTAGCTTTCTTATTTGTATTCACTTCTTGCGTGTATAATTCTCCTTACTTTGGTGGAAGCTCTAGTTTTAAAGATTATTATAATGTCGTGGCACAAGATATTAGCATTAAATTACCTGGTTTTAAAACTTGTGTCTTTAATCCAGGAGCTCGTATTGTTCATTTTCCTATGTATCATATTCCTCCTAATGGGCTCAATCCAAATGATCAGCAAACATTTGAATCTATTGCAAAATCTCAATTTCAACTTCTTAGAACAATTATCTATTATGCTAAAAGAGGTGTTTATGTATTTGATGAATCTGTTGCTAGTGATAGGATGAATCCCAATTTAATGAATTTTTTAAAACAAGGTCATGCACCGGGATCTTATGTGAGATCAGATAATCAAAGATTCTTTTTTGATGAAAGATACCGAGAAGCATTGAATTTATTTGGAAAAGGAATTCCAAAATATTATGATTTTTTAACACCTACTCAAAAAAGATATCTTGTTGATACAGGAGCGCCTTTTACTCTTTTTTATTTAGGAATCCTGCCTCGAATCTATAAAAGTATTAGCGACAAAGATCTAGATATTGTTAAAAATCAGATTAAATCTCCCACAGGAACATTGGATACCAAGAACCCTGCAAATCATTATTGGGTTTACAGTTTTAGAGAAGCAAAACTTAAAGAAGAAGTTTTAAATTTATATAATAAAAACCAAGCATACCAACAAAATTCTACAGCTTCTGCAGCTTTAATTTTAATTGCTTATGGATCTGCCCATGATTTTAGTGATGAATTCGTAGGCTATCCCTTTCAATCCAATAAAGATTTCTGCTTAAGATGGGACAATGATCAAATTCTAAGGCCAAATCCTCCTCAACAAAATCCTCCGCAAAATCCTCCGCCAGTTCCTCAATAATAATTTTTATTAAAAGCTCATCTTTTTTTAAAAAAAAGCCGATAAAAACTTTAAATGCATATACTTATTATAGAAGATAATAAATCTTTACAAAATCATCTTAAAGCATCCTTGATAACTCAAACAAGGCAAGTTCAAGGGGTTTCTTCTTATGGAGAAGCTTTAAAAGCTATAAAAAAAAGTGCTTTCGATGTCTATATAATAGATATTCTCCTGCCAGATAATAAAGGATATGAGCTTTTAAAAAAAATTGATAAAAATCAAACTTCTAAAATCATTTTAATGAGTGGTTTATTTGATGAAAGCTCCATTTTGAAATATATCCCAAAAGATCTAAAAGAAATTTGTGTCTTTATGAAAAAGCCTTTAGATGAAAAGATCCTTATAGAAGCAATAGATGAAGCAACAACCAATGGCTCCGTAAATAAATCAAACGAAGACATAACGCTCAATAAGTTACATAAAAATCTTTCTTCCTATTCTTTAAAACCGTTTTTAGAAAAGTTTAAAACCTTTGATTCTCAAGAAATTATCTCTATTTTATTTCTAGCTTTTAAATCAAAATTTTCAGGTTTATTAACACTTCATATAGATAATGAAAAAGATTGTTTTATTGAGTTTAGTGAAGGATCTATTACAAAATTAGTATCTGAAGATTCTGAATCTTATTTTGGAGCTTTACTTGTAGAGCATGGACTTTCTTTAACAGAAGATGTTGCAGAAATCCTAGAAGATCCAAACGAATCAAGCAAGTTTTTAGGGGAAAGAATGGTAGAAAAATCTCTTTTAAGTCCTTATATGTTAAATTTTATTTTGAAAGAACAATTTAAAATAAGACTTACACAAATTATATCTCACATATCTTTTCAAGTAAGTTTTTCTGAAAAAGAAATTACTGAGTCCGATGCTAAAGTGATTTTTAATGAAAAAGATATTATAGATTGGAGTATTGATTGTTTAGAAACAAAAATAAAAGATACTTTTTTCAAAAATTTTTATGATAAAAACAAGAATTATTTTTTAGAAGCTAATGAATCTCCTTATCCTATAAAAAGCATGATTTATAATAACAAATCTTTTTTAGAAAAATTTAATATTTTTTCAAATAAGATCAAACAAAGTCAAACTCTTGAATCCCTTTTAAAAGATTCAAAAGATTTTAGAGAAGAATTAGAATTTATTTATTTTGGAATATTAACAGAATCCTTTATTATTAAAGATATTAAAAAATCAAAAGATCCTAAGATTAAAAATAAAGAAATTATTGAAAATATTCTTGAAAAAAAAGTTGATGATTTTTATGGAATTCTTAATTTACCTTATAAAGCGACTCAAGAAGAAATTAAAAATAACTATAAAAAATTAAAAGTAATAACTCATCCTGATAATCTTCCAAAAACAGCTCTAGAAGCATTGGTAGAAGATTATGAGGAAGCTTTTCATAGAGTAGAAAAGTCTTACGAAATACTCTCTAATAACGCAGAAAGAGAATCTTATATAAAAAATAAAGAAGGACATTCTATATTAAAGATTTTAACTATTTACAAAAAAGGAATTTCTTTTATAAAATCTAATAATTTTCAAAAAGGATTTGAGGTATTAAAAACCATTGAGGATAATAACCAATCCCCTAGTGATATTTGTTTATATCTACTATGGGCTGAAATCCAATCCTCTAGAAATTTAACAAATAACAAAAATCAGGCAGGATTTCTTAAACAAAAAATGGAAAAATGCCCCATGGATCTAAAAATAAGCCCGCTTTTTTGGTTTATCAATGGTCTTTACTATAAAAAAATTCATAATTATGAAAAAGCTCTCACTTTATTTAATAAAACAGTTAAACTAGATAAAAATTTTAAAGAAGCTCATCAAGAAATTATAAACACTCAAAATAAATTCAAAGAAGAATTTGAAAAATTAAACAACAACAATGGATTTTTTTCTAAATTATTAAATAAAAAATCTGGTTAATAGAAATTTTGTTCTTGAGAATTTAAAGTTTCAACTAAAGAACTAAGATCTCTATGATCTCTTAATAAAAAAGCTCCATCATATAACAATTGTAAATTACCTGTAAAATTCTTAGATAAAGGAGAGCCTGGTAGAACAGAAACAGGAACTCCAAAATCTAAAGCTTTCTTTGCTGTTAGCATAGTTCCACTACGAGATTGAGCTTGTAAAATAACAACTAACTTGGAATAACAAGCCATCAATCGATTTCTTATATGAAAAAAAGATTTATACATAGATTGATAGGGAGAAAAACAACTTATAAGAGCGCCTCCTGTATCTAAAATTTCTTTTTTTAATTCATATAAACTAAAAGGATAAATATTATCTAAGCCTGAAGGTAAAAAACAAACTGTAGGAGATTGAGTTCGTATCGCTATAGAATGAGCTTTTTGATCAATCCCTCTAGCTCCTCCACTCACAACACATATTTTTTTATCTTGAATCACTTGAGACATATAAAAATCCATCCAATTTAAAGTTATCTCATCACTTCTTCGACTCCCTACAAAAGTAATAGGAAAAAAATCTTTATGTAAATTTGATTCTCCCATATAAGTTAAAATAGGAGGATATTTAAAATAGACAGAAAACACTTCAGGATAATCTTTTTGACCGGGCCAAGTTAATTTATAAGACGATTTCAAACAGTGTCTATAGTCTTTTTCAGCTTGCTTCCACCATGATTTATTAATTCTTAAATACTCCATGGTTTCTATATTTGAAACTATAGAATTGATCTCTTCAGGAGATTTTATATTTTTTATTCTTAAATTTTCAAAATCTTCTATTGAGATTTTACAACCTTGAAAAGAAAGAAGAGATAAATAATTTTCTAAATTCACTATAACTATTCATAAGCAAAAACAAGCAGCTAAAACAGGATTTAAAAATCTATAAAACCATGCCTTTTTATCACAGTGTCAGATTTCGTATTTTAAAAGCAAAAAAAAAGGTTTAATCCCCGAGAGGATTAAACCTTTTAAAGCAACTAGAAATAAATTATTCTAATGAAAGGTCACAAGGTGTATCCACCTCTCTAGCAATGGAAATATTTCTGCCAACGACTATAGTAACATTTTCTACCGCTGAAATTTCGTAATTTGCCGGTCCAAAAACTTCACCAGCACCTCCAAGACTTTTTCCATCTTGAGTAATAGATAATGGATAATCTCCAATCAAATTAAAGAAATCCAAAAATTCATAACAATCATTAGGTTCTATTAAAATTCCATTAACTTTAATGCCTTTACCTAAATTATTTTTTACCGTATAAGTATCACAAGCTGAAACACTTAATAAAGCAACTAGAATGAATCCGATTTTTTTCATAAAAACTCCTATTTAAGTTAGTAAATTTACTATCTAAAATTTAACTTTATTTAAAAATTATTGTCAAGATTGCATATGAATCTTAAGTCTCTTTTGAATTTGCTCCTCTACTTTCATCTTGGTTATTTTTTAAATAAGAAACTTTTCTGGATAAATCCAGATTTTTTTTCTAATTTTATTATATGAAATTTTTCTTTCACTCCGTAAAAAAACCTCATTCCATTCAAGAAAACGATTGGAAAAATTGGAAATGGCAATTAAAAAAACTTGCTAATCCTTATTTAGAATCAAAAGAGCTCATAAACTTTGTAGCAGGTGCAACTCCTTATTATTATCAACTGATTTCATCTTCTAAAAATAGTAATCTTAAAAAAATTATTCAGCCAGATATTATGGAAAATTCACAAGGCCTCCAATCTATGCTGGACCCCTTAGGAGAGGTCAAACATTCCCCTAATCCAAATTTAATTCACCGTTATCCTGATAGAGTTTTATTTTTAGTCACTGATATGTGTGGTGTTTATTGCAGATACTGTACTCGAAAAAGATTTACAGGAAAAAAAGCAGCTTTAGTTTCTAAAGTTAATTATGAAAAATCTTTATCTTATATAAAAAATAATCAGGGTATTAGAGAAGTTATTTTATCAGGTGGAGATCCTTTAACTTTATCTGATTCTATTTTAGAAAAAATCCTACAAGATCTAAGGCGAATTGATCACATAGAAATCATCAGAATTGGTAGCAGAATGCCTCTTGTTTGTCCTATGAGATTTACCAAGCCTCTTCTTCAAATCTTAAAAAAACATCAACCTGTTTTTCTTCTGACTCATTTTAATCATCCTTATGAAATCTCAAAAGAAGTTGCTGAAACTCTTAATGCCATTGCTGACTCTGGAATTTTAATCTTTAATCAAACCGTTCTTCTTAATGGAATTAATAATCACCCTGTTCTTATACAAGCTTTAATGCGAAGACTTCTTTATCTTAGAGTAAAACCTTATTATATGTTCCAATGCGATCCTTCCGAAGGGAGCGATCACTTTAGAACTTCTATTCAAAATTCCGAATGGATACAACAGGAATTATGGGGTTATTTATCTGGTTTAGCCATGCCTAATTTGTCTGTAGACCTTCCCGATGGTGGAGGAAAAATACCTATTATTCCTAATTTTTTACAAAAGAAATCTAAAAAAGGATGGGCTTATAAAGGTTGGGATGGAATGACTAAAACTTATAAAAACCCTGATACTTCACAATTAAAGATGCCAACAGATATCGAATCTTATGAGGAAGAATGGCTTCAAATTAAAAACCAAGAATATGGTCTGGTAAAAAAAGCTTCTTAAATCCCCCGAGCTTTACCCCCAGTCTGAAAAGGGTGGTCTTTTTTCTGGAAATCTTATTAAGAAAAGCAGCCTAAAAACCGATATAAGTAATATGAAATTAAGAAAAGTATTTTTAGGCTGCTTAGTAGTTTCAAACTTGGTTGTACTCTTGCTTGTTTTTGGAGTGTATTTTCAAAATAATTATCAAACTTCTAGAATGTATTCCACAACAATAGGAACAAATGATGGAGATTTAAAAGATAAACTTCAAAGTCAATGTGGTAAAGAGATTGAAAAAGTTATTTCAGGAAAAAGATTAGAATATATTTGTAACATCACTTTAGATGGTTTTGAAAAAGGTTCTTCTTATATTTTAAATACAAAAGTTACTATTAAAAAATCAGGAGATGGATTTGTTATTAAAGCAAAAGGAGCTATGGATGCAAAAACTCGTTATGCAACAGAAGCTCAATTTTGCGATAGTTGTGAAGAAAAAATGGAAGTTCTTTCTGGGGATACACAAGCTGTTTTTGGACAAGTTTTTGATATTGCTAAAATCATTGACCAAAAAGCAGCAAGCTCTGTTGTTAATGCGAAAGATAAATACCGCAAAAAAGATCTGAAAAAAAGACAATCTCTTTTAAAACAAAAAAATTGTAAAGGGAAATGGGACGAAGATAATGAAAGCTTTGAAGAATATGATATTGATCAAGTTTTAGAATGTAAAATATCTAAGTTAAGCAGAAAAAACCCGATAGAAAAAGAACACTATTATAACAACTCTTTAAAAAAAGAGCTTTGGGAAGTAGCACTTTCAGATGATTATGATTTATTAAGCCCTGATCTTTTAAAGCAATTGTATTACAAACATTTTCTAAATAATCTTTCTGTCAAAAATTCCACATCAACAATGTATCGATATTTAACATGGAAAAATAGTTATGATGGAGAAGATTTAGACGGAGCCGTAAAACTTCAACTGAATCAACTTATCTCAGAGACTCAAAAATTAAGTGGTATTGATCAAAATTTAAAATCAGATTATTCGTATCTCACAGAAAAATATTGGGCAGCAAGCAACCCTGGTTTATCTGTTCCCGTTCAAAATACTACTATAAATCCTGGATTCAAACCTACAGTACCTAATCAACCTAGTTTAAAACCGCAAGTAGAAGATTTGTATTAAAAAATGGAGGCCGCCGAAACTTGTTTTCAAAGATGATAATCAAGTTGTATTACCCCATGTAGATGCCCAAAAGTTAGAAGGTAACGGCGGCCTGAGTTAACAAACCATAATAAGATTTTTTTGCAGCTAGAAGCATCCCACCCTGTATAGAAACAGAAAAGTTATCTTCTAGTTGATAATGCATGTTTAAATCTAATTCATAATTTAATATTTTTTCAGAAAGTTTATAATCCAGAGTTACAACTGGTGTAAGCTTAAGAGAGTTTTTCAAAAAATTAAAAGTCATTCTAGGAGATAAGTACGCGCTATCATTCATACGCCCCTCATCGATACGCAATGGATTTGAAGCAGTTTCTAATGGTAATAGATTCATACTGCGATTTCCTAAAAGTAAAGCCACATCATAATTAGGATGAACAAAAAAATCTTTGGAAATATAACCTGTTTTTAATTCTAATCTTGGAACTAAACCAATAGGCAGATCCATTCCTCCTTCAAAAATAAGAGCCAGATTACTTTCCGATAAATAACTAAAAGATAAATGAGCTTCTAAAGAATCTGCTTTATAGCGACCTAAAGTTTCCAGAAAAAATTGAGATTTTAATACATCATAACGAACCAAAGCTCCTATATCCCAATTTTCTAATCTCAATCCTATTTGATTAACAGATAAAAGATCCTTACCTTTTAACCACAAAGAAGGTTCGAAATAAAACAGGGAATATTCAAAATAAAAAGCCAATTGATTGAATGTAGAAATCCAATGATCAAAAGGACTTGTTTCCGCTGAATAAGTAACTCCTAAACCAAAATGATAAGGAGCTCTTCCTAACTTCATTTGAAAATAGTCACTTCTATAGATTAAGTAGATTTGAGATAAATTAAAAAATAAAGGACTTAATTTATCAAACTCACCTGAGTCTTTAAAACTATTTAAAAAAATAAAACCTGTTTGTCGATTTTCTAAATCATAAGAAGATTCTAAAGGATACAAGTCCAATCGACTAAAAATACTTAAACTATCAACAACTTGAATCTCTGGTTTTAAAACAAGATGAATTCCACCATAATAAGAAGCTTCAGGAGAAGCCTCGTAATATAATTCTGTTCTAGAAAAACCCTGCCAATCCAGAGTTAAAGACCAAGACGGCTGGGAGATAAAAAATAATAAATACAAAAACTTAGACATCTAAGCAAAAATTACTAGCAGAAAAAATAATGGTCAAGAAAAACATATGTTGCAATATGTTGCCATTGATTTTAAACAAATCTCCCCAGCTTTTATTTATGAGTTTTCCACAATTCTAATTTTCAATTTTGATTTTTTTTAGGATTAATATTTTTTTACAAAAAGAGAGCTCTTCTTTTTAAATCCATCTTCTAAATATTGGCGGTAGAGCACATCCCATTCTGAAGAACCTACTAAAACACCTCTTTTAATAGATTTTAACTTCTCAACAACTTCTTGATCTAACTCTTTCCATTCTTTAATAAAGATATTCATGCCCATTTTAACTTTTTGAAAAAGGATATCTCTAGACGGCGCAGTCACTTGTTTATTTTTTAAAAAATCTTCTACAATAATATGAACTAAATAATCCTGACGATCTTCTGATAAACTCATACTATAAATCCCCGCTTTTTAGCTAATTGTCTTTTTAATTCTGGATACATTTTATGACGCTCAAAAGAATGTCCTTGGTTTTCTAAATCATCCATCATTTTATGAACCTCTTCTTCCAATTCTTTTTCTTTTTGAAAATTTTCTTGAATCAAAGAAGTAATATGATTTCTGATATCCTCTGGTTTTTGTTGAAAAACCAGATGAGAATCGGATTCTAGTTGCTTCATCACCAGCTCTGAGATCCGAAGGCTAAATAACTCATTCCACTTCATAATTCAACTATCATTAAAACTAACTAACTTTGTCAACGAATAAGCCTGTGGAAAATATTGTGTAAACTAAATTCTTTAAAAAAAATTTTACATAATCTTAAAAAACTTTGTATGTTTTTATTTATGTCCTCTTCAAACATACAAGCTTATACAAAAAACACTCTTTCCAAAGCTCTTTTTTGGCTAAAGACACAACCTAAAGATTGGGCTAATCATATTAATGCTGATACAGCCGTTCGACTTTATTTAAACTCTCAAAATCAAGAAAAAGAAAAAAATAAGAGTTATCGCTTTCAAAAGGAACTTCAAAAGTTTTGTCATCAAAGCCCCGATGCTCCTGTTGAACAAGCGCCTTTAAAAAACTCTCCTGAGAAGCAAGATACCCGCCCCCAAGAAGATCTAGCTCTTCCTTTATCGCCCCCTGCAAAAAACCCGGAAGACAGCCCCAAAGAGTTTGACCTTGCTTTATTGGATCTCAACAGCCAAGACCTGATTTTAAAAACAAAAGAATCTTTGAATTTGAGCCACTCTGAAGAAGCTTTAAGAACTCTCTTACAACTAGGTTATAAATCTTTAAAGTCACTGTTAAAGTCTTAATCTTGAATTTCTTATAATCTAACTGCCTTTTCCATTGACCTCTCTTTTATTTTTTAGGACTTTATAACCACCTCAAAGCTATGGATAAATCAGATTACTTTAGAAAAACTCTTAAACTTCCTGAGACTTCTTTTCCTATGAAAGCAAGGCTTCAAGAAAAAGAACCCGAAATATCTAAAAATTGGAAAGCAAATAAGATTCATAAAAAAATGATGGAGAAAAGAAAAAGCTCTCCTGTTTTTTTCTTACAAGATGGCCCTCCCTACGCTAATGGAAAGATCCATGTCGGCCATGTCTTAAATAAAATTTTAAAAGATATCATTATAAAATATAAAAATCTTGCGGGGTTTCAAGCTCCTTTTATTTCTTGTTGGGATTGTCATGGTTTACCTATTGAATTAGCGGCTCTTAAAAAAATGTCGTCGGAACAAAAAAATGCATCTCCTGCTCTGATTAGACAAAAATGTCGCGATGAAGCTTTTCATTGGATTAAAGTACAACAAGAAAGTTTTGAACGGCTTGGTATTTTATCCGATTGGGATCATCCTCTCTTATCTTTAGATTCTAATTATGAAGCAGAAGAGGTTAGAGCTTTAGGTAAGATTGCTGATCAAGGGTTGCTTTATAGAGGAACGAAACCTGTGTTCTGGTGTTTTAAATTACAAACTGCTCTGGCCTTTTCAGAAGCTGTTTATCAAGAACATAAAAGCCCTTCTGTCTATGTTAAATTTGATCTTGATTCTCAAAGCCAAAAAAAACTAGGTGCTAAAAAACCTTGTTCTGTTGTTATATGGACAACAACACCTTGGACTCTCCCTTCTAATTCTGCCATTGCCTTACATCCCGAGTTGGATTATGGAATTTATGAAGATGATAAATCCTCTTACATTCTGGCTGTAAAACTTAAAGATTCTTTTGTTCAAGACGCGGGATTATCTCTCCAATTAATTAAAACTTTTAAAGGAAAAGAGGGAGAAGGATTAATGACAAAACATCCTTTTTTAGATCGAAATTCAGCTCTTGTACTGGCAGACTATGTCAATTTAGAAGCAGGTACAGGATGCGTACATACAGCTCCCGGTCATGGTTTAGATGATTATATGACTGGAAAAAAATACAAGCTCAGGGAGTATTGTCCTGTTGATGAAAGAGGACATTTTACAAAAGACATGCCGGAAGATTTACAGGGTCTTTTTATTTTTAAAGGAAATAAGGTTATTATAGAAAAATTAAAAAAATCAGGTCATCTTGTGGCAGAAAAAGAAATTCAACACAGTTATCCTTATAATCCTCGATCTAATTCTCCTTTAATCTATCGACTGACTCCTCAATGGTTTTTATCTTTAGATCAAGGAAAACAAAGTGTTCGCAAACAAGCGATAACAGCAAGTGATCAAGAGATAAAATTTATTCCCGATTGGGGGAAAAAAAGACTCGATGGGATGCTTCATAATAGCCCTGATTGGTGTTTAACAAGACAAAGAATTTGGGGAGTTCCTTTTGTCGTTTTTTATTGCAAAGAATGTTCTACTCCTTTACTGGATTCAAAAATTATAAATAAAATTGCTGATCAAATGGAGGAGACTAAAGAAGGAATTGAATATTATTTTTCTAAAGAAGCTTCTCAACTCCTTCCTAAAAATACAAAATGCCCCTCTTGTAAAGGTGCAGAATTTATAAAAAATTCTGATATTTTAGATGTTTGGTTTGATAGTGGAGTTCAACATGCTGTTTTTAAAAAATACAAACATTTTAAAGTTCCTTTTCCAGCAGACTTATATTTGGAAGGAAGTGATCAGCATCGTGGATGGTTTCAAACAAGCTTGATCTCTTCTTTAGCAATTGATCAAACCATTCCTTTTAAAGGGCTTTTAACTCATGGATTCGTTAATGATAAAGATGGGAAAAAAATGAGTAAAAGCAAAGGGAATGTTCTGGATCCTTTTGATATCATTCAAAAAAGTGGATCTGAAATTCTAAGACTATGGGTCTCTAGTGAAAATTACAGTTATGACATTAATGCTGGTCAACATAGTTTTGAAAGAGTCACAGAAACTTATAGAAGATTTAGAAATACCATTCGATTTTTACTTGGAAACTTAAATGATTTTAATCATAAAAAAGATTTGGAGGATTATGCGGGATTAAAAGTAGCCGATCAGTGGATTCTTTTACAACTGAATCAGCTTATTAAAAATTGCAAAACAAATTTTGATAACTATCTATTTCACAAAGTTTATCATGATCTTAATCAATTTTTTACAGTAACTCTTTCTTCTTTTTATCTGGATATTATTAAAGATCGTCTCTATACTTTTTCCGAAACAAGTATAGAGAGAAAATCAGCTCAAACTGTATTGTTTCATCTTTTAGAAAATTTACTTCCTATTATGGCTCCTATAACAAGTTTCTTAAGCGAAGAAGCTTACAGCCATTTCTCTGGAAAAAAAGAAGCAAGCATATTTTTAGAAGATTTCCCAAAAACAAATTCTCAATGGGAAAATCCAAAGCTGGAAAGTCTCTTTGCTAAATTATTTCTATTAAGAGAAGATTTAAACAAACAACTTGAAACTTTAAGAAAAAATAAAAAATTGGGATCTAATCTGGAAGCTTGCGCTACTTTACAGATTCCTAAAAATTTTCTTACTCCAGAAATGACGGAACAAGAACTTTTTGAATTTTTTTCAGTTTCAAAAGTAACCCTTGTAGCAGGCAAAGAACCTTTAATAAAAGCTGATTTGGCTTCAGGTGAAAAGTGTTTAAGATGCTGGTTTTATAGTTCATCACTGAATACAGATAAAATATGCCCTAAATGCTCTAATAATCTTTCCCTTTAAAATTTTAATTGGTATAAACAATATTATGAATTTTTATAAGTACTTCTTAACATCTCTTGTTGCTAGTTTTGTAGTGGCCATAGATCAAGCCACTAAAATTTATATTCATACTCAAGTTAAAATGGGCAACCCTATAGAAGTCATTGCGGGATTTTTTAATATTAATTATGTTCGAAATCCTGGAGGAGCGTTTGGATTATTTAGCGAAAGCTCTGTTTTTATTCGATACACTCTTTTTCTTCTATTTCCCCTGATTTGTATTTACATTATTTTTATGATGTTAAAAGACACCAAAAATAAATTACAAATAGTATCTTTATCTTTTATTTTAGGAGGAGCTTTTGGAAACTACATAGATCGTATTCGTTTTGGATATGTTATCGATTTTATTGATTGGTATGTCAAAGATTTGCATTGGCCCACTTTTAATTTAGCGGACTCTTTTATTGTCATAGGAGTCAGTATCCTTTCTGTATTTTTTTTATTTGAAAAAAACCCCCCTTCAAAACAATGAAAGAAAAAACTCCTCAAAAAATAAGATTAAACAAATATCTCGCTCAGTGGGGAGATGTTTCTAGAAGGAAAGCAGATGAGCTCATAAAAAAAGGAGACATCTTTCTTAATGGAAGTCTTGTTAAAAATTTAGGAACTTTTATTGATCCCAAAAAAGATCATATTCGAATTAAAAATAAAAAAATTCTAGCAACACAGATTACCCCTATCTATATGATGTTTAATAAACCAGAAAATGTTCTTACAACAACTAAAGATCCAAAAAATCGTCTTACTGTTATGGATTTTATTAAAAAAAATAAACAAAGAATTTTTCCCGTAGGAAGATTAGATTGGAATTCTGAAGGGCTGCTTCTATTAACCAATGATGGAGACTTTTCTCAAAAAGTTCTTCATCCCACTTATAAAATAAAAAAAACTTATCTTGTTAAGATTCAAGGAAGACCCTCTCCAGAACAACTTAAAAAACTTTTAAAAGGAGTTACCACTCCTATAGGTAAAATGAAAGCAAGTTATGTAAAAAAAGTTCCTAAAACCAACCCCAATAATCAATGGATTAAAATTATTATTGCAGAAGGGAAAAACAGACAAATCAGGCACATGTTTTTCAAATTAGGTTATAGAATTCTAAAATTAAGAAGGGTTGCTATTGGTCGCCTTAAGTTAAGCCGACTTAAAAAAGGAACTTATGTGCTTTTAAAACCGGCAGACATTGAAAAAGTTTTCATAAATCCAAAAGAACTTTCTCGTCGTTAATTAAGGCAGTTTACAATCTTCTTTATCTTCTGAACTTAGAGGCTCATCTGTATTTTTAAAATTTTCAATATCTTCATCCAAGTCATCAAGATCTTTATCTAAACGATCCAGATCATCTTTAACATCATCCAAATCTTTTTCAAAAGAGTTGTCATCTTCATCCAAGTCATCCACATCATCTTCAATCTTGTTTGCAGTTGCTTTAAATTTTTTAATTTCTAATTGAAAACATTCTTGATAAGTTTTAATATCTCTTTCATATATATTTGATTTTGTATCAAATTTATGGGAGCTTAAATCACTCACCACGCGACCTAAATCCCGCAGATCATCTTCTAAATCTTTTACATCATCTTCGGCCTGACTTACTCCATAAGGTCGATTGATTGGGGATTCCGTTTTAGTGTCTTGATTGTACCTTGTGGAAGCTTGTCCTGTGGAAGTTTGATAATAGTTATGAGGTAAAGTTTGAATACACCCGTACAAAAAAAAGATAAACAAAAGAAAGGGAAGTTTTAAAAATTTCATCATTATTGAATATAAGAATATCAGATTATCTCTAATAACATATATGGAAACATTAAAAGTCTTTACTGTCTTCTAGATATTAGTCTAGCTCGTAGCTTAAAAGATATTTTACTTAGATCGATTTTTCTTTAAAGCTCTTTTGATCTGCCGTTCTGCTGATCTTTTTTTCACTGTAGATCTTTTGTCTTTTTTAGATTTTCCAACACCCAATGCAATTTCAACTTTAGCTTTTCCTTTTTTAAAATAAATTCTTAAAGGTATACAAGTTATTTTTTTTTGTTGAATAAAACCTCTTAGTTTTTCTATTTCGTTTCTATGGAGTAAAAGCTTCCTTAATCGTTCTGGAGAATGTCCACCCTCTAAAGATTGTCCATACGGGCTAATGTGTGCTTTTTGTAAAAAAAGTTCATCACCAATAAAAGACACATAAGCATCCTTTAAATGACAACGCCCTTCTCGTAAAGATTTTACTTCACTGCCTTTAAGAACAATACCAGCCTCAATCTTATCTTTTAATTCATAAAGAAATTTAGCTTTTTTATTATAAACAATTTCTTTAACTGACATACTACTAAAAATAAAAGGAGATCTTACTAAAAGCAAATACAAAAAAGGAATAGAAAATCTTTAGCATAAAATCCTATGAATTTTGAAATTCTTTATAGATTTTAATATACACTTCAGGAGAAAGCTCCTCTGCTCTTACATTAAGACTTAAGTTATGTTTTTTAAAAAAAATTTCCCATTCCTTGGTGGATAAATGAGGAAGTTTATTAATTAGTTTTTTTCTTCTGTAAGCGAAACAAGACTTTATAAATTGTAAATAAGAAGTGGCTTCCAAATCAGAAAAAGCATCTTTTAATGTAAAAACTAAAACGCTTCCATCAACTTTTGGGCTGGGGTAAAAATGAATTTTGCTGACATGAGTTAATGGGGTTGCGTCCCAAAATATTTGAGACATTACTGAAAGAATTCCATAATCTTTAGTATGAGTCCTGGCTAAAACTCTTTGTGCTACTTCTTTTTGCATCATTAAAATCATTTGTTTTGGAGGAGATTTAAGGATGCTCATTTCTAAAACTAAAGCTCCAGCAATTTGAAAGGGTAAATTTCCAAATAACACATAGGGCGAAGGAATTTGTTTCCAATCAAACTTTAAAGCATCTTCGCAAAAAACCAAAAATCCCTTTTCTTTCCAGTAAAGAGCCATTTTTTTATCTTTTTCAATTAAAGTCAGATTTTGAGAATCAAAAAAATGAGTCAAAGCTCCTAGGCCAGGCCCTATCTCTACTAAAGGATAAGAGGTGGCTTTGACGGCATTCACTATTTCTAAAGCTATCTCTTCGTTAATTAAAAAATTCTGACCTAACTTTTTATTAGGTCTTTGATTTAATTGTTTTAATTTATTTTTTAATTCTTTAAGATTCATAATTGGCGTTAACAGAAAAAAAATCTTTTTCTAAATGATGAGGAGTGCAGGGCACATCTATAGGAAAAGCCGTTTTTCTTTTTAAAAAATATTGAAGGCCAGTAAAAGCCACCATCGCTGCATTATCTGTGCAATAATTTTTTTCAGGATAAAAACATTCTAAAGATCTGGATTTTGCCCATTTTTCTATTTGAACTTTTAGTCTTGTGTTTGCGCTAACACCTCCACCTATTAAAATGCGCTTGGTAGGATATTTTTGAAATGCTTTTTCCAGTTTATCTATTAAATGATCTACAATTATTTCTTGATAACTAAAACAAATCTCTGGAAGATTTTTTGAAATCCAATCCTTTGATTTTTTAGATAAAAAACGATACCCCGCACTTTTAATGCCAGAAAAACTAAAATCCAGATTTTTAGTTTGGATTTTTGAAAAAAAATTTGATTCTAAAGATCTAGATTTCTGAGACCAAGAATCAATATGAGGACCGCCGGGCCAAGAAAACCCTAATAATTTAGCAAACTTATCCAGAGCCTCCCCTGCTGCATCATCTAGAGTAGAACCTAATAAAATAGAATCTCCCACATCTCGCACATAAAATAAAGAACTATGCCCTCCACTCACTACTAAACTTAAAGCAGGAAATACAAGATCTTGATTTTTTCTAAGGGATTTTTGATTCCAAAGATAGGAACTGAAGATATGAGATTCAATATGATTCACTCCCATGATGGGTTTTTTCCATACCATAGATAAAGTTTTTGCTGTGATACAACCTACTAATAAAGAACCTAGAAGACCGGGGCGATTTGTAACTGCTATAAGATCCACATTTTTTTCAGGAACCACTTTTAAAGCTTCTTGAATTAAAGGAAGAAGCAGATGAAGATGATTACGAGACGCTAATTCAGGAACAATTCCACCATACTTTTTATGAGTTTCATCTTGAGTCTGTCTTTTTAAAAATAAAACTTCAGCTTCATGAGTTACTAAAGAGACAGAAGTGTCATCACAGCTGGTTTCTATACCTAAAGCAATAGGCATAAAATTATTTCTTTATTCTTTTTTTAGCTTTCAAAGCCCAAGAAGATTCAGGATAATTTTTTATAACTTCTTTATAAAAAACCCGAGCCTCTGGCAGCATTTCTAAAGACTTAAAAGATTCTCCTATATAATAATAGGCTTCTATAGCATAAATTCCTTTAGGATTTTTATCTATGTAATCTTGAAATTTTGAAATAGCACTCTGCCATGATTTTTCAGAAAATAATTTTTTTCCCTCTGTAAAAGAAGCCTCTTTAGAATCTTTTAGTTTCCTATCCTTCGGGTTCTTTTTTTTAGAAGATTCCTCCTTCTTTTCAGAAGAAGATACAGGAATTGTTTGAGTATTAAAAAGATCTTTAGGCATCTTTTCTGTCTCAATTTTTACATTTGAATCCTGAACAATATCTTCCTTTTCAGAAGCTTTTTGAGCCAGAAGATGATTTACTTTTTTTTCTAAATCAGAGACTTTGTTTTGTAAAACATTATAATTACTTACAATGTTTTTCATTTTTTCAGAAACAAAACTAAAATCTTCTTTTTTTAAAGAAGATATACCTCTTAAAGTTTTTAAAATATCTCTTTTTGCATTTTCAGGGTTTTGAATAACACTATCATAGCTAGAAAATTTTCCTGTTGTCATGCAGGAAGTTCCTGTTAAACAAATCAATAAAAAAACTACAATTTTCATAACTAACTGCCTTAAGCAGAAACTATCATAAAAAAATCCAGGATGATACTTATGTTTTATTATAAGCTATGATCCCCTTTTTTATACCTATCCCATCTTGTAAGATTCTCAGATTCTTCTGCTGATTCTAAACATTTTTCAAAAAGATCCCTCGCTTGAATATAAAGTCTTTTATTAAAAGATTTTTTACCCTTCCTATAATAATAAATAGCTTTTCTATAAGGGGTAGGTGCATATTTACCTGCCTCAAATTTCTCTGCTGCACGAAGAGCTGTATACGCTAAACTATATTCTTGAACAGGAGGTATGCCTGCGCAAGAAGATAAAAATAAACAGGAAATAGTTACAAAAATCTTGGTCATTTTTTAATAAATAGGAACAAAGTTCACTCGACGATTCATATAATTATTATTTGAAGAAAGAGGCTGCTCTTCTCCAAAACTAATAATACTCAAAAGTCTCTCTTTAACTCCTATAGATCTTAGATATTCCATAACCTTTTTGGCTCGCTTTTGGCCTAAACCTATATTATAAGATTGCGATCCTAAAGAATCACAATGTCCTTCCAGTTCTATTCGTTTCAATCTGGAATTTTTATTAAACCAAATCTTATTTTTTCGTAAAATTCTCTTATTATCAGAAGATAATTCAGAAGAATCTAAGCCAAAAAATACTGACTTTAATCCTTTGATTTTTCCTGAATCACTGCCGCGACTTTTATCTAAATCCATATTACTAATATATTCTGAACCTTCTCCTACAATCTGATTTCTTCCCTGTGCCTTATCCTTAGCTTTTTGAACTGAAGAACAAGAAACTAAAAAAATACAAGATAATACGATTAGTACCTTAATTGCTCTCTGCATTATGCCCCCTTCTTGACCATAGAAAAGATTAACTTTTAGTATTATATAAAAAGAAAAACAGAGGAGCAAGTATGAAATTAGAAACTACCAAATCCTGGATCGAAAGATGCCTCTTGGAAAAAAATGAAGTATCCAATATTCTGACTCAAAAAGAAGTTAAAGAAATTACACATGAAGTTCTACTAGATTTAAGATCTAAATTTGCACACTTTGTAAGCGCTTTTAATGATTTAAAAACCTCTTTTTTACAAAACACAAAGGGCGAGGATCTAACAGATCAAAAAGAAGGCCTTAGTTTTTCTTTTCTCAAGCCTATCCATATTTATCAGGTTTCTGGTAAAGAAAATGGATTCATGTTATTTCGAAAAGGTCATCGTTTAGTTTTCACTCCTGAAAAACCTGGACGCATTCGTATTCAACTGATTAAAAAAGAAAACGGAATCCTTTCTAATAAGATTGATACCTATATTAATGCCTTTTCTAACAATATTATGTCTATTCAATGGACTCATGAAGATCATAAAGGTTTTGTAGATCTTGAAACTTTATCTCGTTACTATATGAAACAGTTTCTTGCAGAAAGCGAAAAATCAGTTAATTAACAATTCTGTTTATTGCCGAAGCCATTTATTGAATAATACATGCTTGTAAATACCAGATCTTATCGTTTAGAAAATTGAGTGCTTTTTCTAGCTTTATGACGCCCATATTTTTTACGCTCTACCATTCTAGAATCTCTTGTTAAAAATTTATTCTTTTTTAAAGTAGGGCGATAAGATTCATCCACTTTTAAAAGAGCTCGAGCTAAAGCATGGCGAATAGCTTCAGATTGACCTGTAAACCCACCACCTTTAACTGTTACTAAAATATCAAAAGATTTTTGGAGGCCTAAAACTTCTAAAGGACTTACAGCCGCTTGATATTGTTTTTCTTTTTTAAAATATTCTTGGAGGGGTTGTTTTCGGTTCACTGTAAAAGAACCTCCCCCTGTTTTTAAAAAGACACGAGCAGAACTTGTTTTTCTACGACCTGTACCATAAAAGCGTGAAGTTTTTTCTGACATAAAATTTTCCTATAATTTTGTAACTTGTAAAGTTTTATCTTTATAAGTGTGTTCTGGCCCTTTAAAAATTCTTAAATTTTTTAAAAATTTGTCACGATGATTATTTTTTGGCAACATCCCTTGAACCGCATTTTTAATTAAAGTTTCTGTACCTAAATCTCGAGCAGACCATTCTTTCATAGAGCCTATATAACGAGAATGTGTATAATATTTTTTCTGCTGCCATTTTTTTCCTGTTAAAACAACTTTATCAGAATTGATAATGATTATCCCATCTCCATTAGGAACATGAGGAGTGTATTCTGGCTTGTATTTTCCAGACAATAAATAAGAAACAGCGCTTGCTAAACGACCTAGAGACTTGCCTGAAGCATCTATAAGCTTCCACTCTTTTTGAACATTTAACGGCTTTTTAACCCAAGTTTTCATGATTTTCCTCTTAACATTAGGAACTACTTTTTAAATTCTAATGCATTTTCTGTCAAGAGCATATGGATAAAAGACCTCTTTTAGATAAAGTCCTTGAGGAGGAGCTTTCCCTAAAGCCTTTTTTCGATCTTTACCTGCTAGGATTTCACCAAGAATGGGAGCGGGTTCCGGCTCTTTAAGCAGGTCTATTTGTGTCCCAACCATATTTCTCACCATTTGTTTCAAAAAACCTGAGCCTGTAACTTCATATCTATACATATTTGAAGACATTTTAACCCAGTAAGAAGCTTCGATTGTTTTAACCGTATTTTCTACATCAGAGCCAGAATTTTGAAAGCTCTTAAAATCTTGAGTTCCTTTGAATTTTAAAGCCATTTTTTTTAATTTTTTAAAATCGATAGGCCATTTAATCCACCACACATAGTCTTTAAAAAGAGCAGGTGGAGTAGAGCTTGAAAAAATATAAAACTGATAGGTTTTTTTTTGAGCCGAAAATCTAGAATGAAATGCTGCAGGAGCTTTCCAAATTCCTAAAACAGAAATATCTTCAGGGACTAGATGATTAAGAGCTGGAAGCCAATCTATTTCTTTAAAGTCCTGTTCATCAATTTCAAAATGAGCCTCTTGCCCTAAAGCATGAACCCCTGTATCGGTTCGACCAGATCCTATAAGAGAAATAGGTTTTTTTAAAATTTCTTCTATAGATTTTTCCAATTCTTCTTGGATAGTTCTTTGATTTTTTTGTTTTTGCCAACCAAAAAAGCGAGTCCCCTTATAAGAAATGAGAAGTCGAATTTTCATAAACTCAAACTTAGACCTAGCTCACAATAGGAAATATTTTTAGGGGATGATGGCGCTTCCTTTTGAGTAACCCAAGAACATTGAGCTAAAATTCCAACATCATTAATTCCATAATCTCTATCTAAACCATAAACAGCAACTTTTTCTAAAAGCTTTAAACTTAAAAAGACTCCTACAGACTTATACAAGCCTAAAGACATCGAAGATTTTTCAAAATCAACTTTTTTTTCTGTTTCATCGTAATCCAAACAATCGGATCGACTCATTCCTAATTCTACAAAAGGAACTACCTCTGCGATAAAAGGCAGAGCAACTTTAACTCCAGCGGAAGAAATTAAAGTTTGAAGGGAACTTAAAGAACTGCATTGTAAATCACCCACACTATAAGCTTCTTTAAATAAATCTCCACCGACTCCCAAGCTCACTTTTAAAAAATCTCGAAGGGGTTTAGGTAGTAAGCGATCTTGCTTTGGAATTAAAAAATGATATTTAAACGAATATCCTGTGCTAAAACTTTCTTCCCAATTTTGAAAATCCTTATTCACAAGAGTTCCCAAATATAAGCTCGATTTTTCATCAGAAGCGATAGGCTTATATTGAATAACTCCTAAACTAAAATTTGTCTGTAATAAAACATAGAACACCATGCTTGTTTTAAAAAGAATTTGCATCATTGACTCCTTATTTATTTTTCAATCTTAAAAATTTTTTGAGCAATTTGAAATCCATTTAAACTTGCTCCTTTTAAAAGATTATCAGCAACAAGCCATAATACCCAAGATTTTTTTGATATTCCATCTTGATGAACGCGCCCAACAAAAACATCTGCTTTTCCAGAGGCTTGACGCCCATGAGGAGGTTCTTGACCATCTTCAAAACTATGAACTTTGACATAAGGAGATAAGGCCTCTTCAATATCCTTGATGGAAGAAGGAGGTTTTTTTAAAGAAAACCATAGAACCTCTCCATGAGAATTTAAAGTAGGAACTCGAACTGTAAAAGCGGAAATTTTAAGATCTGGGTTTCTTAGAATTTTTTTACTTTCAAAAATAATTTTTGCCTCTTCCTCGCAAAAACCATTTTCAAGAATAGAACCAATATAAGGAACGCAATTAAAAGGAGTCTCCATTTTATCTTCTTCATACTTGGTTTTTGCCGCTAAAATACTTAAACTTCCTTCTTTGAGTGTATTAAGAGCCTTGCTTCCTGCTCCGCTAATAGATTGTAAACTTACAACTCGAACCTCTTCTAAGCCAAACTTCTCCTGCAAGGGATGGAGGGCTAATACAAGTTGAATCGTAGAACAATTAGGGTTTGAAATAATTTGAGGGTGGTTGTTTAAAAGATCTCCATTCACTTCAGGAACAATAAGTAATTTATCAGGATCTCTACGAAAAGCAGAAGAATTATCGATCACAATCACTTTTTCTTTTTCCGCTTGAGGTCCCCATTGAGAGCTCACTTCTTTACCTGCTGAAAAAAAACAAACATCCAAACCTTCAAAACATTTTTCTTTTAAAATTTGAGTCTCTATTTTTTGATTATTAAAATCACAATCTTTTTTAGAACGAGCAAAAAGACGAATCTCTTGAATCTGCCGATGAAAAGGACTCAAAAGTTTTAAAAATCTTTGGCCTACAAGTCCAGTAGCACCTACAATACCAATTTTCATACTCATAGTCATAGTATAGAAAAAATAAAAAAGCAGCTTTTTATTTCTTTTTTAGAGATTTTTTTTTCTTCTTTTCTTTCTTCTTTTTTTTCTCAAGTAACTTGCTTTTTTTAATTCGTTTTTCTAAAATTTTACCAGCAATATGAGAAGGGGAAGCTGTCTTTCCGCGACCCTCATTTAAACGAAGATGGTTAACTAAAGAATCACTGAGTTTTATTTTTTCATCTCGAAGATTTTTAAAAATCTCATTTGTCTTAGAGTTAGAATTTCCTTTAGCATAAGAAATTGAATTTTCTAAAATATATAAAGAACCCGCTTGAGATACAGCAGAACTTTTTTTGCTTTTAAGAATAGGAATAGATTCTTTTATAATCTCTTCTAAAACATTTATAAAAGGCTTATAGATATTAATCTCTGCTTTTAAAGGAATTAAAAGAGAACTTCTAAGTCCATCTGTATCTGGCCGCATAAATAAAATCTTAAGAGCTTTTTTTAATTCGTAAATAGCTTGATCAGGATCTGAATAATCTTTTTTAGAGTTCTTTTCTTTTTTTTCTGGAAAAAGATTTTGAGTTTTTCGAATATGAGAATCTATAATGACACGCATTTGCTCATAATCTTTAACTTTAAGATCTTCGTAAGTGTCTCTTCCTAAAGAGGTTAAGGTAAAAAAGATGCAAAATGTAATTAAAATTTTATTCAAAGTACCTAGATTTTAGCCTATCTTTTAAGAAAAGAAAATAGAAAAATAACCTAAATTGGTTTGATCTCAATCCTTTTTTATTATAGCCTATTTTTATTAATTTTTTACGACTTAAAACCTTAGGAGGTCAAATGGATAAAAAAATTATTATGTTAGTTGTGGGATCATCTATTGTTACTTTTATTTTATCAGTTGTTTTTTCTATCAACATGGTTTCTATAAAGCCAAAAAATTTAGCGAGCGTTATTGTAAAAGACCCTGTTGTTTTTATGGATGCTGTTCGAAAAGCAGCGACCAATCATGAAAGACTCAGCGCTGAACAAAAACTAGAAGAACAATTTAAAAAACCTGCTGTTATTAAAACAAAAGGTCGCGTTATGTTTGGAGATAAAAAAGCTCCTATTACCATCGTTGAATTTTCTGATTTTCAATGTCCTTATTGTGCAAAAGCGAGCGAAAGAATGAAAGAACTTGTTAAAAAATATGATGGAAAAGTCAATGTAGTTTACAAGCATTTTCCTTTAAGTTTTCATCCTTTTGCAAAACCAGCTTCTGAATATTTTGAAGCTATTGCTTTAGTTAATCACAATAAAGCCAAAGAATTTCATGATCAAATTTTTGATAATTTCTCCAAGTATGGAAGATTAAAAAGTCCGACAGATATTACAAATAAATTAAATGCTCTAGTTAAAAAAATAGGTCTAAATATTTCTGATGTTAATAAAAATTTAAGTTCTGGAAAAAAGATAGTAGAAGCTGATCTTAAAGAAGCTCAAACTCTTGGTGTCAATGGAACTCCTAGTTTTTTTGTTAATGGAATTAATGCTAGAAGTGTTGGTCCAGAAATGATCATCGAAAGACTGCTTAAAAATATGTAAAAAAACTTTGTTGATAGTCCGCTTTTAGGTACCTTTTAAAAGTGGACTCATCAATAAAATACTCATCCATAACCTTAAAAAGCTTTTCATTCTTTCTTATGTATTATAAATAAGAATTATCGTGAAAGTTTTAAAACAAGATGAAAAAAAGCCAGAATGGCTAAAAGTTAAAATTCCTTCTGGAACCAATTATCATTCTATTAAAAAACTTGTTAAAGATTTAAAATTATCTACAGTATGTCAGGAAGCCAATTGCCCTAATATTGGTGAATGTTGGGGAGGCGGAACTGCAACTTTAATGCTAATGGGAGATGTCTGCACAAGAGGTTGTCGTTTTTGCAATGTTAAAACTGGTAATCCCAAAGGTTGGTTGGATGAAAATGAACCTCAAAAAGTTGCTTTCACAATTTCAAAACTCAATTTAAAATATGTTGTATTAACGAGCGTAGATAGAGATGACCTTCCTGATGAAGGCTCTGAGCATTTTGCAAAAACAGTTTCTTATATAAAAATGAAGCAGCCTAAACTTCTTGTAGAAGTTTTAACTCCTGATTTTAGCGGACGAGCAGCATGTATAAGGAAGGTTCTTCTTGCGAAACCTGATGTTTTTGCTCATAACATAGAAACTGTAGAACGATTAACTCCCAAAGTTCGAGATCCAAGATCTAAGTACTTGCAATCTTTAAAAGTTTTAGAAATAGCTAAAAAAGAATCTCCCAGAATATACACTAAAACTTCTATTATGCTAGGTTTTGGAGAAACAGATTTAGAGCTGCAAAAAACACTAGAAGATTTAAGAAAAGTAAAATGTGATTTTATTACTTTTGGACAATATTTACGCCCTCAAAAAAGACATTTACCTGTACAAAGATATGTCCCTCCTGAAGAATTTGAAAATTGGAAACGAAGAGCTGAAGATATGGGTTTTTTATATTGTGCTTCAGGCCCTTTAGTGAGGAGTTCTTATAAAGCAGGAGAGTTTTTTATAGAATCTTTGATAAAGTCTAGAGGGGAACATAAATGAATATTAAAGAAATAAAACTTCCTGATCTTGGAGAAGGTGTCACTGAAGGGGAAATTATAGATATTAAAGTCTCTCCTGGAGAGCAGATATCTATAGATCAAATTCTCTTAGAAGTTATGACGGACAAAGCTTCTATGGAAATTCCATCAACGATTGAAGGTCAAGTTAAAGAACTCAAAGCTCAAAAAGGATCGATGGTTTCTGTAGGAGAGGTTATTTTAACTGTAGAAACTAAAAAAGATTTTCAGGATCTTTCCTCTGAAAAAAAGGCTGTTCCTGAAAAAAAAGAAGCAGCTCCTGAAAAAAGAAAAAAAGCAGAATCAAAATCTTCTTATTCCAATGACAGTCTAGCCAATGACAATCTAGCCATTCCAGCAACAAGAAAACTCGCAAAAGAACTGGGAATTTCTCTGGCAGACATTCCTAAAAAAACTGATCAAATCACAAGAGAAGATCTGATTGCCTATATAAAATCCTCTTCTCAAACACAAACTCATGGGGCCTTTACTTCAAAAGCGACATCTTTAGATATAGGAAATGAAGAAGAACTAAAAAGAGAACCTCTGACAGGAATCAAACGAATCATGTTTGAAACTATGACATCTTCTAAATCTACAATTCCTCATTTTACAATTATAGAAAAAGCGAATGTAAAACATCTTGTTAAGATTCGCTCACAATTTAAAGAAAAGTTAAGATCTAAAAATATAGGAATTACTTATCTTCCCTTTTTTATAAAAGCGATTGCATCTAGATTAAAAGAATTTCCTGTTTTTAATAGCAGTTATGATCCCCATAAAAAAGAATTGGTTTATAAAAAATCTATTCATATTGGAATTGCAATAGATACGCCACAAGGACTTATCGTTCCTGTTATTAAAAATCTGGCAGATAAAAGTCTTTTAGATATTATAAAAGAAATAAAAAATATTAAGACAAAAATGCAAGATAACCGAATACAAAGAGAAGATTTAAGAGGAGCTTCCATAACTCTTACTAATATTGGAAGCATTGGAGGTATTTCTGGAACACCTATTATCAACCCTCCTGAAGTTGCTATCTTAGGAATTTATCGAATGTATCCACAAGTTGTACAAAATTCACAATCTCAATTTGAAGAACAACCTTTTATTAATTTCTCTATAACTTGTGATCATCGCTTCATAGATGGAGCGACTGCAACTCGATTTTTGAAATCTTTTGTAAATCGAATAGAAGAGCCTAGCTTAATTATGCTAGATTAAATCTAGCAGAAGATGCTTTTTCTAAACGATTCCAAATCGCTTCCCAAATTTCTCCGCTTTGATTCTTATTTTTTATAACAAAAATAATATTCTTATCATTTTCAGATAATTTTCTTAAATCAGAATAAAGGTAACGAGCCAGTAGATGAGGTGGTTTTTCTAATGGTAATTTTTTTAAAAAAGAAGCCGGATATTTATCACTTAAAAAAGATCTAATTTCTGGGTCCTCTTTCTTGCTTTCCACAATAATTAAAGGAACCTTAGGTTTATAGTGTTCCTTTTGTGATCCTGGTTGAGAATTTTCTTTTTTATCTTTAACAACAAAATTCAAGCCTTGATCCTCTAAGAAAATCTCTAAATCCTTTTTTGTAATAACTCCAGGTCTTAAAATAAAAAGAGTCTTTGTTTCTAAATCTGGTTTAATAATTGTAGATTCCAAACCAATCTCACACTCTCCCCCATCTAAAACAGAAACTTTCCCTGAAAAATTATTGATGACATCCTCTGCTTTTGTAGGGCTTAACCTTGTATATAAATTAGCGCTTGGAGCGGCTAAAGGCTGCCCCAAATCTTTTAATAATTTTCTCAATAAAGGATGTTTAGGAATTCTAAGAGCTACTGTTTCTTGATCTGCTGTAATTATTGGTAAAATCTTCTTGTTTTTAGAAGCCACAATCGTTAAAGGCCCTGGTGAAAAATAATTCCATAAAGTTTCTAAAAATTCAGTTTCTCCTGAAACGCATTGTTTCGCTTGAAAAATATCCAGACAATGAACAATCAGAGGGTTAATAGGAGGGCGCTTTTTTAAAGAAAAAATCTTTTCTAAAGTTTCTAATTGATCAATTCGACCTGCTAAACCATAAACAGTTTCTGTAGGTACAGCAACAACTTCTCCTGATCTTAAAAGACTTAAAGCTTCTTTATAACTTAATTTAGAATTCACTCTTATTGTTTTTTAATTTTTAGAAGCTTGAGAGTAACCTGGTTTCCCATTAAAATTGTATAGATTTTCTGTCTTGATCAAATCCATATTTTCTTTTAGGAATTGAGATAATAAATTTATAATTTCTTGTGGATCAACGCATGTGTCAGGAGAGGAAAATCGACAGCGCCAATGATCTGATTTATCAGAAAGAGGTTCCGCACCTGGCCAAAAATTTAAACCTCGACTAGACACAGAATTTAACTTTAATTGTTTTGTCTCTTTCGATTTTACTTTTTTAACAAAATCTTCCATTTTATCTACCCTAGCATCTATATAGACATCCACGCCAACAAGTTCCTTTTTTTCTTTAGGAGATTCTAATGTTTTTAAATCTTGAGATTTGGTTTTTTGATAGGACACTGGATTTAAATTTTTAGGCTTTTCTCCAAATCGTTTTATAACTGCTTTACCAAATTCTTTAGTTCCAACCTTTTCATGACTGACACCTTCTTTATAAATATCATAAGTATGAATTCCATCTTCTAAAGTTTTTAACCAAGCGTTTTGTATCATAGTTGCTTCTTTGTTAAAATTTAAGTGAACTAACATTTGAACAGCCGCTAACAGCAACCCTGAAGGATTTGCTAAATTTTGCCCTGCTCTTCTAGGAGCAGAACCATGGATCGCTTCAAACATAGCATACTCTCCACCTATATTAGATGAACCTGCCAAACCTACTGAACCTGTAATTTGAGCGGTAATGTCCGAAAGGATATCTCCATAAAGATTAGGTAGTACAATAACATCAAATTGTTCTGGAGAATCAGCAACCTTAGCCATTCCAATATCTACAATCCAATGTTCACTTTCAATATCAGGATACTCTTTAGATATTTCTTCAAATCTATTATGAAACATTCCATCAGAAATTTTCATAATATTATCTTTAGTAAAACAAGTTACTTTTTTGCGATTATTTTGTTTGGCATATTCAAAAGCATATTTAATAATTTTTGAAGATCCTCTATAAGAAAGAAGCTTCAAACTTTGATACACTTCTTGAGTTTGTCGATATTCAATTCCAGAATAAAGATCTTCTTCATTTTCACGAATAATAACAAGATCCATTTTGGGATGTTTGGTGTCTAAATAAGGATAGTAAGAAACACAAGGACGCACATTAGCATAAAGGCCTAAACTTTTTCGAACTGTAACATTTAAACTTCTATACCCTCCACCTTGAGGTGTTGTGATAGGAGCTTTTAAAAAAACTTTTGTTCGATGAAGAGATTCCCAAGTTTTATCTTCAATTCCTGCGAGGTTACCTGCTTTATAAACTTCTTCACCAATTTTAACTTCTTCTATTTCTAAAGGTACTTTTGCTGCTTTAAGAATATCTAATGCGACATCCATAATTTCAGGACCAATTCCATTTCCATGAGCAACAGTAATTTTTCTTAAATCAGACATATTAAAATTAAAAAAAACACAAAAAGAATTTAAAGGCAATATTTTATAAAAATAAATTTATAAATCATCATAATCTATAACAACTTTTTTAGAAAGAGGATAGCATTGGCAAGTCAGCATCTCTAAAGATTCAATATTTTCTTCATCTAAAATACCTTCTTCTAATTGAAAAATCTTACCTTCTTTGAGCTTAGCCATACAAGTCATACAAGACCCTGATGCACAAGAAAAAGGAACATTATGCCCTTGATCTAAAAGCTGTTCTAAAAGAGATTTTTCACGATTCATATTTATTTCAATGTCTTCTCCATTTAAAGTCGCTTTTAAAATTTTAGGCTCTTCTTCTACAGCATATCCTTTTTCAAAAAAAACAGAATACTTATCGGGTTTAGGTCCTAAAACAGGAACAACATTAAAATCTTCTTTAAAAATACATGCAGAAGAGCAGCCTTTTTCTAAAAGAGTATCACTAATAAAATTCATATAATCTTTAGGGCCACATAAATAAAATAAACTGTCTTTTAATGAAAATTTTTCCAGAACCTTAGATAGTTTTTGGGAGTCTAATCTCGCTCCTTTTTCAGATAAAAGATATTGAATTTCTAAAGTATCAGGATATTTTTCCTGCCATTGATTAAGAGATTTTTTATACAAAATATCATCTTCCTTTTTATTAGAATAAATTAAAAACATTTTTTTACAAAGATTAGATTGTAAAGCTGTTTTTAAAATTGAAAATAACGGAGTAATGCCAATGCCTGCGCTAAATAAAATATAATTTTTATTATCTAAAGTTTTAGGAAGCGTAAAAAAATTCCCTAAAGGTTTTTGTGATAAAATCTCATCTCCTTCATTAACAAAATCAATCATATAATTAGAAACTATTCCCCCTTCGACTCTTTTAACAGAAGTCTGTAAGGGCTCTTCTAAAAAAGGAGAAGAGGAAAGCGAATAGCTTCGCAAGTAATCCTTCCCCTTGATAGAAAATTTAAAAGTTAGAAACTGAGATGTTTTATAGGAAAAAATAGATTCATGCTCTTTAGCAACAGAAAAATAAAAAGAATAGCTATTCTTTGTTTCTTGCTGTTTTTTAATAACTTTCAAAGGATAATATTCTAAAGACATTTGATTATTGAAATAATACATTTATAAAAATATTTCAACAATTAATTCTTTTTAGAAATCTTCAATACCCCCATTTTACTGAAGACTTTAACAATGGGGAATCTCCTCGAAGATCTACAATAAGTTGACCTCCTGGCATATCAATAAATACTTCTTTAAAGTGACGACCTTTAGAAGAGCGAACAAAAGCAGTGGCAATAGATAAAGCTCCTGTCCCACACGCTAAAGTGAAATCTTCTACACCTCTTTCAAAAGTTATACCCTTTAAATAATTATCTTTTTCTATTTTATAATAGGAAACATTCATGCCTTCTTCTTGGAATTTTTTATTGTATCTCATAGCTTGAGCAAGAGGTTTTAAATCTTCTTTTTGAAAATCAGATTCCCATTCTAAAACAGCATGAGGAACTCCTGACACTACAAATGAGTAAGGATATTCTTTGCCTTTATAGGAAAAAAATAAAGAGGATTTAACTATAGAGTTTTTAGATAATGATATAGACCAATCCCCTTGAAAGTTTTTCATTGCTTTTATAGAAAATTGTCCTAATTGAAAATTTTCAAAATTTAAATTTGTCTTTCTGCCATAATCTATTAAACAACAAGATGCATTGCCACACATTTCTGGCATAGAACCATCTTTATTATAAAAATCATAATGAGGAATTAAATTTTTAGAATCTTTAAAAACAATAAGGCCATCGGAATCCTTAAACTCTTTTAAAGAAAAAATCTCTTTCAAAAAAAAGGATCTCTCTTCTTGAGATTTTTGAGATAATTCTTCAAAGTTTTTAAAAGGCTGTTCAATTAAACAACTATAAGGGGGCAAAAAATCCATAAGTTTTGCATCAAACCATCTATAGTCAGCCACAAGAAATTTATTTCCAGAGGCTGATATTTTTATTAGATATTTATTATTTTTTATCATTAAGGAATCTCCATCCATTTAGTATCAAAAACATCTCTTAGCCTTTCTCCTAGAATATTAATACATAAAATTAAAACTAAAATACAAATACCAGGAAATGTAACTAACCACCAAGAACTTTCTATGTAAGCTCTTCCATCAGCAATCATAGATCCCCATTCGGAAAGTGGAGGTTGAGCTCCTAAACCCAAAAAACTCAAAGCAGCGACACTTAATATACCTTCACTAAAAGTCAGAATAGCTTGAACAGATATTTCCCCAAAGCTATTAGGTAAAATATGATAAAAAATAACTCGAAAAGGATGAGCTCCAAAGCTGATACTTGACTGAACATAATCCTGACCCTTTTCTCTCAATACAAGACTTCTTACTAAACGAAACATAGGAGGGATGGACATAACACTAACAGCAATACAAGCATTGAAAAGACTAGGGCTTAAAACAGCTATGACAATAATAGCAATAAGTATTCCGGGAAAAGACATTAAAGTATCTATCATTCCCATAATAAAAGGATCCATTTTTTTAAAATAACCTGCAATAACTCCTAACAAACAACCAAAGAAAAGAGAAATGATCATAACTAAAAAACCAACCATTAAAGAAATTTTTCCACCATAGAATAACCGAGACATAAAATCGCGACCTAAATCATCTGTTCCTAATAAGAAAGAACTATTCCCTCCCTCTTTCCAAATAGGAGGCAGATTTAAATACTCTTCATAAATCTGATTAGGAGAATGTTTTAAAAACCAAGAAGAGGTTAAAGATAAAAAGCAAATAAGGAAAAACACACAAAAACAAATTAAAGATATTTTATCTTTTTTTAATGTTTGAATTATTTTTAAAAAAGTAGCTTGAAAAGTATTTTTTGATTTCATTTTATAACTTCCTTTTTTAAAAGAAGATCTCTTATTTTAGGATCTATTTGAGTATAAATAATATCAATCATCATATTGATCCCTATAATTATAAAAGAAATTAATAGCACTCCTCCTTTAATGACCGGATAATCTCTAGATAAAACAGCTTGGACTAGCCATTGACCCACTCCTGGCCAAGAAAAAACTGTCTCAGTTAAAATAGCTCCTGTTAATAAAGTTCCAACTAAAAAACCAATAACTGTTATAATAGGCACTAAAGCATTAACAAAAGCATGATGAAAAAAAACTTGATAAAAACTAAGTCCCTTACTTTTTGCAGTTCTAATAAAATCCTTAGATAAAGTTTCTAATACACTAGAGCGAGTCATTCTTACAATAAAAGCAAGTGGTATAGTTCCCAAAACTAAACTTGGAAGTAAGAGATGATTTAAAGCACTTAGGAAAGCCTGCTTACCATCTTCAGAAAACCAAGAATCTATCAAGTACAAACCTGTAACAAAAGGTATATCATACAAAACACTGACTCTTCCTGAAACAGGAGTTATTCCTAAACCCACAGAAAATATTAATATAAGCATGATTCCCCACCAAAAAATAGACATAGAAAATCCAAAAAGAGATAAACCTATAATGGAATGATCTAGTAAGGTATTTTTTTTAAAAGCTGCAAAAACCCCTAAAGGAATGCCCAGAATAAAAGCCCATAATAAAGCAAAAAAAGTAAGTTCAAAAGTTGCTGGAAAATAAGAAAAAAATTCTTTTGAAACGGATTCGCTTGTAACAATAGAATGACCAAAATCACCTTGAAAAATAGACTTTAAAAACAGGAGGTATTGCTTCCCTATAGACTTGTCTAAACCCAGAAGAGATCTCATTTCTTGAACGGCTTCTACAGATGCTCCTCTTTCTCCTAAAAGAAGTTGAACAGGATCTCCTGGAGTTACATAAAGCAAGCTAAAGGTAACAACAGTAACTGTAAATAAAGTTGGTAAAATGTATAAGAGTTTACGAATTAAAAAAGATTTCATAAAACTAATTAAGGAGAAATGGAAATAGGATAAAATTCTTCTGAACCAAAAAGCGGTAAAACATAACCCTTAACCCTAGGAGACATCGCTGTAAAACTATAAGAATTTACTAAAGGCACAAAAGGCATTTGTTGATTAAAAATAACTTGAGCTTTTTTATAGAGTTTTATCTTCCTTTTTTTATCAAAAGATTCAATAGCTTTATTCACAACTTGATCATAATTTTTATCACACCATCTCGATAAATTAGAACCAGAAGATACCGACTTACAAGAAAGCAATACATATAAAAAGTTACTTGGATCTCCCATATCTGCAATCCAACCACTTTGAATTAAAGCATGTTCTCCTTTAATGGCTTTGGAAATATAAGTAGACCAATCATAAGTTTTAAGCTTTACACGAATACCTACTTTTTTTAAATCAGATTGCATGAGCTCTCCCATTTTTTTTCCATTGGGATTATAAGGACGAGACACAGGTAAAGTCCAAAGATCAATATCAAAACCTTTTTCATAACCTGCTTCTTTTAAAAGTTTTTTTGCTTTTTGAATATTATAACTAGGACTCTTTATTTTTTTATTATAGCCCCATAAATTGGGAGGGAGAGGAGTATGCGCTAATTGCCCCATTCCTTTATAAATAGCTTTTATATAAAAGGGACGATTCAAAGAATGAGCAATGGCTTGTCTTACTTTAACCTTCCTTAATATAGGATGCTCTACATTCATCCCTAAATAAGCCAGATTATAAGTTGTGTTTTGAACAACTTTTATCTCCTTATTTTTTTTCATTAAAGGAAGATCTGTTGGTTGAGGATGAGATATAATATGACATTCTTTTCTTTTTAGTTTTTGAAAACGAACTGTAGGATCGGGAGTGATTGCAAAAATAATTTTATTTAACGAAGCAGGGCCTAAAAAATATTTATTATTTCTTTCATATCTTATTAAATTACTTTTTACATATTTTTTTAAAACAAAAGGGCCTGTTCCTACTGGTTTAAAATCAATATCTCTCTTTTTATTTTTTTTCATTAACCAATCTCCATACTCTTTAGAAAGAATAACAGAAAATTCCATAGCTAAATATTGTAAAAAAAGAGGGGAAGGTTTTTTTAAAACAAACTGGATTTTATGCTGATTTATTTTTTTAATATCTACCAGAAGATTTTGCAAGTTAAGAGATTTAAAATATTTATAACCTCCTCCATTCACTTGATGATAAGGATGTGAAGCTAATCTTTGACGATTAAAAGTAAATAGCACATCATCCGCTCCGAAAAATCTAGTGGGTTTAAAGTCTTTTTGATGAGAAAAAGAAACACCTTTTTTTAAATAAAAAGTATAGGTTTTTTTATTTTTAGAAAGAGACCAACGCTCAGCGAGATGAGGCTGAACGACTCCTTTTTTTAAATCAAATTTCAAAAGTCGATCATAAAGAAAAGTACTGGCATTAAAAGTAGTCCCGCTAATAGACATTTGAGGATTAAAATAATCAGGATTAGATTCAGAGCAATAAATTAAACTTGAAGAAAAAGCATAGGGATTAAAAAAAATAAAACTAAAGATAAAAAAAATTTTCATTTTGCTGGCCTCTTTGTTTTATCATTTATCAAATGAGCAGACCAATCAATAGGTTTTATTCCTTTTGATTGTAAATAATGATTAGCCTTTGAAAAATGACGACATCCAAAAAAACCTCTATCTGCTGAAAAGGGCGAAGGATGAGCAGATTGTAAAACACAATGTTTTTTTGAATCTATTAAACTTCCTTTTTCCTGAGCAGCCTTTCCCCATAAAATAAAAACTAAGTTCTCCTTTTCTGTATTAAGAATATGAATAATTTGATTTGTAAATTGCTCCCAACCCCTGCCTCTATGAGAACCTGCTTTTCCCGCTTCTACTGTTAAAGTATTATTTAACAATAGAACACCCTGTCTGGCCCATTCTTCCAAGCAGCCATGCATCGATATAGGAATATCTAAATCCTCCTTGATTTCTTTGTAAATATTCAAAAGGGATCGCGGTATAGGCACCCCTAAAGGAACAGAAAAACTCAAACCATGAGCTTGGTTAGGGCCATGATAAGGATCTTGACCTATAATAACAATTTTGACATTTGTAAAACTTGTGATATCTAAAGCTCGAAATCTGGCATTTTCCTTAGGATAAATAGTTTTTTTCTTCTTTAGCTCATCATCGAGAAAAGATCTTAAATTCTTCATGTAAGATTTATTAAACTCAGAAATCAATCTTGATTTCCAAGAAGGATTTATAATAATTTGACTCGACATAAATAAAAACTCCTTTTTTAATATAGTCCATGAATCCGTTAAAAAAAAGTTTTTTTACTCAAGACACTATTGAAGTAGCAAGGCAATTATTAGGCTGCTATTTAATAAGAAAAATAAAAAACAATTTGTTCCTTCGAGGAAAAATTGTAGAAACTGAAGCTTATTTAGGAATCCAAGACTCTTGTTGTCATAGCTATAATGGTCTTTATACTGATCGCACAAAAACTATGTATCTTGAAGGAGGGCATGCTTATATTTATTTCACTTATGGAATGTATCATTGTTTTAACATAGTAACTGCCAAAAAACAGGAGCCTGAAGCTGTCCTTATTCGGGCCTTAGAGCCTATTGAAGGATTGGAAATTATGAAAAAAAATAGAAAAAAACTGGATCTTGAACAGCTTACAAATGGGCCAGGGAAATTATGCCAAGCTTTAGACATTACAAAGAATTTTAATGGAATCGATTTATCATCTTCCTCGGATCTTTATATAGAACAAGGAGAAAAAGTCTCAGAAAATGATATTTCTACTGATATGCGCATAGGCCTTTCCCCTCATAAAGAAGCTTGTTATTGGCCTCTTAGATTTTTTTTAAACAATAATGAAGCTGTTTCTATCAAGAAACATTTGATGTAATGACGGGGATTTTATACAATAAATTTTAAATGTTTCTTCTTAAAAAAAATCTGCTCTTAATCCTTTGTTTCTTTTCAAACCTTTGCTTTAGTAAAATTTATATCAATATTGATTCTCCTAAAGTTGAAAAAAGCATCATTGCTCTTTCTCCTTTTATTTCAAAAAATACCACGACTCAAAAAGGAGATTTAAAATTAGAAAAAAATCTTAATAAAGATCTCCATACAAATATAAAATTTTCTAGTTATTTTAAAATATTATCTAAAAAAGCTTTTATTGAAAACCCTTTAGAAGTTTCCTCTCGTCCTTACCCTGAAGATGCTCGTGGATTTCGTTGGAAGAATTGGAAATTAAGTGGAGCTGATTTTCTTTTATTTGGTTCCTACTCTACTGAAAATTCTCGTTTAATTCTAGATATATCCTTTTATAATATTAATTCACAAAAAAAAGTTTTTCAAAAAAGATATCAAGCCAAAAAATCGAAAGCTAAATCATTAATAGATACACTTTCAAATGATATCGTAGAAAAATTAAGTGGAAAAAAAGGAATCTTTAAAACAAAAATTGCAAGCATTAGAAATGTTTCTCGATCTAAAAAAGAGCTTTTTCTTATGAATTGGGATGGTCGTCAAAAGGAAAGATTAAGCTACCATAGATCTATTGTTCTTTCGCCTTCTTGGTCTAAAGATGGAAAAAATATTTCTTATACAGCTTTTGTCTATAACACAAAATTAAAAAGACGAATGACAGCTCTTTTTCTTTTAAATTTATCCAGCAATAAAATTAAACTTTTATCCAATAGAAAAGGTGCAAATTTAGGAGCTGATTTTTTTCCAAATAGAAAAGACATGTTAATCACTTTAAGCTCAGGAATAGGGTTTATGGATATTTTTAAAATTAATCTTTCCTCTCTTTCTATCAAGCCGATTACAAAAGGACCTCCAGGTATTATTAATGTAGAACCTTCTATTCACCCTAAAAAGAAATGGATTGCTTTTTCTTCAGATAGAAATGGAAAAACAATGATTTATACTATGAAAGCAGCAGGATCAGAGATAAAACAAATTACTTTTGCTGGACATCACAACTCTACTCCCGATTGGAATCCTCAAAATGATGAGATTGTTTTTTCTGGCCAATCTAATAAAAGATTTGATTTGTTTACTGTTCGATCTAATGGAACCGGTTTGCGAAGGTTAACAAGCTTAAAAAGATCCAACGGAACATGGGCTAACTGCGAATCTCCTAGCTTTTCTCCTGATGGAAGATTCATCGTTTTTACTAGTGATTTATCGGGAACCTATCAACTCTATATAATGAATGTTGATGATCTTTCTATTGAAAGAATTACTTTTGATCGCTATAATTACAAATCTCCAAAATGGTCTCCTTACCTATAAATCTTGCAAACTATATAAAAAAAGAAAACCCTTTTTTTCTGGCTCCTATGGCAGGAGTAACAGATCATCCCTTTCGCTGCTTTATGAAAGAAATGGGTTGTGGAATTATAACTACAGAACTTATTTCTGTAAGAGCTCTTGAAAATCATAATAACAAAACACAACAACTTATGAAATATGATAAGATTCAAAGACCTCTTGGAATCCAAATTTTTGGAGAAGATCCTGAAAAATTTAAAACAGCGGTTCAAAAACTTGAAGAAGAATATCAGCCAGATTTTATAGATTTAAATCTGGGATGTCCTGTTAATAAAATTGTTAAAAAGGGAGCTGGATCTGCTCTCTTAAAAGATTTAAATTCTCTTTCTAAAATTCTAAATACTATGAGAAAAAATTGCTCCCTACCTTTATCTTTAAAAATAAGAACAGGATGGGATGAAAAAAATCTCAATGCAGATCAAGTGGCTCATCTGGCTTACAATGAAGGCTTTTCTTGGATGACTATTCATGGAAGAACAAGAGCTCAAGCTTATTCTGGAAAAGCAGATTGGAACTATATAAAAAAAATAAAAGAAACATCTCCCTTACCTATTATAGGAAATGGAGATATAACTTCTGCTTTAAAAGCTCAAGAAGCTTTAAAGTTTAGTCAATGTGATGGAATAATGATTGGAAGAGGCTGTTTAAATAATCCTTGGATCTTTTTAGAATCCCTTAACAAGCTTCAAAAAAAGGATGATAAAATTAATAAAGATTATTTATCTATTATTTTAAAACTAAAGGTCCATTTAGAAAATTTTTATGATGAACGGGTCTTTTTATTACAAATGAAAAAATTTGCAGCTTGGTTCTCTGCAGGTTTTCCTGATTCTACTGAATTTAGAAAAAATCTATTTTTAGAAAAAGACTCAAAGCAAGTTATGCAAAAAATTGAAGATTACTTTATAAATTATAAAGACTTTGAAAAAAAAGAACCAGAATATGAGCCTTTTTTAATGCAAGGACATGGTTAAAATAAGATTTATCTTTATTTTTTAATGCCTCGTTTTTATACTAATCCTAGGGAGAGATAATGTTTTTTCAAATACCAAGACATCTCAAAAAATACTTAGTTCCTCAAAATTACAAAAAATACACACCAGAAGACCAAGCTGTTTGGAGATATATTATGAAAGGCATCCAGCACTCAATGTCTCTTTATGGGCAAAAAGGATGTCTGTCAGGAATGAAAAGAACAGATATCACTTTTGAAAAAATACCCAGAATTTCAAATATAAATAAGCAATTAAAAAAACTGGGATGGAGAGCTGTTACTGTTAGTGGATTTATACCTCCTAAAGCTTTTATGGAATTTCAACTTAATGGTATTTTACCTATTGCTTCTGAAATAAGATCCATCAACCACATTTCTTATACTCCAGCACCCGATATTGTTCATGAAGCCGCAGGACATGTTCCTTTTTTGATTCATAAAAAATACAGTGACTTTCTTAAGCAATATGCAAAAACAGTATTGAAATCAATTTCCAGTATTGAAGATCGAAATTTATATCTAGCGATTAGAGAATTAAGTGATTTAAAAGAAAATCCTAAATCTACAAATCTCCAAATAAAAAAAGCTCTTAAAAAATTACAATTAACTCAAAAAAATATTTCTTATATTAGCGAATCTTCTTATCTCTCTCGATTTATTTGGTGGACTTCAGAATACGGATTGATGGGAGATTTAAAAAATCCTAAAATTTATGGAGCAGGCCTGATTTCCTCTATTAAAGAAGCTCATCGAATTAATAAAACAAAAAAACTATGGTTAAGCAAAGATTGTTTAAATTATCCTTTTGATATTACAAAAGTACAGCCACAATATTTTGTGGCTAAAAATTTCTCTCATCTTCTAGAGGTTTTAAATGAAATTACCGAAACTCTTTCTTGGAAAAGAGGTGGTATTTATGGCACCCAACAAGCTATAAAATCTAAAACTATTAATACCGTTGAATTTGATAATCATCTACAACTCTCTGGTATTGTTGAAGACATGCTTACTTATAAAAAGAATATAGTATTTCTAAAACTATCAGGACCTAGTCAAATTTCTTATAAAAATAAACAACTGTCTGGGCATGGCAAATCTTATCATAGTCATGGCTATAGCACTCCTTTGAGAATCATTTCAAAAAATAAAAAACCTTTTCATTTATGGAATCATCAAAATTTAAAAAAAGAAGGTTTAATCCTAGGCAAAAAAGCTCACTTATGTTTTGAAAACCATATTCATCTCGAGGGAGAGGTTATAAAATTTTTAAGAAAAGATAATCATCTATTAATTATTACTTTTAAAAATTGTCTTGTTAAAAAAGGAAATAAAATTCTTTTTCATCCTAGTTGGGGTTTATTTGATTTGATAACAGGGACAGGGATAAAATCTGTGTTTTCAGGAGTGGCAGATTCTAGATCTTGCAAAATAAAAGATGATTTTAAACCCTCTAAAGTTCCTCATAAAAGATATACTAAGAGACAAAAACAAGTATGTAAAATTTATAAAAAAATCGAGGGACTCAAAAATAAAAAACCTTCCAAAAAGCAGGAGCAATTATTCAATCAATTATTAAAACCAGTAAAAAAGCAGGGTGCATGGCTGCTGACTTTAGAGTTTTTAGAGTTGGTACAAAACTATACTGCTGTTAAAAAAGAAGCCTTAAGATATATAAAAATACTTATAAAAAAATCTCCTAAAGAGATAAAAAAATATATCCTCCAGGGGCTTCCTTTCTATAAGCAAAAATAAACCTTTCTTTTCAGAAAGGTTTATTTGTTAATTGTAAAATTTTAAATTTTTAAATACGACAGTTTTCTTTTACTTCTTTTAATTTATTAGCTTCTTCTGAAGAAATACCATCTCGAAGACCAGATACAAAATTTTCTACATTGTTTCTAGTTAATGAATCCCAATTTGCAGATTTAGTAATAGCCATTGCTAAACTATCAATTCCTTCTTGAGTAAGTTCACCATCTTTTTTATAAGCCACTTCCGCTAAGTGATTAAAACTATTATTAACTGTTTGCTCTGTATCTTTTCCCATAGATGAAGTTCCAAGATCGTGATTAACAGAAGACCAAACTTCTCCACTTAAAGCACCAGAACTTAAAATAACAGCACTTGCTCCTAAAATTTGTTTGGTTTTTGGATTTAATTGAAAAGCCTTTTTTGGGCTTTTAACTACGCTTTTTGGTCTAACTGCTCTTGCTTGAGAAAGCATAGGCATTAAACTTAAAAAAACAATTGATATTAATACATTTTTCATAATCTCTCCTCTTTGTTATTTGTTTTCAATTCCTTGAAGATTTTTATATTATAAAACTCTAAAATTGTCCAAAAAAATACAGAAAAAGTGAATTTATTACAAATAATTCGGGCAATAGCTGCTTTTTTTAAAGTTTCTTTCCTGATTTAAAACAGATTTCTTTTACAGGAATTTGCAGATTATAAGAATTAGACATTACATAACCATAAGCTCCTGCATCAGCGATCGCTAGCCAATCTCCCGATTTGACAGGTGTTAAAGGATATTTTTCAACAAAGGTATCTCCTGTTTCACAAATAGGCCCTACCACATCATAAAACTCACTTTTCTGATTAAAATTTAATGAAAAAGGCAGGACTCTATGGCGACTTTTATACAAAGCAGGCCTTAAAAAATGATTCATTCCACTGTTTAAAATAATAAATTTTTTATTATAAGTTTTTTTCACATACTCTATTTTTGAACAAAGAAGGCCAAATCGAGCGACTAAAAATCTTCCTGGCTCTATCAAAATCTCTCCTGGAAACCCAGTAAAAAGAGTTTGAAAATTTTCTCCAAATTTTTTTAAAAGTAATTTATCACTTTCAAAATCTTTTTTACTATAATCAACACCTAAACCACCACCAATATCTAAAACCTTTAAAGATATAAATTCTTTTTTTAAATCTTCAAAGATATTCTTTATATTTCTTATCGCTTGATACAAGGGGTTTAAATCAAAAATTTGAGATCCTAAATGCATGCTTAAACCTTGGAATTGAATTTCTTTTTTATGCAATCGAATGAGTTGCAAAATTTGAGGCAAATCCTGTTTATCTATTCCAAATTTATGGCCTACTAAACCTGTTTTAATATAAGGATGAGATTCAAAATCTACATTAGGATTTAATCTCAACCCTATCACTGCCTGCTTTTTTAATTTTTTAGAAATTTGAATAATTCTTTGTAATTCTTCAAAACTTTCTACATTGATTTGAAAAAAATTTTTCGAGATAGCCATTTCTAACTCTTCTTCACTTTTAGCAACTCCAGAAAATATAATTTTCTCAGGAGCAAAACCAACTTCCTCTGCGAGACGAGCCTCTCCTCCGGACACAACATCTACTCCACTTCCTAAGGAATTAAAAGTTTTTAAAACATGTTTATTGCTATTTGCTTTCATTGCAAAATAAACTTTTAATTGATCAGAAGTTTGATTTAAAAACTCCTGATACCAGGCTTTCATACCTTCTAAATCGTAAATATAAAAAGGAGTTTTTTCTTTTTGAGCCAGATCTTCTAGATGCAAAATAGATTCTCCTTGCTCTAAAACTAATTGATCTTTTATATACTTAAACAATTGTTTTTCCCTATTTTGATAATTGAAATTCTGAATGAAGAGCTTGAGCGACTTTCTTAAGATGATCCTGATCAATAATGGCGCTGATTTTAATTTCAGAAGTCGTCACAAGATGTAAATGAACTCCTAAAGACTGAAAGACTGAAAAAAATCTACTCGCCACTCCAGAGTGATGAGACATCCCAACTCCTATAATAGAGATTTTACAAACTTTATCTATTAAACTCACATCTTCTGTAGGGATTAATTGTTTTAAAATATCTAAACAATCTTTAAAATCTGTTTTAGATACAGAAAAAGATAAGCTTGATTGACCAGAAACTTCTGTTTTAGAAATAATATCCACAAAAATAGATTTCTCTCCTAATTGTTTAAAAAGTTTTGAAAGAAAATCTAGATCTTTATTAGGTATTTTTTTAATTCTAATAATTACAGTATTTAAATCATGAGATACTGCTGATACTACTGAGCCTTCCATAAAATCCTCCTTATCGACAATCCAAGTTCCTTCTTCCTCTTTAAAAGCATCTCGAACATGAATTTTTATCTTATGTTTAGCTGCCAGCTCTATACAACGGATTTGTAAAACTTTTGCTCCTAAAGCAGACATTTCCATCATTTCAGAAAATCCTAATTCTTGAATTTTTCTAGCAGAAGGAATGATTTTAGGATCTCCTGTTAAAACTCCCGAAACATCTGTATAAATTTCACAGCTATTTTGCTTTAAAACAACAGCCAAAGCAACTGCTGTTAAATCACTGCCTCCACGCCCTAATGTAGTGATTTCTTTTTCTTTAGTCACGCCTTGAAATCCAGCCACTAAAGGAATAGCCCCTTCTTTTAAAACTTTTTTTATTTTTTTTGTTTCAATAGCCTGTATATTTGCTTTTGAAAAAAAAGAATCTGTATGAATCCCTAATTGATAACCTAACATAGGATAAGTTTTGATACCTCTTTTCTCCAAAGACATACTTAAAAGGGCAAGGCTAACTTGTTCCCCAGAAGAAATAAGCATATCGTAAGAAAGGCCTCTGTAAGCAGGGTAAATGCTCTCTCCCATCTCTTCTAAACGATTGGTATCACCCGACATTGCTGAAATCACAACAATAAATTTTTGACCTTGTTGATAGGATTTTAAAAGTCGATCAGCAATTAATTCTATTTTTTCTAAAGAACCAACAGATGTTCCGCCAAATTTTTTAATAACTAAATTTTCAGAAAATTTCATAATGCTTTTTCATAGTATGAAATCTTATAGAAATAAAGATTTTTTTAAAAAGATTAGAACAAATCTAAATAGGAACCATATCCTTCTTTTTCTAATTTATTTTTAGGAATAAATCTTAAAGAAGCAGAATTGATACAATAACGAAGATAAGTTGGAGCAGGACCATCTTTAAAAACATGACCTAAATGAGAATCTCCATACTTAGATCGAACTTCTATACGAGCCATAAGCAAGCTTCTATCTTCTTTTGTTACAACGAATTTGGAATCAATTGGCTTTTTAAAAGAAGGCCAACCTGTCCCTGATTTGTATTTATCTACTGAACTAAAAAGAGGCTCCCCTGAAACAATATCGACATAAATACCTTCGTCTTTTAAATCCCAATACTCATTTTTAAAAGCTCTTTCTGTTCCATCATTTTGAGTCACTTTATATTGTATTGGCGTGAGTTCTTTTTTTAACTCTTCTTGAGAAGGTTTTATAAAAGAACTAAAATCTCTTTTTATTTTAGCAATTAAATTTTTCACCGAACTCAATTCCTTTTTTGGTAAATTTTTAAAATCTTTAAAAGAAGCCCAATTTTTTTGTAAAAACTGATCTCTACCAGAATTATTCCTATAGTATTTATATTTTAAAGAGCTTACTTTAGTTTTTTTATAATAATCTTGATGATAATCTTCTGCTTTATAAAATTTTTCAAAAGGGCGAATAACTGTTACTATTTTGGATTTAAAAGGTCCTTGTTTTTGAAGTTCTTCTTTAGATTTTAATGCCTGCTTTTTTTGATCCTCATTATGATAAAAAATAGCGGAACTATACTGGTGACCTCTATCCACAAACTGACCATCTTTATCTGTAGGATTAATAACTCTCCAAAAAATATCTAAAATTTCAGAATAAGAAATTTGATTAGAATCATAAGTGATTTGAACGGATTCTATATAATTGGTTTCTCCGCTTGAAACCTCCGCATAAGTTGGATCTTTTTTAGAACCTCCAGAGTACCCAGAGACGACTTCAACAATAGCTTTGTATTTTTCAAAATCTGATTCAACACACCAAAAACAACCTCCAGCAAGAGTTGCGACTTCTAAAGAAGGCTTTGATTTTTTATCAGCTTTGGCCTGCCATAACCCTAGATTAAAAAATAGACTGAAAATAATAAATCCTTTTCCTAAACTCATATCTACTATATTACCAATTTTTTTTGAAACCATCTATATAATATTTTATAATTTATGCAGAATAAAAAAGGCATTAAAAACCAAGCATTACTGAGTTGAAAAAAAGACCAATTTTGAAATGAAACATCTAAAAAGGACCAAAAACTGTACAAACTTCCTAGAATTAAACCCAGAATAATAGATAAAGTTTCATGTAAGTATTTCTGGAGAATCTTTTTCATCAAATGAGACATGGTTATAAGCCCTAGAACAACCCCTAGAAAAAAATAAGACAGAAATAACAAGTTCAAATCCTTAACAACTATCAAAAGAGATTCATAAAGACCTAATAAAATAAGAATATAAGAGCCAGAAATTCCAGGTACAAGCAAGGTAGAAGCGACTAAAAATCCAGTGGGTAAAAATAAAGCTAAAGAAGCTTGTTTTTGAACAATAGAAAATTCTTGAAACATGTAAAAAATTAAAAAATTAATAGAAAAGGAAAGAAATAAAAGGGAGAATGTTTTTAAATTCTTTTTCATTTTTTTAAAAGGACTCCATAGTGAAATAAGAATCAAACTAAAAATAATAGAATAAAATTCTAAAGAGTATTTAGCTATAAAAGGAGGAATGATAAAAACAAAAAATCCGATAGCAAAAGCAGAACCCAAAACCAAAGGAAAAATAAAAAACCAATCTTGTGAATCGAGTAATAAAGCACGATTTTTAAGTCTTTCTTCTTTATTAAAATGAACTAGGTTTAAAAGATATTTTATTTGTTTAAAGCGTATCTTTTGAATCTCATCAAGTAGCTTTTCATAAATCCCCAAAACAAAAGCTATTGTACCTCCAGAAATGCCAGGTAACACCATAGAAATCCCAATACAAAAACCTTTAAAAAAAGTAATACCAATCTTTTTAATACAAACCTCTTAATTTATAATATCACTTTTCCTGAAATAATTTGAAGAACTGTTTTAAAATAAACATCCTTTTCTATTTTTTTTACTCTTCTTTCCAAATCTATAGCTGTCTCTCCCTCTTCTACACTAATAGTTTCTTGATGTAGAATTCGACCAGCATCATAATCTTGATTCACAAGATGAATAGTAACTCCTGTAGTCTTCTTTTTTTGATCAATAACAGCTTGATGTATTCTGGATCCATACCAACCTGTTCCTGAAAATTCAGGAATTAAAGCGGGATGAGAGTTTATAATTTTATTTTTAAATTGATTTAAAACCATTGGGCCAATTTTTTTTAAAAATCCTGCCAGTAAAATCAACTGAGGTTGGTAACTTAAAAGAACTTGGGAAAGATTTTTATCCCAAATTTCTTTTTCAAGATCTTTAAACTCTACAAAGTGATAAGGGATTTTAAATTCTTTAGCAATGGAACTGATAGGGGAATGAGAATTATCTGTAATAAGAGATACTATTTGCCCTGGGAGATCTTGGGATTGAAATTTTTGACATAAAAATTGGGCTGTAGAACCTGCTCCTGAGCCTAGTATAACAAGAGAAGATTTATGCGGCATTTTGATTAAAAAACCAAGTAATCAAAAAACCATTTATCTAAAACAGGAACCGATAAATAAACAATGATACTTATATTTATCCAAAGAAAAAATCTTAACCATTTATTATGATAATTGGAATAATGAAAAAACTCATACAAAACCTTTAAAACTAAGGGAATTAAAAGAAGGAGATACATAAGACCTACTCTTAAAAAAAGAGGAGAAATAAGAGCTAAGCCCAGATAAGCAATCATATAAAAACCCATTTCATAAATAGTTTTTTGAACACCACAAATAACAGGCAAAACAGGAACTCCTCCCTGTTGATATTGTTCTTTATAACGAATGGCTAAACTCCAAAAATGTGGCATCTGCCATAAAAACATAAGCAAAAAAAGATAAACACATTCTGTTGAAAAAAGATTTTCATTCCCTAAAGAATAACCAATCACTGGAGGTAAGGCTCCAGGAAGCGCACCTAAAACAGCTCCATGACTCCACCTTCTTTTCCATAATAAAGTATAAAAACCATTATACAAAGATACTGTCAAAAGAGATAGAAAAGATGCCAGAGGGCTGACTAAAAATATGACAAAACTTCCAAACAAAATCATAGTAAAAGACAAAACGAAACCTTGAAAAGGAGTAAGACTCTTTCTAGCAATAGGCCTTCTTTTTGTTCTTTCCATTTTTTGATCTAACTTCCACTCTTGAGATTGGTTTAAAACAAAACTTCCGCTAGATACTAGATAAAGACCCAGGATAAAAAGGAGATATTTTTCTTTTGAAAAAAGAAAAATATTATCTAAAGATAGAAAATAACCCGCTGTCGCAGTTAGTAACACAAAAACAACAATGCCTAATTTTGTAAGACGACTATAATCTTTTAATAAAGTCATAAAGTACTTTTCTCTAGAACACGAGTGACCATATCTACTTCTGTAAGAAAATAAAAAAGAATAACAAAAAATACAGAACTTCCAAAAATAACCCAATAAACTTTATCATCATATTTTAAATGCATAAAATATAACAAAACTAAAGCTCCTTTAATGGTTGCAATAAGCATAGCTATAAGAGCATTGAATATTCCAAAATCTATTAAAGAAACTCCTACAGTTAAAGCTGTAAGCCCCAGAAGAATCATTAAAATTCTTAGGTAATCTTTCATGTTCATCTCGGGGTTTTTTGACATATTTTTACTCCACTAAATATAGTAAGGGAAATAAGTAAATCCAAATTAAATCTACTAAATGCCAAAACAAACCAACATATTCTAAAGGCATATAGTGTTTTGGCCCTATCTCGTTAATAAAAGTTTTATATAACATAGCTATCATTAAAAAGACGCCAATAATAACATGGCTGGCATGTAATCCTGTCATTAAATAATAAAAAGAAAAATAAAGAGGTAAGCCCTCTACAAATCCTTCTCCTGTATAAGTAAAAAATTTACCTGGTAAAATTCCCATCTCTATCTTATGAGAATATTCTATATACTTAATAAACATAAAAAGAAGTCCGCAAAAAATAGTTACCAAAAGCATCCCTTGACACTTTCTCATTTGATCTTTTTGAGCATAGTAAATACTCGCTGCCATTGTGAAAGAACTAAAAAGAAGAACAACAGTATTGATAGAGCCTTTCTTCCAATCTAAAAATTGAGAAGCCGCTTGAAATACATCTGCATATTCTGTTTTATAAATTAAATACCCTACAAACAACCCACCAAACATAAGAATTTCAGTTGCTAAAAACAACCAAACACCTAGTTTTCCGGCAGAGGCTTGTTGCTCATAATTTTTAAAATGATGAGCTAAGGGTTGATAATTCTTTCTTTTTTTACTCATAAGCTTCTTTTGTTACAACAGGAGTTTTTAAAAAGTTTTCATGCGGAGGAGGAGATGATGTTTTCCATTCTAAAGTTTTTGCTCCCCATGGGTTATCTCCAGCCAGAGGGCCTTTAAAAATACCTCTTACAATTGTTATTAAAGCCAGAATAAAACCTACACTTATTAACCAAGAACCAACTGTAGAAACTTGATTCAAAGTTTCATAAGGAGCTATATAATCAGAATAACGACGAGGCATTCCTGAAGCTCCTAGAATAAATTGCGGGAAAAAAGTTATATTGAAACCCAGAAAAATAAAAGCAAAACTTATAGAGCCTAAAAGCTCGCTATACATACGACCAAACATTTTTGGAAACCAATAATAAAATCCCCCCATGATTCCCATAATACTTCCACCGACCATCACATAATGAAAATGAGCGACTACAAAGTAAGTATCATGAAAATGAACATCTAAAGCAATCGTCGCTAACATAATTCCTGTTACTCCACCTATTAAAAATAAAAATAAAAACCCCATCGCATAAAGCATTGGTGTCGTAAATTTTATAGAACCTTTATACATGGTACTGACCCAATTAAATATCTTAACTGCTGTAGGAACACCTACAAGCATCGTTAATCCTGAAAAAATAATATTTGCCCATTCTGACTGACCACTGACAAACATATGATGTCCCCAAACAAATAAACTCACTGCTGCAATACCTAAACTTGCAAACACAATAGCTTTATATCCAAAAATTTTCTGTCTTGAAAACGCCGCTATCAATTCACTAATCACACCCATCGCTGGTAAAATCATAATATAAACTGCTGGGTGGGAATAAAACCAAAAGAAATGTTGAAATAAAATAGGATCTCCTCCCATTTGTGGATCAAAAATTCCAATACCTAACACTCTTTCAGCAATTAATAATAATAAAGTAATCGCTAAAATTGGAGTTGCTAAAATTTGAATAATGGCCGTTGAATAAAGAGACCAAACAAAAAGCGGCATACGAAAAAAAGTCATCCCTGGAGCTCTTAATTTATGAATAGTCACAATGAAATTTAATCCTGTTAAAATAGAAGAAAATCCCATAATGAAAGCTCCTAAAACAACAGGAACCACAGCTGTATTGCTCTCAATGCTATAAGGAGTATAAAAAGTCCATCCTGTATCTACCCCTCCTAAAAAAAGAGATAGTAAAGCCACACCAGCTCCTATAATTAAACAGTACCAACTCAAAAGATTCAGTTTTGGAAAAGCAACATCTTTAGCCCCTATTTGAAGAGGAAGAATAAAATTTCCTAAAAAAGCTGGTATCCCTGGAATGATCACCATAAAAATCATAACAGCTCCATGGTAAGTCATAATATGGTTGTATAAATTGGAATTCATAATAGTTTCGCCAACACTAAAAAGTTCCAATCTCATTAAAAGAGCAAAAATTCCACCTACTAGAAAAAAAGAAAAAACTGTCACCATATATAAAATTCCAATTCTTTTATGATCTAAGGTAAATAACCAAGATAAAATTCCTTTTTTCCAATTTAAATAATTTTTTGCTTTAGCCATGCGTCCTCTCTTTCTTTGATTACTACTTCAAACCTTTAATATATTCAATTAAACCTGACAACTCTTCTTCTGATAAAATTCCTGCAAAAGGAGTCATTTGATTCAGATAACCTGATACAATTTTAGCTCCTGGATTTAAAATAGATTCTCTTAGATAGTTAGCGTCTGCTTTAACGCTTTTGCCATTATTTAAGTTTCTTTGAGAATTAAAAAGCCCTGCTAAGCCTGGGCCAATGAATTTTTCTTTTGTAATTTTATGGCAAGCTGTACAACGACCTTTAAAAGTTTTTTCTCCTATTTGAGATAAAGTTAAACCTTTATTAGGGTCATCTCTAAGCCAATTCTCCCATGCTTCTACCTCCATAACATGAGTTTTAGCAATCATAGTAGAATGACCTGAACCACAAAATTCTGTGCAAAATACATAAAACTGACCCTCGCGATTCGCTTTAAACCATAACGAAGTATACATTCCTGGAACGACATCTTGTTTGATTTTAAAAGAGGGAATAGAAAAACTATGAATAACATCTCTTGAAGTCATAATAAGCTTTACAGGGCGACCTACAGGAACTTTTAATTCATTAACAGTTTTTCGACCATTTTTATAAACAAAACTCCAACTCCATTTTTGTCCATAAACATGAATTTCTAAACTGTCTGAAGGCGCATGTTTTAAATCACTATAAAGGATCCATCCCCAAACAAAGCAAACACCAAAAATGATAAGAGGAATAAAACTCCAAGAAAATTCCAAAATAGAATTATGAAATGTTTTTGCATGACCTTGCTCTGAATCAGATTTTCTACGATAGCGAATGCCAAAATAAACAAAAGCAATAACAATAAATAAACAAGCAATCAGGCTGGTAAACATTAAAAAATGATTTAATTGGTCTAATCGCTCTACATAATCTGTAACAGCAACACCAAAGCTCATTTTCGAAAAGAAAAATAATTTCAACATTATGACCTACTCTTTTTTTCTTTTAACCAAACTGGAATTAAAAAAAATATTAATAACATTATTGTTAAAAGTCCACTGAGTCTCATTATATTATAAGCATAAATAGTGTATCGACTCTCAGCAGGATTAAATCGATAACAAAAAAGCAATATTCTATCAACAATATTTCCTATTTTTCTTTGTCCAGCATCAATAAGAGACATTCGAATAGTTTTTGGTTCAAATTCAACTCCATAAAGATATTTAGAAATAATACCATTTGGACTTAAAACATAAGCCACAGGAGAGTGAGCGAATTGCTCTGTTTCCTCATCCCAACGAAAAGCAAAACCCACTTCTTTGGATAATTTTTGAATAGAGGCTTCAGAGCCTGTTAAAAAATGAATCCCTTGAGGAGAAACTTTAAATTTTTTTAAATAATTGTTTTTCTTTTCTAAAGCTAGTGGATGCTTTTCAGAGGCGTCCATGCTGACAACTACAAACTCATAATCTTGACCCGATTTCAGTGAGATTTTCTCCAATGCTGTAAAAAGACCATTGAGATGAAAGTTACATAAACTGGGACAGTTATAATAAATGATAGTCATTAAAACTGGAGTTTGATTAAAGTATTTTTTTAAAGTTATAGATTTTGACTTTTCATTAGAAAAAACGAGATTTAAATCAAGCTTATCTCCTTGGTGTTCTGTGATTTCTAAATTTTTTAAATCTTTTGGAACTTGATGAGCCAGATACTTATCTGATCTTTTGTAAGCAGAAGAATAGAAACAAAAAAAGCAGAAAAAAAGATTAAAGAGCTTTCTGACCAAAGCTTTCCAATTCTGTTAAATTATCAGGAACTTTATTTTTTGTTATAGAGCGAACATAATGAACCAAAGCCCATCGATCTACTTTTGGTAAATGCTTAAAAGAAACCATCGAGCCACCTGGGATTCCTTTTTGTAAGGTTATAAACAATGCTTTAGAAGAGCCTCCTCTTTTCCAACGACCTTCTACAAGATTTCTAGGAGGGGGAATTAACCCTGGAGTTCCATTGCCTAAGCCTTTATCTCCATGGCATAAAGCACACTGAGCTTTATAGATTTTAGATCCATAATTCACCAAGCTTTCTGCTTGAACCCAAGGCTTTTCTTGTTCTTGTTCCGTCAACGCTTCAATGGCTGGATTTGCTGCTTGAGAAGATGTAGAAATTTCTGATAATTCCACAGTATTATTAATCAAAAGATAATACATAGCCCAAATGGAACTAAACGCCATAGTTCCAAGGAAAAAATAAAAACCAATTTTGTTATAAGAGTTGTCTTTTGATTTCATTCAGAACATCAATAACTCCTAGGTGCTTTCAGGTCAAGCTTTTGATATTAAGACTTTTGTCGTAAAACGAAAAACTTTTACATCCTAGTAAAACTTAAACATATACAATAAATTTAATGCTTCTAAAAAGGTTTTTCTGGGTGGTATTTTTGTTAGGCTGCACTCATTTGGATGAAAAAATCAATCGCCTTCCTTATTACACATCTAAATCAAAAGTTATCGATCAATTAGGAAGCCCCTTTAAAATTAAAAGAATCAGAGGTTTAGATCATTGGATTTATAAATTCAAAAGAAAAGGAAAAGAGTATACAAAAACAGTTATTTTTAAAGAAGGGCATTTTTTAAAAAGTGGGAAAAATACTCCTTATCCTGATCGCTTTTTATTATTAGAAGAATCTGAAAATTTAGAAGAATATAAAGAAGCGATTGATTTTATAAAGAAAAATCAAAAATCTCATTAAGTTTTATCTACAATTAATTTTTGTTCCCAGAAAATTTTAACTGGTAGTCCCATAAGAGATTTTACAATAACGAAGACTTTAACAGGGGATATTTCATCTAGTTTTAAAACTCCATTTTTTATTTTTAAATCATTTTTTTCAGAATCTAATTGAAGCAAATCGTCCGATAAAATACTGCTTACTTTTGCGCGAATATCTTCTGAATCAATTTCACTTAATGTAAGATTGTAATAAAAAACTCCCTCTTCTCCCAGGCCTGATTCATTTCCATAATTTGTAACTTCAGAAAAATCTTCCAAAGATTCTGCTGCCTCTCCTGAGGGAGGATCTAAATTCAAGCGAGCCTCTTCCTTTAGTGGAGGATCTAAACTTGGCTCTTCCTGCCGCGCTTGTTCCAAATTTTCATCTTCTGAAGTTTCTAAAGATTCCATCTCAGGCTCTTCTTGAGGAGCTTCAGCTTCTTCTTCCTGAAAAACAGCTTCTTCTTGAGGAGCCTCAACTTCTTCTTGCGGAGCCTCAGGCTCTTCCACTTGTTGTTCAACTGATAATTCAGGGACTTCTGTAAGTTCAAGCTTGTCTTCTTCTTCCTCTAGATTCTTATTTTTTTTTAAAGAATTTTCTACTAGAACCTTGCATGCTCCCTTTTGAAAAAAAAGACTGGAATGACAATTTTGACAATCATAATAAAAATCTTTTTCCAGATTTTCAGAAGAGATTTCTAAATTTTCATTACAAACGGGACATTGCATATTAAATCTTTATTCTCGTTTTTTTAGAACGCGCTTTTTGCCGGCGTCTTTGTTCTCGATTTAAAGAAGATTCACCATCATCTTGATGTCTTTGCATATTTTCATTGGAAGAAAAATCAAAATTTTGTTTTTCCTCTTCATTATAAATTAAAGTTTCTGCGTCTTGATTTTGTCTTTCAAATTTAGAATCCGTATTCATTTGAATTTTAAAGAAATTTTCAACAACCTCATTAGAAACTGCAGAATTAACAAACTCAAACATATTAAAAGTTTCTTTTTTATATTCTATCAAAGGATCTTTTTGAGCAAAAGATCTTAGATTAATTCCTTCTCTCAAATGATCTACATTTTCTAAATGCTCTCTCCAACGAGCGTCTATCGTCTGTAATAACAAAAACTGAATCAAAGGTTCAAAATGCTCTTTAAGTTCTTCTTTCTTTTGTGCAAATTTATTTTTTACACAATTTTTTACATCATGATTTAATTGGTCTAAATTTATTTTTTCTAAAGAAGGAAATTTTATATCTTCATTAAAAGTATTTTTTAAAAAAGCTTCCAATCCTTCTATGTTCCATTGTTCCTTTCTTTTGTCTTCTCCAGCAAAATTATCTAATTTTTCAGAAATCACATCTCCTAAACGATCTAAAAAAATCCTCTCTAATTTTCCACCCTGCATAATTTCTTTACGAAGTTTATAAATGGCTGTTCTTTGTTGATTCATAACATTGTCATACTCTAATAAATGCTTTCTAATTTCAAAATTATGACCTTCTACTTTTTTCTGAGCATTCGCAATAGCGCGAGTTAATAAACGATCTGTGATAGGAGTATCTTCATCCATTCTTAAAGTGGACATCATTTTTTTCATTCTATCTCCGCCAAAGATTCTCATAAGATCATCTTCCAAAGATAAATAAAATTTAGAATCCCCCGGATCACCTTGACGACCGGAGCGACCTCTTAACTGGTTGTCAATTCTTCGAGATTCATGTCTTTCGGTTCCTATAATGAAAAGCCCGCCAGCTTGAATAACTTCTTCTCTTTCTTTGGCGCATAAATCTTTAAATTTATTGAGCCTTTCTTGATAAGAAGCATCCGGTTCATCTTTTTGTTTTTTTCCTGCTAAAAATTCAGGATTTCCACCTAGAATAATATCTGTTCCTCGACCTGCCATATTAGTCGCTATAGTAATAGCGCCTTTTCTTCCCGCTTGAGCAACAATCTCTGCTTCTTTGTCATGGTGTTTAGCATTTAAAACTTTATGGGGAATTTGATCTTGATGAAGATATTGGGAAATTTTTTCGGACTTTTGTATACTCACTGTACCTACTAATACGGGTTGATGTTTCTTATGAAGGACTTTAATAGCTTCTACAATTTTTTTAATTTTTATGTCTTCTGTTTTGTAAATCTCGTCATTGCTATCTATTCGACAAATAGGCTTGTTAGTAGGTATAACTTTGACCTCTAAACTATAAATCTTTTTAAATTCTTCAGCTTCTGTTTCCGCAGTTCCTGTCATTCCTGATAATTTATTATACATTCTAAAGTAATTTTGAAAAGTAATTGTAGAAAGAGTTTGATTTTCAGATTTTACTTTAACACCTTCTTTAACTTCTATCGCTTGATGCAAGCCTTCACTCCAACGCCTTCCTGGCATAAGTCGACCTGTAAATTCATCGACAATAACAATTTCATCTTTTTGAATCATATAGTCTATATCTTTTTTATAAAGATGATGGGCCTTTAAAGATTGATAAATATTATGTAAGTATTCAATATTATTAATGTCATAAAGATTTTCTATTTGTAAAAGACTTTCTGCTTTTGCATTTCCCTCTTCTGTAAGAGAAACCGTTTTTGTTTTTTCCTCTATGATAAAATGAACTTCTGGTTTTAAATGAGAAATGTTTTTTTTCACTTCATAGTATTTATCTGTAGATCGATCTTTGGGACCTGAAATAATAAGAGGAGTTCTCGCTTCATCTATAAGAATAGAATCACATTCATCGACAATAGCAAAATTTAATTCTTTTTGAACACAAGAAGACAGGGAATATTTCATATTGTCTCTTAAGTAGTCAAAACCAAATTCATTATTGGTTCCATAAGTCACATCAGCTCTATAAGCCAGTTGCCTTAGATCATCGTCTAAATCATGTGTCACAGCTCCTGTTGTTAAACCTAGAAAATGGTAGACCTGCCCCATCCACTCTCGATCTCTTTGAGCTAAATAATCATTCACAGTTACAATATGAGCACCTTTGCCCGACAGAGCATTTAAATAGGTCGGCAGCGTAGCCACTAAAGTTTTTCCCTCTCCTGTTTTCATTTCAGCAATTTCGCCTCGATGAAGAACAATTCCTCCTACCAGCTGCACATCATAATGTCTCATTCCTAAAATTCTTTTAGAAGCTTCTCTACAAACAGCAAAAGCTTCAGGAAGCAAATCATCTAAAGAACGACCTTTTTCTATTTGCTCTTTAAAATAAGGGGTTTTGCTTTTTAACTCGTCGTTGCTTAATTCTGCAACCTTTGATTCTAAATCATTAATAGAGGCGACTAAGGGTTGTAAATCCCTGAGGTCACGATCATATTTTGTTCCAAAAACTCGTGTTAACATTTTAAACATAAGTAAGATTAACATAGGGGTTTTAGTTAAAGTTGTCCATAAATCTCTATGAAGTTTTTTAAATTTTATAAATTGAAAATAAGCCGCTAGGAATTTTGATCGAAACAGTTTTATTTATAGGCTTTTAATTGACGAATCCCTTCAAATAAAGCCACAGAAACTGCATTCGCTAAATTTAAACTTCTCACCTCTCCCACAAAAGGAATCAATAAACTTTGCTCTTGATACTGGGATAAAAGACTTGAATCTAATCCTTTTGTTTCTCTTCCAAAAACAAAAGTATCACCTTGGCAAAAAGAAACATCATAGAGAATTTTTTTTCCTTTCGTTGAAAAAAACCAAGTTCGAGAAGTGATAGAATTTTCTTTTTCCCAAACAGGCCAATTGTCATACTGTTTATAACTGAGATAAGGCCAGTAATCCAACCCAGCTCGTTTGAGTCTTTTATCAGAAATTTCAAAACCTAAAGGACCCACTAAATGCAATTCACTTTGAGTTGCTACACATGTTCTTCCTATATTACCTGTATTAGAAGGTATTTCAGGTTGAACTAAAACGACTTTAAAATTTTTCATTCCTATTCCAAAGACAGTTGCTGTTGTTTTTTATATCCCTCTAAAGACAAAGTAAAAGTATTTTTTGGAAATTTTTTATAAAGTCTTTTTATTTTTTTGATCTCTACTTTTTCATTACGAGAGCTCATAAAATAAGCTTGTTTCCAACCTCTTTTGTTAAAAATCCATTCGATAGAAAAATCCTTCATTTGACATGTTTTTTTATTTTTAAAATCATGGCATACCCAATTCTCCAAGGGAGTCCCTTTTAAAAAAGCAAAAAACCAACGGGAAGGAATAGAGTCAAATTCTGGTAGAAAAACCTTGCTATTAAACTTGCCTTTATAAAATTCTTTCTTTAAGGGAAGCTGCAAGGTTATCTGATCTTGATTTAAAACAAATCTTGATACAGTTCCTCGAAAAGGCACTATAAAATCCACCCTTAATAGCCGATCCCCTCTGCTATAAATATAAGAAGTTATGGAAGATGTTTTTTGAGATTTTGATTCATAAGTCCATTGAATTACAAAAGCTTGATCCAGGGAGTTTGAATCGTATTTAAAGAGAGTTTGGCAACTTAATAAGCAGCTAACTGTAAAAAGCTTAAGGCAAAGATGCCAATTGTTTTTTAATTTGTGAGCGTTTTTTCTCATTGGTTTCCAGTTTAAGAGCCTGCTTAAAGAAATACTCACATTTTTTATAATTTTTCAACTTATAATATGTTTGCCCAAGATGTTTCATAATAGAAACATCTTTTTTGTTATGAGAAAAAGCCTTTTTCAAATAAAATAAAGCCTTTGGGTAATTCTCCTTTTGAAATAAGACCCAACCTAAAGTGTCTAAAAAATAACTCGAAGAAGGTTGTAAAGACATAGCCTGATAAGATAAAGCTTCTGCGTGATCTAAATTTTTCTTTTGGTTTGCGTAAACATAAGCCATAAAGTTCATAGCTTCTGAATGACTGGCATTTATTTCTAAAATTTTTTCCATATCTTTTAAAGCCTTTTCTTCTTGATTCACTTCTCTCAAATAAACACCTCTTAAAAAAAGAAGATCTGTATTTTTAGTATGAAGATTTATGCCTTTTTCTAAAGCCATAAAAGCCCTTGCCTGCATCCCTTCTTCCCAAAGATATTGAGCATAAACCAAAAAAGGTTTTGGATCCTTGGATTGTTGAGAAGATAATGTGGTTTTCTTCAATAGATGAAGAGCTTTTTTGGTATCACCTTTTTCCTTCCATACTTGCCCTTGCTGCAATTGAGCCGCTAAAAAATAAGGACTTCCCTTTGTTACTTTTTGATACTGTTGTAAGGATTTATTCCAGTTTTTATTTTCCCCATAAACAATTCCTAATAAATAATTATAGTAATGATTAGAGGGATGTTTCTTTATTAAATCTTGAAGAAAAGGTATCGTTTTATCATATTGATTTTTTGATAATAAAAAAGCCGTTATAAAAAAATAATGAGTATCTTCTAAAGCGCTTAAATTTTGCAAATAGCGAAATTGCTTATAAGCACCCTCTTTTTGATTTAAAAATAAAAAAACATCAAATAAAGCTTTTGAAATTTTTATAGAACTTTCTTCTTTTTGTTGATAAGCAAGTAGCAGTTGTTTTGCTTTTTTATACTGATGAGAAGATATATAAAATTGAGATGCCTTTAAAATAAAATCTTCTTCCCTAAGATTTAAGTTTAATATCTGTTGAAAAATCCTATTTTGTCTTAAAGATTTGAATCTATTATTATCAATATAAGCTTTCACTAATAAGGCTTCTCCTTTTTCCAAAGAAGTCTTTGCATTTTCCAAAGACTTTTCTAAAGCTTTCAAAGCACCTTCCCAATCGCGTTCCGCCAGGTAAAAACGAGCTTTTTGAAAGTTAATAGTAAAAGATTTTTTGTCATCTACATTTTTATAAGCTTTCAGTGCCTCTTGATTTAAATCTCTAAGAGAATAAAGATTTCCTAATTTCAAATAAAAATCTCTATGCTTGGTTTTTTGAGCTAAATCCTCATATTGCTTTATGGCTTCTGCCAGAAGATTTTCCTGCTCATAGATCCCTGCTAAACGAGATCTCAAATGCAAAGAGTTGGGAGCCAATAAACAAGCCTCTTTGAGGTAATCAATAGCAAGAACGGGCTGATGATTAAAATAGGCCATTTCTGCTCGAAGATATAAAGCATCGGCTTGAGTTTGATAATAATCCTGATCGATAACAGGAGAATTAGACACTTTTAAAAGATTAAGATTCTTGTTTTCAGATAAACTTTTTAAAGAAAAGCAAGAAAAAAATAAAAGAATAAAAACAAGTCTTTTCCTCCTATTTTGTAAATAAAATCTCATACCTAATTTTTCGGACTTTAAGAATAGAATCTTAAATATTTAAGTATGAAAAACTCTTAAGAAATGCATTTGATGTTTAAAAAATAATCATTATCTTATTTATGAAGAATCTCTTTCATATTCCTGATATTTTAGCATTGACAGATTTTTTAAACTTAGAATATACAAAACTAAGGGACTGGAATACTATAGGATGAGTTTCAAAATACTGGCATTAAGCCTTAACTTCAAAAGGAGATAAAGTGGATCGCAAAACATTTCAAACTAATCAAGAAAGCAAGAGTAATCGTCCAAAAATCATTAAAAAATATGGAAATAGAAAATTGTATGATACGGAAAAAAGCTCTTATGTCGTATTAAAAGATATTGAAAAGATGATACGAAATGAAGAAGAAATTCGTGTTATTGATAATGAAACTCAAGACGATATTACAATCCCAACTTTAACTCAGATTATTTTTGGAGCTGAAAAAAAATCTAATGTCTCTGCTCCTTTAGATATATTAAAATCTATTATCAAAGAAGGAGATGGAGGCTTTTCTTCCTTTTTATCAAAACTTGGTCTCTTTAAAGCTGAAAATAATTTAAAACCTTCTGAAAAAAGTGATTCTATAAAAGAAGCTCTAGGAACATCTAAGAAAAAAAGATCTGGATTCTCTTCAGAAAATGTAGAAGAGAAATTAGCAAGTCTTATCACTTCTGATGAAACAAGAGTCTCTAGTTCAGACAGTGTTATTCCTCATTTACCAGGCAGTGGTCTTAATAACGAATAAAAGAACTCTTAGAGAACATATATGTATCTATAAATAAGATCTCTTAATTTATAGACTTCAATAAAATTAGAAGCTCGCCTGGAGTTATTAAGAGCATGTTTATCATAATTAAAAGTATAATTTTTACAATAATATAGACGATTTAAAACCCCATTTATTTTAAAATCTAAAATACTTTACTATATAGCTAAGTTAGTATAAAAAAATGTAGAAAAATAAAACCAAGGAGAAAATTATGTTACATACATTACTCTTATCAACACTTTCGTTATCTATATTTTCGTTATCTATTGTTTCACAACAGGACAATTCTTTAATGCATGTTTCTTATGAAGGAGATTCAAAAGCTGTACAAGTATTAGTAGATTCTGGAGCGGATGTGAATGCAAGAAATGATGTAGGACAAACCGCTTTAATGTTTGCTTCTTATGAAGGACATTCAGAAACTGTAAAAGTATTAGTTAAAGCCGGAGCGGATGTGAATGTAATAAACATACTTGGAGGCACCGCTTTAATGTTTGCTTCTTATAACGGAAATTCAGAAGCTGTAAAAGTATTAGTAGATGCTGGAGCTTATGTGAATGCAAGAGATGAAAAAGGACAAACCGCTTTAGTGTTTGCTTCTTATAAAGGACATTCAGAAGCTGTACAATTATTACGCGATGCTGGAGCGACTAAGTAATAGAAAAAAAATTAACTCATTTAAAAGGCAGTTCCTATAGGAACTGCCTTTTTTTATTTAATTAAGTTTAGATACTTATTAATAATTATTATTTTAGCAAAATGGCGGAGAGAGAGGGATTCGAACCCTCGGTACGGTATAACCCGCACGGCTATTTAGCAAACAGCTGGTTTCAGCCTCTCACCCATCTCTCCAATATAAATTAAGGTCTTGATAATTTTTGTTTTGGCTTTAATAAAGAAGAAATAAAACTACTCCTACATTTCTTTTTATGCTTTTTAAAATTTGATACCTTCCAACTAGATATATGTTTCAATTTTAAATTTCGCTTGTTATTAATAATCTCAAGTGGTCTTTTACTTTCCATTATCTCAGCCACCTCTCTAGGGTTTATCCCAGCATAGGAATCTTTATTTATATTAGCTCCTTGATCAAGAAGTAATTCAATGACCTTTTCAGCATATTCACTAATCTCTTTTTCTTCGGTCAATTTATAAAGAACAATATGTAAAGGAGTATATTTATTATGAGCAGTTCGCTTATTCACTTTTGCTCCATATTGCAAAAGAGTATTTACAAGATTTAAATAATCAGGTGATGCTTCAGATATAAGACTAGCTACAGTATGAAGAGGAGCCCAACCATCATTGACAGTATTCATATTTACATACTTACCTTTTGATCTTTGAATCATCAAAACAGCAGATTTAAAATCTTTGTTAAAAATAGCTTCTTCAAAATCGATAAAATTATCCGCTTGTAAAAAAATAGGGAAAAATAGGAAAAATAGGAGGCAGAACTTGATTTTCATAAGATATACGAAATACCACTAAATGATAAAAACCAGTAGAAAAAAATGATAAAATAAATAAAAATCTTAAATATTTAAAAATTAAGGACAAAAATAGAAAAATTTTATAAAGTTTGTTTTAAAATATGCGCCCGTAGCTCAATTGGATAGAGTGTCTGACTACGGATCAGAAGGTTAGGGGTTCAACTCCTCTCGGGCGCGCCATTTATCTTGTAAAAATTGAATTATTTTAAAGGAATTCTTCTTACTGAAATAACTTGATAATTCTCATCTAAAGTTACTTCATAGCCATCTTCTCTAGCATTTTTTACTAAAGATTCCGCCCGCTCTTTGGTTAAAACTTCATAACCCGCATTTAAGAATTGGTAGTGTTGATTTTCTAAATTTTCTTCTAAATTTGTTTTTTTACGCTTTTGTCCTGTTTTATCTTCAAGATCTTTAAGTAGCTCTTGCTCATATTCTTTTTGAAACTCCTTTTCTAACTGATCTTCTATAGAGAAAGAAGATTTCTTATTTTTTTTCAATTTATCTTTCCATGGAGCAGAAACAGAAACGCTAGAATAGTCTTCACTTTTTTTATCTAATAAAAAATCTTCAGCATATTCTAGTTCTTCTTGTGAAAAATTTGCAATATTTCTAAAACCAGAAGAAGGCAATAAATACCAAGCTAATAAAAGAAATAGAAATAGAAAACTTAAAGCCAAAAAAATATTTTTTTTAGAAGTCATTAGTTTTTTCATATATTACATTATCGGAAAATCCAGCATCTTTCTTTAGAGAATTTTTAATTCCAATTTAAAGTTGTATAATATGATTTTTTTGAAGCTCTTTAAAAGATTTTAACCCTAAAGCTCCTACCAATTCATAATGAGATTCTACCAGATGATCAACATAGTTTTTGACTCTCTCTGATTTTTTTTCAATATCTAAACCCCGTGTAAATCTTTTAGAATGGGTTGTAATTCCTGTAGGGCATTGATTCGTATGGCATCTTAATGCTTGAATACAACCTAAGGCTAATAAAAAACCTCTTGCTGTATAGATAGCATCCGCTCCTAAGCCTAAAACCATGATTTGTTTACCAGAATTAATGAGCTTTCCGGCACACAAAATTTTAAATTGATTTCTAATATTGAGATCTTGTAATAAGTTTTCTACAACTTTTAAAGAGGTTACTAAAGGATATCCTAAATCATCCATAAAAGTTTTAGGAGCAGCTCCTGTTCCTCCTTCGGAGCCATCAATAGATAAATAGTCAGGAAAAATATTTGCTTTTTTCATAGTCGTAAATAACTCTTTTAATTCCTCTACATTTCCTAAACAAAATTTTACCCCAACAGGTAGGCCACTGATCTCTTGAATATTTTTTATAAAATGAACTGTCGAAAGAGAATCTTTACATTCTAAATGTCTTGCGGGAGAGAAAACATCCTGCCCTAAAGGAATATTTCTTAATTCTGCGATTTCTTTTGTAATTTTTTCTTTAGGTAACCAACCTCCTTTTCCGGGTTTGCCGCCTTGAGAAAATTTGATTTCGATCATTTTAACTTCAGGTAAATCAGAAATAGACTTTAATTTATCCGGATCCAAGCTTCCATCTTCTTTTCTAACTCCAAATTTTGCTGTCCCTATTTGAAAAATCAGATCTGCCCCCTCCATTAAGTGATATTTAGGGTAGCCTCCCTCTCCTGTATTGATTGGTATCTTTGATTTTCTAGCTCCTCGAGAAAGAGCACGAACTGCATTTTCACCTAAAGATCCAAAACTCATTCCTCCAATAAGAACAGGTTTGGTAATTCTATATTTTGTTTTTAAATTTCTTTCCTCTCCAAAACAAAGAGAAAAATCCTCGATTTTTTCTGTATAAGGAAAAAAGGAGTGTTTTAATTTTAGCTCAGTAGAATCAAAATTTAAAAGGGAACCAAAAGAAGATGCTGTATCTTCATTTTTAGCTTTTTTATAAACATCTGATCTTTCTGTTCTATTAAATGGTTTTTCCTCTACATCAGAAGCATAAAGATATTGGCGAAATTCAGGGCCTATCCCCTCTAAAAAATATCTTAACAAAGCTAATAATCCAAAATTACAAAGTAAAGTATGGCGTTTTTGTAAGAGACGAAAAGACCAATCTATGACTAAAATCACAAAAAAACCTGCACTCCAATAAATATAATCAGGAAATGGAATCAAACTTATTAATAGTAATGTAGGTAGTAGAAATTTAATAAAAGTATCTAGCTTTTCAATTTTAAAAGAAATAAAACCCCCCTCTTAGCTTGTATGATATCAAGTTCAATCTTATTAAAAAAGTCTTTCTTTTAGTTTTTTTTAATCATAATAAAAATATGAAAATAATAGGACTTATTATAACCCTTGGTTTCGTTTTTTTAATAACTCTTGTTTTTTTAAAAAATGATCCAAAGTGCTTGAAAAAAACCACTAAAAAGCTCATACAACTTTCTTCGTTCTTTTCTCTTTAGTTACTTAAAAAATAACTTGATTTTAAATTTAAAAACAATAAAGGTGAATTCATGTTCTCAAAATTCTTTTCCAAAAAAAGTAACAGAAAAGATCTCATCTTTTTAATGATACAAGTTCATTTATTAATTATTATTTTAATAGGAGTTTTATGGTCTATATTCCGCCTAAATCAAGAAACCCCTTCTTTTTTTAAATTATTTTTCTCATCAGAAATCTCGAGGCAAAACACTCTTGAGAAATCCACCCCCAGAGGCGGCCTTCCTGCTCATCAAAGATCCTCTTTTGAAAAAAAATAAGCCTAAAAAACATATCAAACTCTTGAAAATCAATTTAGTTCTATATAGGATAGATTTCATTATCAGGCGTAGCTCAGTCGGTAGAGCAAGTGGCTGTTAACCACTGGGTCGGGGGTTCGAATCCCTCCGCCTGAGCCATTTTATGATGGCCAGGTCTTAATGGCGGAGAGGGAGGGATTTGAACCCCCGAGACCCGTAAAGGCCTGCCGGTTTTCAAGACCGGTGCAATCAACCGCTCTGCCACCTCTCCTATAATTTTTTATGAATGATAAGCCCACAAAATATATAATCTTAGTAAAAATGCTAAAACTATAAGAAATACATCTATACTCAAAGTAACCAAAAATCCACTGCTTTTTACGAGATATAAAAAAGATATTGTTACAGAAATCATAACAAAAACAAATGAAAAAATTCCATATTTAATTAACTCTTGGCCTATTAAGGCTATAACATAAGCCACTGCTAAAGCAGATAGAGTTTTTATCACTCTTAAAAAAAAGATTTTTAGTTTTGTTTTGTCATCAAACATTCTTAAGTATTCTTTCAAAAAAAAATTAATTTGTCATTCTTATTTTAACATATAGCTTTCTAAGCGTTTTTGAATTTGATTTCGATCAGAAGCAGAAGGATCAAGAGAAAAATAAGTCTCATATACTTTTTGAGCTTTTTTATATTCCCCTTTTGCTTCATAAATTCTACCTAATTCCTTGTAAATTTCTGGATAACCTGAGGTTCCTTCTGCCTGAGTGATTTGATTAGCGATTTGTAAAGCAGAATCAAAATCTCCAGAACCTCTATAACAAGAAATAAGTTCTATATAATATTTAATATTTTTATTTTGTAATCGAATAGCTTTTTGATAAGACTTAGCACAAAGTTCATAATTTCCACGCTTTCTATCTAAAGTATTAGAAGCTGATAAAGCTTTCTTTTTATAAATATCTCCTTGCAAGGTATACACCAAAGATAAGCTAGGATTTTTTTGAGATTCCGTTTTAGCAAATTCTAAAGCTCTATTTAAGTTATCATCTCCACCTTGTAAAAAATTGGTACGACCCATATAGTAATGAATCAATGGATAATTAGAATTAAGCCTTAACACTCTTTGATAATGATTTTCTGCTTGTTGGTATTCTTTTCTGTCCATATAAATTAAACCCATATAAAACAAAGGCTCTGGATCAGAAATATCTAATAAAGAAGATTTTAAAAGATATTGTATTGCTTTTTCATGCTTATCTTTATCACCCTCTCTTTTTGCTAAAAAACCATAACAACGACCTAAATACATATAAGCTATTTTAGATTCAGGATAATTTTTTGTAATAAATAAAAAAATATTTAAAGCCTCTTCATATTTTTCATCCTCAAAATAATACTCACCTAAAGCTTGAGGATATTCGATCACTAAAGGAAATTTCTTCATAAGTTCTCTTAAATACTTTTCACCTCGAGTAAAACCATAAGCAGAACCCATCGCTAAAGAATAACCTATTTGAGCCGGAATACTATTGATGTCTTCTTCTATAGATCGTTTAGCATAGAGGTAAGCTTTGTTATAATCTCCTATAGCTCTATAAGATTTATTTAAAAGAACATACAAACCAACATCTGAATTATAAAACTTTAAAGCTCGCTCTCCATAACTGATAGCAGCCTTATATTGCTTTTGACGAAAAGATAATAAAGAATAAGCTTTAAAAATTTCATAACTATTAGGATTTTGTCTTTGTGCTATATTCAAAATCTCTAAAGCACTTTTAAATTCATATTTTGAAGATAGATAATCCACTAATAAAAAATAAGCTTCTACAATTTTAGCATCTGCTTTAATAGCTTTTTTTAACCATTGAATAGCTTTTCCAGAAACCTTAGATTGCCATAGGCATTTTGCAATTCTTATAGCCGCCAAAGCACTCTTTTGAGGAACAGAGTTATAAGCTTTTTCATAATATTTGATAGCTTCTTCACAATTTCCCTTACTGACTAAAATATCTCCTTGATAAATAAGTTGCCTTGTTTGAATTTGAGTCTTATTTAAATCTCCTGCACTTCCTAATCGCGTAATCAAAACTGTCAATTCGTTATCTGATGGATTTAAAGCGTAAGCTTTTTTTGCATAAAATAAAGCTTCTCTATTGTCTTGTTGTTTAAGATAAATCTCTTTAAGAGTTTGATAAGACTCTAATAAAATTTGAGGATCTATAACCTCTGATAAATTGGATAAATATTGTTTTAATATTTTTTCACTTCTGGATATTTTTTTCAAATGTTTATACTCTAAAATTCCCAATCTCAAATTTGCTGAAATTTGTTTGGGATATATTTTTAAAACTTTTTGATAGGTTCTTATTGCTTGATTGTAATTCTTTTTTTCATAATACATTTGAGCATCTAGCATATAGGGAGCGATCCATTTAGGAGATAAGTTATAAAGGGCTCGAATATAATTTCTAGCTTCATTATGGCGATTTAAACCTTTAAAAGCTTTGGCTTTTAAATAATAAAAAAAGATGGGACTTTCTTTATTAAGAGCATTCAAAGAGCTCTCAGAAACCAGTAAAGATTTTTTATATTTATTATCTATAAGCGCTTTAACGCTATTACAAGCTCCAGAATAAATACCTCCTCTATTTATTTTATTAATTTGATTCAAAGTTTTAGATAAAGCTTGTCTATCTTTTGTATCTTGATAAGCAAAAGGCCATAGTTCTAAATAGACTAAACACAAATAATAATAAGAAAAATAATCTTTTGGATTTCCTTCTAAAATTTGAACTAATTGTAATTGAGATTTTAAATAAAAAGTAATCTGATCTTTTTGATAATAAATAGCGGCTTTTTTTCTCTTATTTTCTAATTCTTCCTTAGGCCAAGGATTTCTTTTTTTCTCTATTGTAAGCAAATGAACTTGATCCTCTTTGGTGGTATTGCTTTGAAAGAAAAACACATAAAGAAAAGCACAAATAACAAATATTGCAACTAAAGGTAGCTTAATAGCTTTAAAAAGTTTTTGAAGAAATTGTGATTGCACATCTTCCATTTCAATAATGGAATCATCTTCTTCAACAGGGTCTTCCGCTTTCTTTTTTTTAGAATGAACAGAATCGGGAAGATTTATTTTTATTTGTTTCTTTTTTGGCTTTTCTTTTTTAATAGGAATAATTAGCGTAGGTTCTATTTTGTCTTCTTCTTCCTCTTCTGAAAAATTTTCTTCCTTGTTTTTTTTATCAGTTTCTTCTTTAGAATTCATTTTTTTTAATAGAGAATCATAAAAAATATCGTAAGCAGAAATAGGTTTCCATTTACCAGAAGGATAAGAAGAGCACATTTCTTCTCCTTCAAATTTACCCTGTTTAATATAAGAAATAATCTCTTCTTTATTATAAGGGCCTGAAATGCGATTTTTTTTATCTTTAATGAGCCAAAATTTTTCCATTCATTTCATTCTAGCAAAATTTTATAAAATTGTAAGTTTTGAAAAATAAAACGGGGTTTTAATCCAACCTTTCTACCTGAGCTCCTAAAGATTTCAGCTTAATATGAAAGTCTTCATGGCCACGATCTAAGTGGAATATATCGGTTACATAAGTATCACCTTGAGCCACTAAAGCGGCTAAAATAAGCCCTGAGCTGGCTCTTAAGTCTGTAGATTTTACCATGCCTCCTTTTAAAGAAACCGGACCTTTAACAAATGCTTTATTTTGATTTTTAATTTGCACAGAGGCTTTAAGCTTATTTAATTCTTCTACATAACGAAATCGATTTTCAAAAATATTTTCTTTCAAAGAAGATTCTCCTTCGAGTTGAGTCATAAGAGCCAAAAATTGAGATTGTAAATCTGTTGGAAATCCTGGGTACACTCCTGTTTCTATGTGGGTAGATTTTCTTAATTTTGTACCTGTCAAAGTTATAGAATCAAATTGAGTCTCACATAGAAAACCACAATCCTCAAGTTTTGCTAAAAAACTTTTTAAATGCTCTGGACAACAATGAGTCACTTTAATTTCTCCACCTGTAATAGCTCCTGCTAATAAAAAAGTCGCGGCTTCTATACGATCTGGCATAACTTTATAATTTGAAAAAGGGGTTAATTTATCAACTCCACAGATTGTTAATTCTTTTTCTCCCGTCTCCTTAATCAAAGCACCCATTTTTTTTAACACATTAATCAGATCAGAAACTTCAGGTTCACAAGCTCGGTTTTTAATAACTGTTTTTCCTTTTGCTAATACACTTGCCAAAATTAAATTTTCTGTACCTCCAACTGTAGGAAAATCTAAAGTAATCTCTGTTCCCTTTAATCCTTTAGGAGCTTTAGCATGAACCCAACCCTGTTCGCACACAATAGAAGCTCCCAAAGCTTCCAAGCTTTTTAAATGCAAATCCACAGGGCGCTCTCCTATTTTACAACCACCAGGAAGTGGAATTTTGACATCTTTATATCTCACTAATAAAGGGCCCAAACAAAGAAAGCTCGCCCGCATTTTTTGAACTAATTCTTTAGAAGGATGAGAATTTTTTAAATAAGAACTCTTAATAATTAAAGCTTCTTTTTTTCTTTCATAAGAAAAGCCAATAGATTTAAGAACTTCTAAAGCTGTTGTAACATCTGTTAAATGAGGAACATTAGAAATGGTATATTCCCCATCTGCTAAAATGGTAGAAAACAAAATAGGTAAAGTTGCATTTTTAGAGCCAGAAGCTTTAACTTCTCCTTTTAAAACAGTACCACCTTTAATATGCATACAAGGTTTTTTCATTTTTCCTACTTTTTGATACAAACAGCAAATCGATAAATATCATTTTGGTCTTTAAAAAAATTAAATGATTTTAATCTTGATTTTGACTTTAAAAATTTTTGAACTTTTTCAAACTGATCATATCCAAATTCAAAAATAAAACAACCCTTAGGTTCCAAAAAATTTATAGCTTTTTCAAACCAAGAATAAATATGTCCCATGCCTTCTTCATCTGAAAACAAAGCTAAAGGAGGTTCGAATCTAGATACTTCCTGACTTAAAGCAAGGTCTAAAGGCCCCACATAAGGAGGATTTGCTATAATTAAATTTGGTAAGCCTCCTAAAAAACCTACAAAATCTTTTTGATCTAGATGAGAAACATCTTTTTTTAAAACTTTTAATCTCCCTTTTACACCAAAAGACGAGGCGTTTTCAAGCAAACAAGCCACAGATTTTAAATGAATCTCAACAGCTACAAAATAATTTTTTAAATTTTGAGATAAAAGACTTAAACAAAAAGTTCCTGCACCTGCTCCAAAATCCAAAGCTCTTAAAGGATGAGTCATAGTATTTAAAATATACTCAATTAAAACTTCACTATCTTTTCTAGGAGTGAAAACTCCTTCTTGAATGAAAAACTTTTTACCCATAAACCATTGCTCTTCTAAAATATAACTCAATGGCCAACCTTGTTTTCGTTTATTTATTTTATCTAAAAAACAATTTTGATCTTTTAATTTGATTTTTTGATTTTGCTCTAAATAAAGATCTGTTGGTGTATTTTTTAAAATTTGATTTAAAATCCAAACGCTTTCTTGATAAGGGTTTGAAGAAACAAATTGAAGTTCTTTTTTTGAAATATTGATAAGATCTAGTGCCTTCATGATTTGCTTTTATCCTCTAAAGCCATAGATTGGTAATGAGTATTTAAAGAAGAAATAACATGGTCAAAATCTCCTCCCATTATAGAAGCAAGATTTTTTACAGTTAATGGAATGCGATGATCTGTTAATCGTGATTGAGGAAAATTATAAGTTCTTATTCTTTGAGAACGATCTCCTGTTCCTATTTGTTCTTGTCTTTGCTTTGATTCTTTTTCTTTAATTTGCTTTTGTTGAAAATCTAACAACCTAGCATAAAGATTTTTTAAAGCTTTTTCTTTATTAGCATGTTGAGATTTTTCTTGCTGACAATAAACCATAATTTTTGTTGGTAAATGCACAATTCTTACTGCTGAATCTGTTGTGTTAACATGTTGTCCTCCAGCGCCACTTGCTCTACAAACATCGATACGCAAATCTGTCGGATTTATTTTTACATCAACGGGATCTGCTTCAGGAAGCATGGCTACTGTAATTGTAGAAGTATGAACTCGACCTTGAGATTCTGTTTTTGGAACTCTTTGAACGCGATGAACTCCTGATTCATATTTTAAAAAACTATAAACTTTATCACCACTCACACTTGCTATAACTTCTTTATATCCACCAACATTCCCATCAGAAATAGAAATAACATCTACTTTCCAGTTCTTTTTTTGAGCATAATAACTATAAGCTTCAAAAATCTCTTGAACAAATAAGCTGGCTTCATCTCCACCTGCTCCTGATCTAATTTCTAAAATGATGTTTCTTTCATCATTAGGATCCTTAGGTAATAATTGAATTTTTATCTCTTGTTCTAAATCCTCAATTTTTTTTTCAAAAAAAGGGAGTTCTTCTTTGGCCATGATTATTAATTCTTTATCATTTCCTTTTAAAATTTTTTTCAAATCTTCAACTTCTTTTAAAGATTTTTCATACTCTACAATAAGCGAGTACATTTTTGATGATTGTTGAAATTCTTTATTGAGTTTTCCAAAAAGCTTAGGATCACTCATAACTTCTTCTTGCTTAAGTTGCTCTTGTAACTCTAAATACTTTGTTTTAAAAGACTTTAGTTTATCTAACATAAATTAAACCCTTCTTTTTAAAGATCCTAGGAGGTCTTTAAAAGATTTAATTACTCATATTATTTAAAAAATCTTGATTCGTCTTGCTCGATTTAAGCTTATCAAGAAGAAATTCCATACTGTCCAAAACTCCCATAGGGGCCAGAACTTTTCTTAAAATATAAAGACGACCTAATTCTTGTTTAGGAACTAAAAGATCTTCTTTTCGAGTTCCTGATTTATTAATATCCATACATGGAAACATCCTTTTTTCCATTAATTTTCTATCAAGTTGGATTTCTGAATTTCCAGTTCCTTTAAATTCTTCAAAAATAACTTCATCCATTCGAGAACCTGTATCCACTAAAGCTGTTGCTATAATTGTTAAACTTCCACCTTCTTCAATATTTCTTGCAGCTCCAAAAAATCTTTTTGGCTTATGAAGAGCATTCGAATCCACTCCACCTGAAAGAATTTTTCCTGAAGGTGGTATCACTGTATTATAGGCTCTTGCTAATCTTGTAATAGAATCTAATAAAACAACCACATCTTTTTTATTTTCTACAAGTCGTTTTGCTTTTTCTATAACCATTTCAGCAACTTGAACATGTCTATGAGGGGGCTCATCAAAAGTGGAAGAGACAACTTCTCCTTTCACATTTCGAGACATATCGGTTACTTCTTCTGGCCTTTCATCAATAAGTAAAACTATTAAAGTTACCTCTGGATGATTCGCTGAAATAGCATTTGCAATATTTTGAAGAATAACTGTTTTACCTGTTCTCGGTGGAGCGACAATTAAAGCTCTTTGTCCTTTACCTAAAGGAACCATTAAATCTACAACTCGAGTTGTATACTCTTTAGGCATCCACTCTAAGCAAAATCTTTCTTCAGGATAAAGAGGTGTTAGGTTATCAAATAAAATTTTATCTCTGCTTTTTTCTATAGGATTAAAATTCAATTGATCCATTTTTAAAAGAGCAAAATAACGCTCATTATCTTTAGGAGGGCGTATTGTTCCATTAATGGAATCTCCCGTTCTTAAACCAAGCTTTCTAATTTGTGCTGGACTTACATAAATATCATCGACAGCCGGTAAATAATTATAATCAGGAGATCTTAAAAATCCATAATTATCAGGAAGCACTTCAAGCACTCCACTTCCTAAAATATCACCTAACTGACCTGCTCTTTTTAAAATTTCAAAAACAATATCCTGGCGCTTCATAGCTCCTGGATTTTCTATTTTTAGTTTTTGAGCAAGTTTATTTAAAGATTGAATATCTTTAACTCTTAAAGTTTTTAAATCTAAATCCTGTTTTTCTTGATCTGTTAATTTAATATCCGAAAGATCAACAGGTTCTGAAGGTTCTCCCATTTGATCTTTTTTAGATTTTTCATTCCCTTGAGAATGACTATGATTATTCCCACGATAATGATTTCTCTTCCCATTATTTTTATGATGAGTATATTTTTCTCGATGATGAGATGAGCCTTTATAGTTTCCTTTTTCAGTATCAGACATAATTTTTACTTTTTTTGATTGATTTATCTTGTGATGAGATTATTTGTTGAAATTCTTTCAGAAGAATAAAAGCTATCCTTCTTTTTGTCAAATTTTTTAATAAATTTTTTAAAAAACCTATAGAAGCGAGTAAATTATACCTAGAAAGTCTTAAAAGAAGTTTCTATAGGGTAGCCCCTTAATCATTATAATAGCTAAACCGTTAATTTCTGTTAAAAATTAAATACAATACCCAGATTTCCAAATATTTCTAAATATTTATAATAATACGATCTTTTATCAATTTCTGTTTTTTTATCATAAAGGAAGCTTTGCTCAGTAGTATTAACTGTTATTTTCTCGCCATCAAGGTCGGTTATTTTTAAATTAATTTCCGCTATTATATCTAAATAATCAAAAACCTCTAAAAATCGAACTCCTGTAAAAAATTGAATACTCGTCGTAGATTCGCTTGGTAAAGATTTAATTTTACGCCTTGGAAAAAGGGTATAACCCAAACCTGCACCTATATAAATTGGAAATTCACTACTCATAGAAGGAGTGCTAAACCGATAAACCATTTCAATACCTGTTGCTCGTTCTGTTTCTAATCTCACTGATTGAATTCCCATTTGTAATTCAAAATCAACAGCAGAAGATAGTTCTATAATGCTTTTTTGAAACCCTAACCTAAAAGAAGAAAAAGCTGGTAAATGACCTTCCTTACTTTCTTTAAACAGAGAAGTTCCAGAATATAAAATAAAGTCACTGTTTTTATTAAAGAAACTAGAATTTTTCTTTCTTTTCATGTTTCTCTTTTTTTTCTGAACTTTAGCGTATTTTACTGAAGACTCTGTTAAAGGTTTTGTATCTCCATAAGCTTGAATAGAAAATAACAAAATAAAAATAGACCATTTCATAAATTCCCCTTTGTTAAGATTTTTATTACTAAATAATTACAAACTATATCAGATAAAATATCAAGATATTTAACGAGGTTAAATTCTTACATCTGGTGATGTGTAATCAAAAGCTTTTCGCTGTCTTCTTTTTCTAACTAGAATTTTTAACATAAGTATTATTAAAAGTAAGAACCCACCCATAATTCCTAAACTCTCTTTATTTTTCATCACGAAATTTATATAGTAAATATAGTCTTCTTTTTCCGGTATATTAATTTCAGGAAGAGAAGGAATTTCTGGTAACCCTGCTGCTTCTTCTCCATCCTCACCAAGACTCGTATCTGCTTGCATAGGAGGAGTTTCTGGTTCTGGCATTGGTTCTGGTTCTGGGGGCTTGCTTCCTACTGGCCAGTAAAAGATTTTAACTTCTCTATTCGCCTTCCATTTAGCTTGTAAATCAGGATTTGTGGACCAAATTTCCTTCCAACTTTTTGGATGACCTAAGAGTTGAGAAAAAACATTTCTAATATTGTCACCTACAGACAAAATATGAGTAGAAGGTGGTATTTTAAAATCTTCATAGTAAAAAAGTAATTGATTTCGATCATTAGGTCGTTGAGGAGAGTTGTAATAAATTTTATTTCCTACGGCTAAGGCTCGATTTTTTAAATGCGGATTAATCTTATAAAGAGTTGCTACTTGATCCGATTCATAAATTTTTTGACTAATGCTTTTTAAAGTATCTCCAGGGCGAACAATATAAACTCCATTCACTAAGTAAGAGCTCTTCTCATAAGGAGTTGTTTTAATTTTTTGTAAAGGTCTGTTTTTCTTAACGACAGGAGTTTGAGGAGTCGTTTCCGAAATATCATCTTCTAAAGTGGGAGTTGTTTCCTGAACGAGAGAAGAATCTTCTTCTACTTGAAAAGCATCGCCAATATCACTTGAAGTGTCTTGATCCTCTAATGAGCTATAATCATCATCTTTTTCTTCGTAATTATTCTTATCGTCTTCCTCTTCTTCTATTTCTTCGTAATCGTCTACATCATATTCTTCCTCGTCTTCGTCTTCTTCTTTTTCCTCGTCTTCCTCTTCTTCGTCTTCAATATATTCTTCATCACCGTCTTCTTCATAACCTTCTTCATCATCTATGACTTCTTCTTCTAAATCACTTTTATCTTTAATTCCAAAAAGCCTTTTAAAAAATCCTACAATACCATAGGATCCATCGTCTTCATCTTCGTACTCTTCGTCTTCATCTTCCATGTCCTCTTCGTCTTCTTCCTCATCATCATCTTCTTCTTCTTCGTCTTCTTCTTCCATGTCTTCTTCGTCTTCGTCGTACTCTTCATCTTCAGAAGACTCTTCAAGACTTTCCATTTCTTCAATAGAAGTATCTGTTTCAGATTTAAAACCTAGATAAGAACATCCTGTTAAAAAATAAAGAGATAAAATAAGATAAAGTATTAAGTTTTTCAAAGTGCTGACTTCCCTGTTGTAGCCTTGAGTCTAACCTATAATCCAAGCATATGTTGAATAGAATTTAAACTTTTTAAGCCTATGGTCGTGACACGATTTGGCAAGTTTTTAAGCAGAATCTTTTAGTCTTTTAATCGTTTTTTTAATAATTGAGCAACTTTTTCAGGATGAGCCTGTCCTTTTGTTTCTTTCATAATTTGGCCCACAAAAAAACCAAAAACTTTTGTTCGGCCTCCCTTATAATCCTCTACTTGCTTAGGGTTATTTAATAAAACTTTATCTACCCATTCTGCCAAGATGCTTTCGTCTGAAATTTGTTTTAGGTTTTTTTCTTCAATAATATTTTTAGGATTTTTTTGAGTCTTCCACATAATGTCAAAAATATCTTTAGCCATTTTATTAGAGATATCTCCTTGATTGATAAAACAAATCAATTCAGCAAGCTGATCTGTCGTAATAGGACACTGCTTTATATTTAAATGAGATTCCTTTAAAAAAGCCTGAAGTTCTCCAATAATCCAATGACTTGTTATTTCGGGAGATTTTGTTTTTAAAACAACTTTTTCAAAATAATCCGCAAGATATTTATCTTCTACTAAAAGATCAATGGCGCTTATAGGGAGTTGATACTCTTTTTGAAACCTTTCTGCTTTTTCAAAAGCAAGTTCTGGAAGCCGGATTTGATTCAAAAAATCGGCTTCAAAAGAAATGCGGGGAAAATCTGGATCTGTAAAATAGCGATAATCACTTGCTCCCTCTTTAGAACGCATCGCTTGAGTTTTATCTTTTGAAGAATCATAGAGACGAGTTTCTTGATAAATAGGCTCGTCAGACTCTAAACAATTGATTTGTCTTTGTATTTCATATTTTAAAGCTTTTTCAATAAAACGAAAGGAATTGATATTTTTAATTTCAACTCTTGTTCCAAGAGTCTTAGAATTTTTTTTTCTAATACTCACATTACAATCACATCTCAAAGAGCCTTCTTCCAAATTCCCATCGCAAACTTCTAAATAACGCAAAACCCTTCGAATCGTTTTTACACAAGCTGCTGCTGATTCTGGAGTTTTAATATCTGGTTTAGTCACAATTTCTAAAAGCGGAACTCCCGCTCTATTAAAATTAATTAAAGTTGCTGTTCCTTTATGCAAAGAACGACCTGCATCTTCTTCCATGTGTATTCTTTCTAAATCTACTTTTTGGAGATTGCCTTCTAAATAATATTTAACTTCTCCACCTTCACAAAAGGGTTTATCAGATTGAGAAATTTGATAACCCTTAGGTAAATCAGGATAAAAATAATTTTTTCTAGCAAATCTATTCTTGCTTTTAATATTTCCATTAAAAGCTTTAGCTGTTTTTACAGCCCAAAAAAGAGCCTGTTTATTAAGAGCAGGCAAAGTTCCTGGATGACCTAAACTAATAGGATGTATTTGATTGTTTTGCTCATCACTAAATTGAGCTCCATCGGGAGAAAACATTTTACTTTTTGTTTTTAATTGAGCATGTATTTCTAAACCAATAACTGGTTCCCAGCAATTAGATTCCATTGGGCCTCTCTTTATAAAGTTGAAATTCTTTTTCTAAGGATAAAGCAATATCTAAAATATTTTGTTCTTTAAAAGCAGGCCCTATCAGTTGAGCTCCTATAGGAAGTTTATTTTTAGAAAACGCGACAGGAAGAGTTAAGGCAGGAAGACCTGTTAAATTTGCAAAAACTGTAAATTGATCATTAAGATAATTTTTCAAAACACCTACTTCTTCCTTAATTCTAGGAGCTGTTGTAGAAGAAACAGGAGATAAAATAGCATCACACTCTTTAAAAATATCCTCAAAAGAGGTTTTAATTAATTGACGAACCTGACAAGCTTTATAAAAATACTTATCATAATAACCTGAAGATAAAGAGAAAGTTCCCATAAGAATACGACGCTGAACCTCTAAACCAAAACCTTCTTTACGATTGAAACCATAAAAATCCTTCAAGCTTTTTGGAGATTTTTGACTTCTCAATCCGTACCTCACCCCATCATAGCGAGATAAATTACTACTTGCTTCAGATGTAGAAATTAAATAATAAACAGGAACTCCGTAATCTAAAAAGGGCCATTTTTTTTCTATTAAATGGCAGCCCTTTGATTTTAAAACTTTTAAAACTTGCTTTTGAGACTCTCTAATCTCTGGATCCACTTCCTCCTGATTTTCCATGTTAAAATAGCAAACTTTTTTTCCTTTAATTTGAGGATTAAGTTGTTGATGGAAGTTTGTAGGTGGTAGATCTGCAGTTGTTAAATCTTTAGAATCTGAGCCTGTAATCATGTCTAAAATTAAAGCTCCATCTTCTACAGTATGAGTCAAAGGACCCGCTTGATCTAAACTTGAAGCATACGCAATGATTCCATAACGACTCACTCGTCCATAAGTAGGTTTGATACCTACTAAATTACAATAATGAGCAGGTAATCGAATAGAGCCACCTGTATCTGTTCCCAGTGAAGCAGGGCAAAGACGAGCCGCTACAGCGCTTGCGCTTCCACTGCTAGAGCCTCCAGAAACATGTAAGCGATTCCAAGGATTTTTTGTCGTTCCAAACGAAGAGTTTTTTCCTGTAGAGCCCATAGCAAATTCATCATTATTACATTTTCCTAAAACAAAAGCTCCTGCCTCCTGCAATCTTTCTACAACTGTTGCTGAGTAAGCCGGTGTATAGTTTTCTAACATTTTAGAAGCCGCTGTTGTTTTTAAACCTTTTGTACAAAACATATCTTTAATGCCTAAAGGAATTCCAGCAAGAGGGCCTTTGGGCATGAAGTTTGCTATGTTTTTTAACCCTTCTTCATTTAATCTTAAAAAAGCCTGGAGATCAGGATTGTGTTTTTCTATTCGTTGGAGATGGTGATCAATAACTTCTTTAACAGAAATTTTTTTTTCTTTGATAGCTTTTGTAAAATCTGAAATTGTAAATAGATTCATAATTTTTATACGACAGGGGGAACTTTAACAAGATTTCCTTGTTTTTCTGGAACTTGCTCTAAGAGCTTCGTTTTTGCATCAAAATCAACAACCTCATCTTCTCTGAGTCTTAACTTAACATCGAAAGGGGTGGTTAAAGGAGGAACTTGATCTGTTTTAATATCCTTAATTTTTTCAAAATAAGAAAGGGTTTCTTTTAAATACTTTAAAAAAGCATCTTTTTCCTGCTCATCTAATTTAAGAGCTGCTAAAAGAGAAATATTATCTAGCAAGTTCTTTTCTATTTTCATAAAACCAACCTTCTTTTTACTTGGTTTTTTAAATCATACTTGATTGAAAAGCAATAAGATTTAATAATGAAAAGGAACTTAATAAAACTTATGAGTAAGAAAATCCTTAACAAAATTCAAGATTTAAAAAAACAAATCCTTTATCACGATCATTTGTATTATAATCTAGATCAATCCAAAATTTCTGACTTTGAATATGACCTTCTCTATAAAGAACTTGCAGATCTTGAGCAGCAATATCCTGAGCTTAAAACAGAAGATTCTCCTACGCAAAGAATGCCTGGGAAACCCTTAGATAAATTTCAAAAAGAGTCTCATCGTCAAATGATGCTCTCTTTACAAAATAGTTACTCTCAAAAAGAGGTGGAAGATTTTTACAATAGAATGAAAAAACTTTTAGAAATAGAGGAGCCTGAATTTTTTTTAGAACCTAAATTTGATGGAGCGGCTGTAGAGTTAATTTATGAAAAGGGTCTGCTTACAAAAGCTCTCTCTCGAGGAGATGGTAAAGTGGGAGAAAATATTACTCAAAATATCAAAACCATTCGTGAAATTCCTTTAAAACTTGCAGGCAAAAAGGAGCAAAAAATACCTCGGCTTTTGGAAGTAAGAGGAGAAGTTATTATTTTTAAAAAAGATTTTGAACAAATTAACAAACAACAAGCTGAACTGGGAGAGCCTTTGTTTGCAAATCCTAGAAATTTAGCCTCAGGCTCCTTAAGGCAATTAGATTCTAGTATTGCTGCTAGAAGACCTCTTCGTTTTTACGCTCATAGCTTAGGGGCTTATGATGAAATTACTATCTCTACTCAAAAAGATTTTATCAATCTATTAAAATCTTTTTCTCTGCCCTGTTTTGAAAGTAAAAACTTAAAACAAATACCAAATCTTTATAAAGTGTCCCGATCTTTAAAAGAAATTTTGAAATACTATTCAGAGGTTGAAAAAGTTCGCTCCCTCCTGCCTTTTGAAATTGATGGAATTGTCATAAAAATAAATTCTTTAGAGCTCCAAAAACAAGTTGGTCAAATTGCTAGAAGTCCTAGGTGGGCTATTGCTAGTAAATTTCATCCTGAAGAATCAATAACTCAAGTTAAGGATATTGTTTTACAAGTGGGACGAACTGGAATTGTCACCCCTGTTGCTATTATGGAGCCGGTTCTTTTATCAGGTGTCACTATTCGCCAAGCAAGTCTTCATAACTTTAAAGAAGTCGGGAGAAAAGATATTCGTTTAAATGATTTTGTGGTTATTCATAGAGCAGGAGATGTTATACCAGAAATTTTAAAATCTTTACCTCATAAGAGAAAGAAAAATTCTCAAGCTCTTAAAGCTCCTACTCATTGTCCTGTTTGTAAAAAAACTCTTTATCCTGATGGAGATTACCTAAGATGCCAGAATATTTTTTGTGATTCTATTCGAGAACGAACTTTGATTCACTTTGCTTCAAAAAAAGCTATGAATATAGAATTTTTAGGAGAGAAAAACATAAAAAAATTCTATCAATGGGGTTGGCTGCCTAATTTTTCTTCTTTTTATGATCTTCCTAATAAGCCTTTAGCAGAACAGGAAGGTTTTGGAAAAAAATCTTATGATTTGCTTTTAAAAAGTTTAGAAAATAGCAAGCAAACAACTCTTCCTAAACTTCTTTTTTCTTTAGGAATTCAAAATATTGGAGAACAAACTGCTCAAAGAATTAGTGAGACAGTCTGTAAAAATCTTCTTGCTAAAAATTATAATCTTAAAAAGATTATTCCTCTCTTGCAAAAATTAAAAGAAGAAGATCTCGTAGAAATTACAGATATAGGCCCTACAGTTGCTAAATCATTCACAGATGCTTTTCAAAATAAAAATTTAATAAAAGATCTTATCAATCTTGAAAAAAAAGGATGTACTTTTATAAAAGAAATTAAAGGCACCAAGCTCCAAGGTCTTCAATTTGTTATCACAGGAACTTTTGATATAGGACGAAAAGAACTGGAGGATCTCATCAAACAACAAGGGGGACATGTCCTGGCTCAAATTAGTCAAAAAACCAATTATTTACTAATAGGCAACCAGCCAGGTTCTAAAAAAGAAAAAGCCAAAAAATTAAATATTCCGTTGCTTCAATGGGAAGAGTTTAAAAAACTATCTTCTCTTTAAATATCTGATGAAGGGGGGTTTAAAAGCGCATCTAAATTAGGAACATGAGAAGCTTTAACAGTTTTTAATTTATCTGCAACAACTCTTTCCGCTGCCTGAGCGCAAACTTTCATACAAACTTTTTCAAGCTCTCGATTCAGTGTTGAAATCGCTTCATCTGAAGTTCTTAGTCCCTTTTCTTTAAATATATCTTTAATTTTTTTTGTTACTAGTAAAGCCATGAAGCCCTCCTTTTGTTGTAAATTTTTATTGTTTTCCTTTAGAGTTTCCTTTTATTTTTTTATCTTTTCTTTTTTTAGAATAAGATTCTCTATCAAGATAAGAAAGTAATTTATCGTATTTATTATCTTCTAAATTTTCACCACGAGAATACAAGCAAGTATCACTAGAAAATGATTTTAAATCGGCAAAAGTTCCAAAAGTTAAAAATACACTCATCACAATCAATACTGTCATTGGTTTACCCCTCTTTATTAATTATGATAAATAAGGCTGATTAAAACAATAAAAAAAATCACTTTCTCTCATTTTGAAACATCTTTTTACTGTTTTGAGCTTGTTTTATAGTAAACAACAACTTTCATAGGATCTGCTACTTTTCGATTAAAGATAATTCTTTTACCTACTAAAGACCAAGGTATTTCTCTATAAAGCTTATCAACAAAATCTATTTCAACCGTTTCTGGTATAGGCTTGTTTTTTAAAACCAGACTATTATTTAAAGTCTGTTTGATATGCTTAGATATTGTTCTTAACTGAAGTCCATAGTCTTTTGTACAGATACTAATATTTTGGCCTTTTGTAATCTGGGCTAATTCCATAATAATAGATCCCACACTAGCCACTCCAGAATGGCTCTGTTCTTGTCTACGACAATTATCATTTGTAATAACAATATTAAAATTTATAAAATTCTTATTTTGACCTTTAAAAGTTTCATTAAAAGAATCAACAACTTCTTGAGCGCGAGTTGCTCTCCGTGTATCGTCAGATCTTTCATCTTCATTGCCTATAATAATAGTTACTAAATCTGCTTCTGGTCGAAAAAAATCTTTATTATCTAAATCATATCTTTCAATAGCAGATTTTAAAGACCTTAAAGGTTGTTCTGAGTTACCACTGCAATAAGGAGGTTTTTTACAATCAATACCTAAAGCATGAGAAAGAGTATGGTAGAAAATTTTTTTATAATTTGATTTTTTTCTATTTAAAATTCTTGATGATAAAACTTGCCCATTTAATTCTAAATTCATCAAGCGCCCATATCTGGGTTTTTTAGAATGAACATAGTTCTGCCATTTATCTTGAAAGATCTCTTTTTGGCCCCTTCCATGATTAGCGGTAATAAAACCTATCTGCCAATCATAACCTTTTATCACTGATAAAAGATCGGAAAGAGATTGTCCTAATTGGTCGAGATGATGGAACATCGATTGTGAAGAATCAACCACCATTAAAATATCCACCTTTGAAGTTTGATACCCACCTACTTCAAAGACTTCTTTTTTTTCATGTGGTTTTGGTTCTTTCTCAAAAATACTAGCAACAGCGATTTCTTGATCCGATAAGCCTCTAAAATGAACTTGATTTTCCACGCAAGACACCGAGAAAAGACTTAAAAAAAGCATAAAAGTTTTTTTACTTCTTATCTGATTATTCTGATTTAATAAATTAAATAAAATTCTACTCAAGCAGGCCCCCTTAACTTGATTTATTCTTAATTTGATTTTTTTTCAATTCCTTTTTTTTCTCTTTAGGAAATAATTCTAATCTCTTTTTGAAGTCTTCCACCCTCGGTAGGATAGCACTAGAGACATCACGATGAATAGCCTTTTTTTGAGATGGAAAATTTTTCCTATTTCGAATAATTTTTACACTATCTGCACTCACCTGATGAAGCAGCTTTGTCCCTAAATAGTCTTTACCAGCATGAACCAGATAATCCTCTAAAGTTTTGCCATCAAATTTTATTTGAAGAATAAATACTACTAAAAAAGTAGAAATTAATTTTAAACCAAAAGAAATAAGACGAAATAAAAACATATTAGGCCGCTCCGGCTTTTTCTAAAGATTGAATAAGCCTTTGTTCTTCAAAAGGTTTAAATAAATAATCAAAACACCCTGTTTCTAAAGCTTTAGAAACAATATGTTCTTCTTTTAAACTGGAACAAACTATCGTAGAAATTGCCGGATATTTTTTTTTAACTTGAACAATAAAATTTAAAGTGTCTTGCTCTGGCATCACAAGATCTAAACAAATAATATTTGGATTTTGTTGTTCTATTAAACTCCAAGCATCTGCAATTTGATCTATTTTACCAACAACAATAAACCGATGCTTTTCTATTAAAAGACTCAGGCTTTCACGAAATAAATGATTGTCATCAATAATTAAAACTTTCAGGGCTTCTGACATTCTTATATTTTAATGTGATTCGATACTATTTTGAAAACAGATCTAAGAAGTCTATTCTAAAGGCTGGAGTTTTAAAAACTTAAAAAAAAGCCCAAACGAAATGTTTGGGCTTTTAAGAAGTTATTTACATCATAGGCATTCCACCCATTCCACCACCGCCGGCTGGCATAGGAGGAGGGGTATCTTTTTTAGGTTCATCAGCAACCATTGCTTCTGTTGTTAGCATTAAAGAGGCTACAGAACTTGCATACTCTAAAGCACAACGAACAACTTTTTTAGGATCAATAACACCTGTTTTTACAAGATCTTCATATTTTCCTGTCCAAGCATTAAAACCATAATTTAGATTTTGTTTTTCTCCAAGAGTTCGATCTAAAATAATAGCTCCGTCCACTCCTGCATTGGCAGCAATCTGCCGTATAGGAATTTCACAAGCTTTTTTAACAATGTTCACACCAAATTGTTCCTCTTCTTCGACTTTAAGTTGATCTAAATTACGAGAAGCTCTTAAAAGCGCTACTCCACCACCCGGAACAATTCCTTCTTCCACAGCAGCGCGAGTTGAGTTTAAAGCATCTTCTACACGAGCTTTCTTTTCTTTCATTTCAACTTCAGAAGGAGCTCCAACATGAATAACAGCAACTCCACCAGATAATTTCGCTAATCGTTCTTGAAGTTTTTCTTTATCATAATCAGAAGTAGATTCTTCAATTTGTAATCGAATTTGTTTTACACGACTATCAATAGCCGTCTTTTCTCCTGCTCCACTTACAATTGTTGTATTGTCTTTATCAATAACAACTCGTTTAGCCTGACCTAGTGATTTAACAGAAGTATCTTCTAAATTCATACCTGTATCCTCGCTGATCACTTCTCCTTTTGTTAAAATAGCAATATCTTCTAAAAGTTCTTTTCTGCGATCTCCAAATCCAGGAGCTTTCACAGCAGCAACTTGAAGAGTTCCACGAAGTTTATTAACAACTAAAGTTGCTAAAGCTTCTCCTTCAACATCTTCTGCTATAATCAAAAGAGGCTTTCCAGATTGAACAACTCCCTCAAGAAGTTTTACAATATTTTTCATTGAACTTATCTTTTTATCAAAAATAAGCATGTAACAATTTTCTAGGACTGTTTCCATTCTCTCTGCATTCGTAATAAAATAAGGAGATAAGTAACCACGATCAAATTGCATACCTTCTACAACATCTAATTCTGTCATAAAAGTTTTGCTTTCTTCTATAGTGATCACACCTTCTTGGCCTACTTTTTCCATGGCTTTAGCAATAATTTCTCCAACTTCCTTATCATTATTTCCAGAAATAGTTCCTACTTGAGCAATCTCAGTTTTTCCTTTAACAGGTTGAGATAATTTTCCAAGTTCTTCTTTAATAAATTGAACGGCTTTGTCTATTCCTCTTTTAATTTGAGTTGGATTATGGTTAGCACTAATGTATTTTAAGCCTTCATTATATATCGCTTGAGCTAATATTGTTGCAGAAGTTGTTCCATCTCCCGCTTCATCATTGGTTTTACTGGCTACTTCTTTAACCATTTGAGCACCCATATTTTCAAATTTATTTTTTAATTCAATTTCTTTTGCAACTGTCACTCCATCCTTTGTAATTAAAGGAGCTCCAAAAGATTTTTCAATAGCTACATTTCGTCCTTTTGGACCTAAAGTAGTTTTTACAGCATCTGCCAGAACATTTACTCCCTTTGCAATAGAGCTTCTAGCTTCTGTACTGAAACGCAATTCTTTACTCATTATTTACCTCCACTTGTAAATGATTGATTTATCAATTTAATACTCCATAAATATCTTCTTCTTTCATCATAAGATACTCATCACCTTCCATTTTAAATTCTGTTCCTGAATATTTTCCAAAAAGAACGGTATCACCCGTTTTAATTTCTAAAGGAACAACTTTTCCATCAGTATTCACTCGTCCTTTTCCTGTAGAAACAACTTTTCCTTTCACAGGCTTTTCTTTAGCAGTTTCAGGAATGATAATTCCTCCTGCTGTTTTAGACTCTTGAGCCAAGCGTTTTACAATAATACGATCTTGTAAAGGTCTTATATTTAATGACATTTTTGCCCCCCTTGTTAATTAATTGAAAGTATCACTTAATTAGGGATTTATAGCGCTAAAGTCAAGCCTAAGCCTCAAAATAATAGTAATTACAAGGTTTGATGCTCGATTTAAGAGTGTTTTAAAAGATAATCTTTAAGATAAAAAGCAGTATGGCTTTTTTTAGACTTTAAAAATTTGGAGGGAGATCCTTCTGCAACTAATTGCCCTCCTTTTTGTCCGGCTTCGGGGCCTATATCTATAATATAATCAGCCTCTTTAATCACTTCTAAATTATGTTCAATCACCAGGACACTTGCTCCTGCATCCACAAGTCGATTCAAAACTTTTAATAAAAAATCAATCTCTTTAAAATGCAATCCTTTGGTAGGCTCATCCAGAATATACAAGGTTTTTTCTTGTTGAGAGTTCAAAAGCTCTTTTGCTAATTTGATTCTTTGCCTTTCTCCACCACTTAAAGAAGCTGTGTTTTGTCCTAAAGTCACATAAGACAGTCCCACTTCTTTCAAAGCAGAAAAAGCTCTTAATAAACTAGCTTCCATCTTAAAAAAATGAAAAGCTTCTTGAACTGTCATATTTAAAACTTCAAAAATATTTTTTTCTTTGTATTGAATTTTTAATACTTCTTTTTGAAATTTTTTTCCTTTGCAATCTTCGCAGACCATTCGAATAGGATCCATAAATACCATATCAATTTCTTGATAACCTAAGCCTTTACAAGATGGACATCTTCCTCCTTCTACATTCAAGCTGAAATGCGAAGTTTTAAATCCTTGTCGTTTAGCTAAAGCAGTTTCAGAAAAAACTTTACGAATCACATCATAAGCTTTTAAATAAGAAACAATAGAACTTCTAGAAGTTCTTCCAACTTCTGATTGATCCATTAAAATAACATTTTTTAAAAACTCTGAACCTTGAAGACTTTCATGTTTTAAAGCTTTCAATCCTGCTCCATTAATTTTATTAGCTAAAGCGGGATACAAAGTTTCTGAAATCAAGCTGGATTTTCCAGAGCCAGAAACTCCTGTAACAACAACAAAGCGATTTAAAGGCAGGAATAAATCTATTTTTTTTAAATTATGACCTGTCGCTTGTTTTAAAAGTAATCGATATTTATGACTGTTTTTATCAACAAGACTCACTGTCTTTAAAAAAGGAGCTTTTCTTTGTAAATAAGCAACTGTATTAGATTCTCCATTTTTTAAAAAATCTTTTTTAGGTCCATTCCAAAGAACTTGGCCTCCTCTGTGGCCTGATTCAGGGCCCATTTCTATAACATGATCACAACTTTCAATAACATCTTCATCATGCTCGACCACGACAACAGTATTTCCCAGTTTTTTTAATTCCTTTAGCAATTCAATCATACGACGGGTATCTCTAGGGTGTAGTCCCACTGTAGGTTCATCTAAAACATAAAGAACTTGAGAAAGACCAAGACCTAAACGATTTGATAAGTTCAATCGTTGAAACTCTCCTCCTGATAAAGTATTGATAGCGCGATTCAAAGAAAGATAAGACAATCCTACAGAATTTAAATAATATAGAATTTTTTTTAAAGCTTCTAAAGCCTCTTTGCATCTATTCACTTGTGATTTAGAAAATTTATTTTTATCAAAAAAACGAGCCATATCTCCTACATTCATATTCATATATGCTTGGTAGTTTTTCTTAAGAAGATAAATGGAATCAATTTCTTTTCGAAGGCGAGACCCCTTGCAGTCTTGGCACAAAAAAGGAGATCGATAACGAGATAAAAGAATGCGAACATGCATTTTATGTCTTTTTCTTTCTAAATATTTAAAATAATCTTGGATTCCTAAAAACTTATCTTCTCCTTCCCAAAGATACTTCCTTTGACGAAGAGTTAAATCACACCAAGCTTTTTTATAAATTTTATTTTTTATACAATACTCTTTTAAAGCTTTTCTCCAACGGTACGACGACGGCATTGTTAAAGGTTTTACCACCCCTTCCTCGATAGATAGCCTTGGATTAGGGATGACTTTTTTTTCATCAATTTTTAAATTGTAACCGTATCCCTCACATTGAGAACAAGCTCCTAAAGGGGAATTAAAATTAAATAAAGCCGATGTCATTGGAACATTTAATTCAAAAAAACATCTGGGGCATCTTTTGTTTTGAGAAAACCATCTTTGATCTCCCTCTAAAGACGCAAACAAAATCCGTCCCTCAAAGGCTTGAGATTCCGAGGGAATAAAACGATGCAACTGGAAGGCTTGGTTAAAAGAATCGATGAGACGAGATTTTTCTTTTACATCAATGGCAAATCTATCTATTAAAATATAAAAATCTTTTTTGGGAAGTTGTTTGATACTCAAACAGTCTTTGATGTCTCCCCCTAAGGCGGGGCCTTTTTTAGATGCTTTTTTAGGAAGAAAAATTCTAGAAAAACCTGCCTTGTAGAGAGTTTGTAAAAAGATTTTGGGCTTTAACAAAGATTTCACTCGTACAGGAACCACCAAATATCCTCTTTGATTTGAAAAATTCTCCAAGAGATATTGAGTCGCTGAAGAGGGAGAGAAAGCTTCTAAAGGAATACCATGTTTGGGGCAAAAGACCTCGGAAAGCTTTTCAAAAACCAGCCTCAAATGATCCGAAAGACCCGATAAAGACGCCACTGTAGCGCGGGCACTTCGAATATTATTTTTTTGCTCTAAAGCGAGGGCAGGAGGAAGATTTTTAATGGATTCAACTTCAGGTTGTTTTTGTTGAGTAATGTATTGTTTAATATAATGAGATAGATTTTCTAAATATCGTCTTTGTCCTTCAGCATACAAGGTTTCAAAGGCTAAGGAACTTTTTCCTGATCCGCTTAAACCACAAATAACTGTAAAAGCTTCTAAAGGGATATTAACATCAATTCCTTTTAAATTATTTTGAGAGGCTTTTCGAATTTCAATACACCTCATTGCTGCTATAAGTTTCCTTTAATAAAATCAGATTCTTCTTCTTCGACCACTTCTTCTTCTGGAGACTCGGCTTCTTTATAGATAATAGAATCGGGCTCTGTTCCTTCCACAAAAGCTTGCCGCACAGGAAATTGTGTTTCAGAAGACACCAATCCTCCTGTTTCTTTATCCATATTAATAAAAACAATATTTTCAGGAATAGAAAATCCTGTATTAGGAAGATCTTTATGAGCAGCCCGCATATAGTCTATCCAAACCGGAAGAGCCGAGCGACTTCCTGTTTCTCCTCGTCCTAAAGTTTTTTCCGTATCAAAGCCAACCCAAACTCCTGTAGAAATAAAAGGAGAGTATCCCATAAACCAAGCATCGTAATATCCATTGGTTGTTCCTGTTTTTCCTGCTAAAGGTCGATTTAAAAACCGCGCTCTCCTCGCCGTACCTTCCTTATCGGAAATCACAGCTTCTAATAAGTTATTAACAATAAAACTACTCTCTTCTGGAATCAGTTGATCACTATTCATTTCTATATTTTTTAACCAAAGCTGATTTTTAGGAGAGTTTTTAAGCCTTGCAAACCAACTTCTTTTTTCTTCTTGAACAAATTCTCTCGTTGTTTCCATATTTTCTACAAAAAATTCATCTAAGCCTACATCTGTCATTAACACTTCTGAAAAACGATCTTCCACTCGATGAATCATTAGAGGTCTGATTTGCTTACCTCCTCTTGGAAAAACAGAAAAAGATTTTAAGAGTTCATACAAGGTTAAAGCGCTTGATCCCAATGCCATTGTAAAATCAGAATTTAAAGGACTAAAAATACCAAGTTGACGAACATAAAACCGAACCCAATCCAATCCCGTTTTTTCAATAACTTTCACAGTGGGAACATTTAAGGATCGAACTAAAGCCGTTCGAAATAAAATCTCACCAGAAAATCTTTGACTGATATTGGTGGGCTTCCAAATGTCTTCTTCTTCCAGATCTTCAACTTCCACTTGTTGAGCAGCGACCTTTTCTTCCGCTTCTTCGTCGGTAAAAACAACAGGAGAATCGCTGATCACAGAAGCAGGAGTAAAGCCTCTTTCTAAAGCCGCTCCATAAATAAAAGGTTTAAAAACAGAACCCGGTTGTCTTCGAGCTTGATAAGTTCTGTTAAATTGAGAACGACCATAATCATAGCCTCCCACTAAAGCAAGAACTTCATCCGTTTCTAAATCTAAAGATAAAAGAGCTCCTTGAACCAAAGGCTCTTGGTAAAGCTCTGCTAGAATTTTGGTTTTTTCTTTCGCGCTTTTTTCAACCTTGATTTTTATAGAAATAATATCATTGGCTTTAAAAATTTTACGAGCATCCTTAAGAGAGTTTTGTGTTGATTTTTTAGCCACAGGAATAGCCCAAGAAAAATCTTCTAACAACAAGGTCTTGATACCAAAAGGAGTCAGAATTTGAACTCGATCCTTTTTTACTTTAGAAATCAAAGCTTCAAAAATTTTTCCATCAATTAATTCTTCTTTTCCTTTTAAAGATAAAACTTCCTCTTTGGCTTGTTTAATATCTTCAGAAAGCATTTTAAAAGAATCTCGTGAGAACTCCCCTTGAGCAAGCATTTCAAATTTAAATCCCGGTAAAATAAGATG
>JBPCUO010000057.1:0-4146 GCA_051011135.1 Bdellovibrionales bacterium
AGAGATATATATATATATATATATATATATATATATATATATATATATATATCTTTATATAGTATATATTTAAGAATTTAAATGAATCGAACATTTCTTAATGATTTTCAAAATCAATTTATTCCCAGAATAAAATTCTACGTATTTATATTAAAATACTAATTTGTTTCATATATAGAATCCAAAGGGAAATAAAATAAAAAAAAAAAAATACAGTGCGGTGAAAATTTGCCCTACTAGCTCGTAAGGGTCTTCGACCGGACAGCCTCCAATTCATGTTAAAATAAGCATAATTGCTACAAACCCCCAGAAAATTGATTGTCTTAGTGGATAAAATGTAGTTCTACGTGTTAGATTGAGAAATGTAAATGGTAGTACTATTAATAAAAGTACAGAACTAAATAAGGCTACAACTCCTCCAAGTTTGTTTGGGATAGATCGTAGAATTGCGTATACTCAAAGGAAATATCATTCAGGTTTAATATGGATTGGGGTAACTAATGGGTTAGCTGGAATAAAGTTCTCTGGATCAGTAAATATATTTGGGGAGAATATTGCGATTACTGTCAATATAATTAATAAAATTGAGAATCCTATTAGATCTTTTGTAGTATAATACGAGTGAAAAGGTATTTTATCCCCTGTTGTTGGAAGACCCAGGGGGTTATTTGAGCCAGTTTGGTGTAAAAATAATAGGTGAATAGCTCTTAAGGCTATTAGGATAAATGGAATAATAAAGTGAAATCCAAAAAAGCGGTTAAGGGTAGCATTGTCTACAGCAAATCCTCCCCATACTCATTCTACAAGTATCTTACCAATATAGGGGATAGCCGATAGAATATTAGTAATAACTGTAGCAGCTCAAAATCTTATTTGTCCTCATACAAGCACATAGCCCATAAAGGCAGCGGCTATAGTAAGAAATAGGATAACAACTCCGATATTTCAAACTTCTTGATAGAGGTAGGAGGCGTAATATATTCCTCGTCCAATATGAAGATATAGGCATAGGAAAAAAATTCTGGCACCATTTGCATGGATATTTCGTATTAATCATCCATAATTTACATCTCGTGAGATATGTGCCACTGAGGAAAATGCTAGGTCTAGGTGAGGTGAGTAGTGCAGGGTTAAGAATAATCCTGTAATAACTTGAGTTACTAGGCATAGGCCTAGTAATGAGCCAAAATTTCATCAGGAGGATAAATTAGTCGGAGCTGGAAGGTCTACTAGGGCATTGTTTGAAATTTTAATAAGTGGATGCTGTTTGCGAATAGGGTAAAACATATTTAAATGGGCGTAGGGGTCCTGTTATACGGGTTGCTACTTTTACTACTATAACTAGAATTAGGAATAGAATAGCTCCTAATAATATAAGTAAACTAAGATTAAATCTGGTAAATAAAGGGCTAAATTCAGTTGGTGTAGCCTTGATTGAGGTAGAGGGGTTTATTAATGTTGGTCCGACGAGGATAAAAAATATTGAAAACGCTAGAGCTGTTGAAATGATTATGGGCCATAGGCGAATTTCTTGGTTGGGGGAGATAGCGATAAAATAAGCGAATATTACTAGTATACCTCCAATATAGATGAGGAAGAGTAAGATTCCAAATCAGGAGCTTAAAATAAATGAAAAAAAAAGGGAAGTAATAAATGCAATTATCAAGACTCATAATCCTAGATTTAATGGGCTAGTAGCTAAAGAAGATACAAATATTATGGAGGTTAGAAAGAGTGTTAAAATTGTGGTTGACATTTATAATTGGGGGAGTTGAACCTCTCTGTAGAATTCAAAGTTCTATATGCGCCGTACATTAAACTATAATGATCCTCATCAATAGATACATATGTAAAGGAAAATTCATACTACGTCTACAAAATGTCAATATCAGGCAGCGGCTTCAAATCCAAAGTGGTGACCTCTAGAAAAGTGGTTTTGTGTAACTCGTCATAAGCAGACTAGAAGAAATGTTGAGCCAATTAATACATGAAGGCCATGAAATCCTGTCGCGACAAAGAAAGACGCCCCATAAACTCTGTCTGCGATAGAGAATGAAGTTTCTAAGTATTCTCCTGCTTGTAGGACTGTAAAGTATATTCCTAGAAAAACTGTTAAGGCTAGCCCTTGAGTAGAAGTGTTAAAATTACTTTCTATAAGTCCGTGATGGGCTCAAGTTACTGTCACTCCAGAGGCTAGGAGTACCGCGGTGTTTAGTAAGGGCACAGAAAATGGGTTAAGTACGTGGACTCCGGTAGGAGGTCAAGCACATCCAAGTTCGGGGCTGGGAGCTAATCTTCTATGAAAAAAAGCTCAAAAAAATGCGAAGAAAAATAGAATTTCTGAAGTGATAAATAGGATCATTCCTCATCGTAGTCCTTTAGTAACTTGAGAAGTGTGAAATCCTATAAAGGTAGCTTCACGAACTACGTCTCGCCATCATTGGAGTATTGTTAAAATGATAATAGTTAAGGAAAAGGCTAAAAGGTAAGGGGAAAATTTATGAAACCAGCAAGTAAGTCCGGAGGTGAGGAATATAGCACCTAGGGCCCCAGTAAGAGGCCAGGGGCTATATTCGACTAGGTGGAATGGTTGGCGAGGCATATACTCTTTTCAAAGAGGTGAGCTTGATGTTTGGAAGACACCTGTACTTAAATTATACTAAAAGAGTGTAGTAAAAGAGGATGGTTTCTCGTGGATAGATTTACAGTCTATTGCTTGCGGACTCAGCCATTATACTGTTTTATTAAGCTCATTTTCAAGAATTAATTAGTATTAGGGGGGGGCTGGATAGGGATTTAAGGGATGGGGGGGAGGTTCATCATGAGGACGAGGAAAAGATGGTAAATAATAGTCAAAATATAAGGGGTATTAATAATCAGTTCAGGGGGGCTAGGTGGGGCATAAAAGACCTACAGAATTATTTCTCGGTTATGATTGCTTGACAAGCAAGTGTTATATGTATTTAACTAAAGTCTATATCTATAAAGTAGTTAGGGATTTAATTCATGAACAGAAAGAGTACCAATCTGTGACTTCTATAGTAATAGGCATAAAAGAGTGATTTGCTCCGCAGATTTCTGAACATTGACCATAAAAAATTCCAGGGGATGTAGCAATGATGCCGACTTGGTTTAGGCGACCTGGTACGGCGTCTGCTTTTACTCCTATTCTAGGTACAGTTCATGAGTGCAAAACATCTGCAGCTGAGATCAAAAATCGGACTTCTGTGTTTATTGGGATAACAATTCGGTTATCCGCCTCTAATAGACGTAGTTGTCCAGTTATAAGGTCATCAGAAGGAATTATATATGAGTCAAATTCTAATATGTTGAAGTCAGAATATTCATATCTTCAATATCATTGATGACCAACAGTTTTGATAGTAAGGAAAGCTGAGCTAATTTCGTCTATAATATATAACAGACGGAGAGACGGAAGGGCGAGGAAGAGAAGAATGATAGCAGGCAAGATAGTTCAAATGATTTCGATTTGTTGGGCTTCGATTGTGTAGCGGGATGTTAATTTGTTTAAACAAATTGAAATGAATGCATAGGAAATTAAAGTGGTGATTAAAGTCAAAATAACTATCGCGTGATCGTGGAACTGGATTAGTTGGTTTATTAAGGGAGATGCAGCGTCTTGGAATCCAAGTTGTCCTCAAGTAGCCATTATTAAGCGAGCTTGTGTAAGCAATGGGCTAATTAACAGTTAGGTACCGCATAATAATAGTTTTGGTTTTCGCTTAATTTATGAAGGAAAGACTAGTATTCCTGTTTCAGGGGCGTTATGGAAGTCGAGGGGCAAGGTGTCGGCCCATTCTAGAGCAGAGGGTATATGTGATGAAATTATTAGGGTTCGTTGAGTAGAAAAAGCTTCTCAAAGAATAATAATAAAAAATAAGAGGCCTACAAATGAGATTATAGCTCCTACAGAGGATAATACATTTCATTTTGTATAGGCATCTGGGTAGTCGGAGTATCGTCGTGGTATACCAGCTAATCCTAAAAAGTGTTGAGGAAAAAATGTTATATTTACTCCAACGAATATTATAAAGAATTGTGCTTTTGTTCAGCGAGAGTGTAATGTAAGACCAGAAAATATAGGGAATCAATGTGTGAAAGCACCGAAAATAGCAAATACTGCGC
>JBPCUO010000058.1:0-17157 GCA_051011135.1 Bdellovibrionales bacterium
CCCTTAGCCTATGCAAAAGATATTATGTATTCCAAGCATTGGCATGGAGATCGTCCTCAAGCTGAAAAATCTCAAGATCTATTTTTAATTTATGATCTTTTTGTAAGTTCTTTTGATTCCGAAAAAAAATTTACAAGATGGGTGGCTTATCAAATGTCTCCACAATTTTTATGGGGATCTTCTAAAGTCGTAAGATCTTTAAAAAAAGATATTTACCTTTCCAATTATCAAAATAAAAATCAAGTGATAACATTTAAAGATTATAAAGGAGCTTCTAAATTTGAGTATGATAAAGGACATTTGGTTCCCTTAGGTTCTTTTAAAGGTTCTATCTTTTCTTATCAGCTTCAATACCTGACAAACATCGTTCCTCAATCTCGAAATTTAAATCGAGGTCCTTGGAAATTTTTAGAATCTAAAATAAGAGAGTTTGTAAAAAAAGGAAATGAATTAAGGGTCCTAGTTGGCACTCTTTATGGGCAAGATAATTATGGAAAGCCTTATAAAAAAACCCTGCCACCTTGGCCAGAAATGCAAGGAAAAATCCGCCAAATTCCTTCTGGATTTTGGAAAATGATTTCTTTTAAAGGAGCAGGTGAGATCAAGGTATGTTCTTTTATTATGCCTCAAAAAGTTTTAAGCGCAAAAGTTCCTTTTACAAAATACATTGTGACAAAAGAAGTCTTAAAATCCTATACAGGATTGAGGTTTTTTGAGCGGGTTAAAACTCCTATTAAAGAGGATTGTAGTTTTTTAAATTAAACTTTCCTTCTGATAAAAAAAAGACTAAGATTGAAAAATAATGATTTTAGATTCTTATATCGATATTCAATCTAAACAATTTAAATCCAATTGTGACTCCATGAAAAAAAACATGGAAGATTTTAAAAAAAATACAGATTCAGTTATTGCAAAAGGTTTAATCAGTCACAAAGACAAAAAAATGTCTGTAAGAAAAAGAATTGAAAAACTAAAAGATCCTCATACAAGTTTTTTAGAATTATCTCCTTTAGCAGCTTATGGCATGTATGACGATCAAGCTCCGGGAGCAGGGATTGTTACAGGAGTTGCTCAAGTTTCTGGTAGAGAATGCATGATTGTTGCTAACAATCCTCATGTGAAGGGCGGAACTTACTTCCCTTTAACTGTTAAAAAACATTTAAGAGCTCAAGAAATTGCTTTAGAAAATCATCTTCCTTGTATTTACTTAGTAGATAGTGGAGGAGCTTATTTAGCGTATCAAGCAGAAGTGTTTCCAGATCGGGATCATTTTGGTCGTATCTTTTATAATCAATCTCAAATGTCAGCTAGGGGGATTAGTCAAATTGCTGTTGTTTTAGGAAGTTGCACAGCAGGGGGAGCTTATGTTCCCGCTATGGCGGATGAAAATATTATTGTTAAAAATCAAGGAACTGTTTTTTTAGCTGGACCTCCTTTGGTAGAAGCGGCAACAGGAGAAAAGGTGAAGGATCAAGATTTAGGAGGAGCTGATGTGCATTGTAAAATTTCTGGAGTGTGCGATCATTTAGTACAAACAGAAGAAGAAGCTTTAGAGTTAACTCGAAGTGTGGTTTCTCGTTTAAACCCAGCTCGATCTTTCAAACTTCATAAAGAACCTAGAGACCCTCTTTATCCTATAGAGGATTTATACGGCTTAGTTCCTCAAGACTTAAAAAAACCTTTTGATATGCGAGCTCTTTTATCTCGTATTTTAGATGGTAGTGAGTTTGATGAATTTAAAGCGGAGTATGGAAAAACTTTGATAACAGGTTGGGGGCATCTTTGTGGTTCTCTTGTGGGTGTCGTTGCTAGTAATGGAGTTTTGTTTTCTGAAAGTGCATTAAAGGGAGCTCACTTTATCGATTTATGTGATCAAAGAAAGATACCTCTTGTTTTTTTACAAAACATTACAGGGTTTATGGTTGGGCGAAAATATGAAGAAGGTGGTATCGCTAAACATGGAGCTAAAATGGTGCAAGCGGTGAGTTTAGCACGAGTTCCTAAATTCACTATTATTGTTGGTGGATCTTTTGGAGCTGGAAATTATGGGTTATGCGGAAGAGCGTATCAACCTCGTTTTTTATGGATGTGGCCTTCTGCTAAAATTTCTGTTATGGGAGGCGCCCAAGCAGCCGATGTTTTATGGACTTTAAAAAAACATACAGGTGCTAAAGAAAAAGAAATCAAAGCACCTCTTTTAAAAAAATACGAAGAAGAAAGCAATGCTTACTATTCAACAGCTCGTCTTTGGGATGATGGTTTAATTGATCCTTTAGATACTAGAAAAGTTCTGGCATTAGGGTTAAATATTGCTCAACAAAATCCTTTTTTAGAAAAACAAAAAGGTGTCTACAGAATGTAATGGAGTTTTAAAGTGTCAAAGATTCAAATTAAAAAATTAAAAGATAATAAAATAGCTTATGTAAAAATTAACTTTCCAGAAAAAAGAAATATTTTAACAATGGAAATTATTTTAGAATTAACCAAGGCTTTTTCTCACTTATCAAAAGATTCAAAGTTGCATGCTATTGTTCTTTCAGGAGAAGGTTCTAATTTTTGTGCTGGTGGAGATTTAAGATGGTTGCAATTAAAAGAAGAAAGTTCTGATTTAGAAAACATTCAAGAAGTTACAAATTTATTTAATGTCTTTGATACTATTTATAATTGTCCTATTCCTGTGATTGGAAAGATTCATGGTTCTGCTTTTGGTGGAGGCTTAGGTTTAGTTTCCGTTTGTGATATAGCAGTAGCCGAAAAGGAAACTCGATTTTGTTTTAGTGAATTAAAAATTAATTTAATTCCATCTACTATTTCTCCTTTTGTTTTAAAGAAAATGCCTTCCTCTCGAGTGAAAGAACTGATTTTATCAGCAAGAGTTTTTTTATCACAAGAAGCTTTAGATTCAGGATTGATTCATTTTATAGGAGATGAAAAGCAATGTGAAAATCATGTTAACAATACCATCTCCCATTTTTTAAGCTGTGATAGAATAGCTCTCATTCAAGCTAAAAAATTAATTCACCAAGTCTCTTCTCTTTCCTCTGATAAAGCAAGAGAGTACAGTATTCAATTTTTAGCAGAAAGAAGAAAAAGCCCAGAAGTTTCTAAAAAAATCACTCAATTTTTAAAAAAATAAATTATGAGTCTTATTAAAAAAATAGCGATAGCCAATCGGGGAGAAATAGCAAAAAGAATTATAACAACTTGTCATCAGATGGGTTTAGAGACCGTTTTGCTTTATGCTTCTGGAGATACACACAATGAAGCTTTTCGTTTAGCAAAAGAGGTGGTGTGTATAGGGTCTTCTGATCTTTTAGATTCCTATTTAAATATTCAAAATAATATTTCTGGAGCTTTAGGGGCTGGAGCTCAAGCGATACATCCCGGTTATGGTTTTTTATCCGAGAATGCGGAATTTGCTAAAGAATGCCAGAAGAAAGGTTTGATTTTTATAGGGCCATCTTCAAAAATCATAGAATCTTTTGGTAATAAAATAAAAGCTCGAAAATTATGTGAAAAATTTGGCATTCCTGTTTTGCCAGCTTGGGTGGGTCAAGTCACTGATAAAAAAGAAATAGAAACTAAGGCAAAAGAGCTAGGCTATCCTCTTATGATCAAAGCCGCTTGTGGAGGAGGAGGTCGTGGTTTAAGAGTGGCTTTTAAAAAAGAAGAACTTATGAAATTAATTTCGGAAGTCAGATCTGAAGCTAAAATGAGTTTTAACAATGAAGAAGTTTTTATAGAAAAATATTTGGATTCTGCCAAGCATATTGAAGTTCAAGTTTTTGGTTCTGCTGATGGAAAGATTCATATTTTAGGAGATAGGGATTGTTCTCTCCAAAGAAGACATCAAAAAATTATTGAAGAAGCTCCTTCTAGCCTTCCAGAAAACATTAAATTAGAAATGAAAGAGATTTGTGAAAAATTTTGTGAAGCGATTGATTATAGAGGAGCTGGAACAATAGAGTTTTTATTTCAAGATGGTAGATTTTATTTTTTAGAAATGAACACTCGTCTTCAAGTAGAACATACAGTAACAGAAATGATTTTCAATGTAGATTTAGTGAGAGCACAAATATTAACAGCTATGAATCGACCTGCTTTTTCAAAAGATCAAATTTTTATACCAAAAGGTCACAGTCTTCAATGCCGTATTTGCGCTGAAGATCCTCAGTCTCAATTTTTTCCCGCTGTAGGAACTCTGTTAAGTTGTGCGTGGCCAAAAGGATTAGGGCGAAGAGTGGATACCGGTTTTTATCAGGGAGATACGATCTCTATTCAATATGATTCTTTAATTGCTAAACTTATTACTTGGGATAGCAGTCGTGTTCGCAATATAGAAAAAATGAAAAAAGCTTTAGAAGAAACCATGATTTTTGGTTTAACTTTAAATATTTCATTTCTTCTTGATGTTTTATCTCATCCTTTATTTGTAGAAAATAAAATCCATATAGATACTTTAGAAAAAACTTTGATTAAAGATTGGATACCAGACTCTTTTCCTTTACCAGAGGATTTGATTCAAAAAGTTTTTTCCACTTTAAAATCATCCTCTCAAAAAGGATCTTCGCAAATATCATTTAATCCTTGGGAGGATTTGAAATAAATGAAATTTTTAGAAATCAAATGGCAGGATAAGATTTATAAGTTTTGGGCTCAAAAGGATGGGAAAAATTTATGGATTCATTACAAGGGTCATACTTGGTTATGGAATGAAAAAAACACCTCACTAAAAAGTCATGCTCTCAAGGAAGAAAAACCACTCAATGGACTTATTTTATCTTCTATGCCTGGGCGAATTGATAAGATTTTTTATAAAAAAGGTGATAAAGTTCAAAAGGATCAGGTTTTATTAGTGATGTCGGCTATGAAAATAGAATATAGTTTTACAGCGGAAGCTAGTGGAAAAGTGGAAGAAGTTTATTGCAATAAAGGCGACACAGTAGAGGTTCAACAAAAATTAATGAAAGTAAAATATGTCTCAGATTAAGATTTTAGAAGTAGGGCCTAGAGATGGTCTTCAAAATGAGAAAAAAATTTTATCTTTAGAAGATAAGTTAGAGTTTATTAAAAAACTATCTCTTGTGGGATTAGAAAAAATAGAAGTAGGATCTTTTGTGTCTTCTAAGGTTATTCCTCAAATGAAAGACACACAACAATTAGTAGAAAATCTTTTTAAACTTCAAGCTCAAAAAGAAATTCCAGAAGATACACAATTTACAGCTTTAGTTCCCAATCAAAAAGGATTAGAAAATGCAATAGCATCAGGGCTGAAAGAAGTGGCCCTGTTTTTAGCATGCACAGATGGCTTTTCTAAAAAAAATATAAACTGTAGCGTTGAAGAGAGTTTAAAAATTTATAAAGCCGTTGCTAAAGAAGCTTTAAAGCAAAATCTAAAAGTGAGAGCTTATCTTAGCGTATGTTTTGTTTGTCCTTATGAGGGAGAGGTATCGCCTCAAAGAGTTCTTGAAATTTTAGAAGTGATTAAAACATTTAATGTTTACGAAATTTCTATTAGTGATACTTTAGGAGTCGCCACTCCTCAAAAAGTTCAAGCTTTATTAAATGTCATTTCTAAAAAGATAGAATTGAATCAATTGGCTTTTCATTTTCACAATGTTCATGGTATGGCTTTGGCTAATATTTGGACGGCTTATCAAATGGGAATTCGATCTTTTGATGGAAGTGTTGGTGGATTAGGAGGATGTCCTTACGCAAAAATAGAAACAGGAAATGTTCCTACCGAGTCTTTGTTTTATTTATTAGAAGGTTCTCAATCCCCTTATATTAAAGGTTTAGTTGATATTGCAAAATGGTTAGAAACTAAACTTGAAAAAAAACTTTCTTCGGTTTTAGTTCATTCTCCTTATTATAAATAACTCAGAGGCTTGATTTTGAATTTAAAAATAGGACAAAAATTAACATCTCAAGAAGCAATGAATCTCTCTATAGAGGAAGCAAAAAAAGGAAGAGCTTGGGTCTCTCCCAATCCCCCTGTAGGTTGCGTAATTTTAGATAAAGATAAATGTTTTTTATCTACTGGTTATCATACATCTTATGGAAAAGCTCATGCAGAAATAGAAGCTTTAAAAAAAATTAAAGATAAAAAAAAACTAGAAGGAGCTTATGTTTATGTCACTTTAGAGCCTTGCGCTCATTATGGAAAAACTTCTCCTTGCGTTGATACTTTAATCAAATATCCTTTAGATACTGTTTATTACGGTCAACAAGATTGTAATTTAAAAACAAAAGGACTTGGTCTTAAAAAATTAAAATCTAAAGGAATTAAAACAAAAAAATATACTTTATTTCTTCAGGATATCGAGGATTTGTATAAGGAATTTTGTTACAATCATGCTTATCAAAAAACTTTTGTGAGTTTAAAAGTAGCAACATCTTTGGATGGAAAGATGGGATTGGTAGATGGTTCTAGTCAGTGGATTAGTTCTCAAGCCTCTAGAGATTATGTGTCTCATTTAAGAGCTTATCATGATGCTGTTTTAATTGGTTTGAGAACATTTTTAGAAGATAATCCACGATTAAATAGTCGAAAAGCTCCTTTTAATACCAAAAAAAATAAAGTGATACTTCTAGATCCTAAAGGTCGTTCTTTTTCACTTTTAAAATCCTCTCGATTAGCTCAAGTTCGACCTCTATCAAATATTATTGTTGTAACAAGCCCTAAAACCAAGATTTCTAGTAAGGAGATTCAATCGATCACTTGTCCTATAAAATCTTTTACACGCCAATTTGATTTGCAAGAGTTAAAATCTATTTTATATCTAAAATATGGGATAAGTTCCTTACTTGTAGAAGGTGGCGCTTTTACATTTTCAAGTTTTCTGGAGCAAAAAGCAGCAGGGTGTTTGTATCAGTTTTTAAGCCCTTGTATTATAGGAAAAAACGGAATTTCTTGGTCTCAAGAATTAAAAATTAAGGATTTAAAGCAAAAACAAGTCTTACAATTACGCCATAGTACAAGCAAAGATGCAGATTTGCTTTTAAAGTATCTTTTCTAATAAAAAAGGCTCATTTTTTTCATAAAGTTTCTGGAGTAGAGATCCGATAAATTAATAGAAATGTCTATGAATTCTTTAAAAGTTCTTATTGTTGATGATAATGTTAATTTTCTTAAAACTATGGAAGCGACTCTTAGATCTAAGGGTTGTTCTGTAAAAACAGTAAGAAAAATTGGAGAAGCTTTAAGTTTACTTTTAAAAGAATCCATTGATATTGTTTTTATAGATTCTGTTTTGAGAGCGGAACAAGGATTGCGACTTGTTCAACAAACTAAAAAATATTTAGGAACATCTTTAGATGTTGTAATGATGAGTGGTGTTGTTTCTGAAAAAAGCATTTCCTCTTATATCTGTGTTAATGATTTAGAGTTTGTAAAAAAACCTCTTCCTGACTCTTATCTTGAAAGACGAATCAGTCAAGTTAAAGAACGATTAATGTGCGGAGAAGAAAATCAATTTCTATTAAAACTTTTTAGTAAATCTATTTCTGTTAAAGATAAATTAAAATATTTTTTATCTGTAAAACAAAGCTCAGGGATGGAGTTTTTATTAACTTTAGCAGCTCTTTTAGATTCAAAAGAATCAGGAGTTATTAAAATTTCTTTTGAAGGAGAAAAAACTCATGAAATATCCTTTAGCCAAGGATCTATTTACGATTATAATCATAAAGACACTAACAGATTATTAAACTTCTTTTTAGAAAAAGGGTTTCTTAAAAAAGAAGAGGCTCAAGAATTTCAAAACACTTCGTATGAAGGTTTATTAGATGGTTTGATTCAATCTTTACTAATAAGTTCTTATCAAGTGATTCTTTCAAAAATAGATTTATTAAATCAACTTTTTAATAAATTAGTATTATCTCCTTCAGTATCATTTCAAATTGAATTATTTATACCTAAAAAAGGATTGATGGATATTGAATATTCTCAAGACAAGTTATCAGATTTTATTTCTAATATTCCTTCTGAAAGATTAACAAATACTTTATATGATTTGTTTGAGGAAAAAGTTTTAAATTTATCATTAGAGTTTAAATCAGAATTTGATTTTACAGATGTTGCTAATGACTTACAACCCTTAACAAATGAATTAAAAACAGGATTAAAATTAAAAACTCTTTTCACTCCAGATAAAGATAGATTAGATCTTTATAAAAAAATCACTTGTCTTCTTGCTAAAGGGGGCGTTTACTTCTCTGATTTTCATGGCAAATTAAGATATGGTTATCTTTATGAAAGATATAAAAAGATTTATGATCTTTTAAAAACAGAAGATTCGAATTTTATTTTTGAATTAATAGGTAATAAAAGTAAAATAGCTAATGATCACGAATTAGTGGTTCAAGTCTATAAAGATTTTATGAGCTACAATCATCCCGATAAACTTTTAAGAGATTTACCAGAAGATCTTTTAAAAATGATCAGAGAAGTTTTAGATAGATTTAAATATCATTACGACAGAGTTTTGAGTTCTGAAATTCAAGAAGAATCTAAAGAAAATGAAAAAAATAAATTAATGCAGAAAACAGTTCTCTTAGAAAATCAAAAAAAATCTTGTGGTATTTTTTTAGAAAAAGAAAAGTACAAAGAAGCCCACGATATTATTAAAAAAATAGATCAGGAAAATATAAAAGAAGATGTTATATGGCAGATGTTTTATTTATGGTTATCGTCAGTTTATAAGGAAGGGAATTATGATAAACAAACCATTAGAAAGTATTTAAAGAATGTTTTTTATGATATTCAATTAAAGAAAAACCATATCTATCATTATGTTTTAGGCGTTTATTATGAGTCCGAAGAAGATTATGAGAAAGCGATTGCTTTTTATGGAAATACAAAAAAATTAAAACCTTCTTTTCAACCTGTTTATAAATCTATAAAAAATGCTGTCCTTAAAAATAAAAATAAAAAAGAAGTAAATCCTCTTCTTCAAAAAATACAAAATTCTTTATTTAGTAAAAAAACAGGTTAGTTTTTACTGGAAAGACCAAAGACAATTCCATCAGCAATAAATTTTTGAACAGATGTAGGTGGTGATGGAAAAGGTGTAGAGTTTTCAATCGCTTTTAAAACCTGACTATCAAAGACCTCATTATTAGAAGAGACAACAATTTGTTTGTAAGTTACGGCACCCTGTTCATTAATTTGAACTTCTAATTGAGCAAAGTGATTCCCATCCGATAAATACTTAGGCAAATTCCAATTGAGTTTTATTTTTCCAATGATGAGAGTTAAATAAATATTAATAGCAGCATTTTGTTCTTCATTGAGAGCCTCTCCCTCCTCAGCCCCTTCAGAAAGTTTATTTCCAATTTTTGGTTTTTTTTTCGAACTATCCTTTGAAGCAGTGTCTTTTTTTTGAGTGACAGGTTTTGGTTTCTTTTTTGGAGGAGCCGCCTGTTTCTTTTTTAACGAGATAGCTTTTTCATTAACTTTTTTTTTATGACGGGATTTTAATTTTTCCAATTCAGGAAGCCCAATGGTATCAATACGAATAGAGGCTATAGGAGTTTTTTTCTTTAAAAAAAAACTCCAATTCAAATTTGTAAACGCAAAAACTAAAGTTAAAACAAGATGGGTACATCCTGAAAGAGTGATATAGAAATAAAAAGAACGATCTTTCATTCTATTTTGATGATGTTATAAGACTGACTTCTGTTAGACCACTAGATTTAATTTCTGCTAAAGATCGAGCGACAATTCCATAAGGAACAGACTGATCAGCTTGTATGTAAATTTGCTGATCTTTTCTATTTTTAAATATAGCTTTTAATTTCTTATTTAATTCTTCAAAACGAACGGCTTGCGTTCCTATATAGATTTTTTTATTTTTTTTTATTTCCAAAATAAAAGGATCTTTAGAGGGCTGTTTTCCAACAGCTTTTGTTTTAGGAAGTGAAATATCAATACCTTGTTGAAGGAGAGGAGCTGTTACCATAAATATAATCAAAAGCACTAACATCACATCCACAAAAGGTGTGACATTGATTTCATTAAGTAATTCAGATCTCTTATTTTTATTTAATGAAGATCCCATAAACTCTCTTTTTAATTTTTAAGAAAATTTCTTTTAGCAATATTTAAAAAATCTGTAGAAAAATTATTGCAAATCAGTTCTTGTTTTTTAATTTCATTTAAAAAGTTATTGAAAAAAATAGAAGCAGGAATAGCTGCAAATAATCCTACTCCTGTGGCTAATAATGCTTCTGCAATACCGGGAGCCACAACATTCAAACTAGCAGATCCCATCGCTGCAATTTTATTAAAAGAATTCATAATACCAAAAACAGTTCCAAAAAGACCTATAAAAGGACAGCTGCTTCCTGTCGTTGCTAAAAAACCTAAACCAACTTCTAAATGAGAGATTTCATTATCTATTGTTTTTCTTAAGGATCTTTCTACAGTGTCTAAATCTGTAAGCTCATAAGAAGTGTCAGATTCTTTTTTGGAGGATTTTTTCATTTCATTGTAAGCATTAATAAAAATTTGAGATAAAGGGCTTTCGGTGTGAGATTGAGAAATTTTTTGAATTTCCTCAAAGGAACTTGCTTTTGAAAAAACATCTTCCATCGCTTCGTTTTCTTGTTTAACTTTTTTAAAGACAATCCACTTTTGAAAGATGATAGCCCAAGATACAACGGACATAGCAATTAAAACTAAAAAAGTAAGTTGAACAATGATATTAGCAGATAATAGAGCTTCTAATAAATTAATAGAAACTCCTCCTGTAGGAGCTTCTGCTATAGACCCTGCTTGGCTTTCAGCAAAAGCAGAAGAAAATCCAAAAAAGAGCAAGAAAACATGCATCAATTTAATGTAAAAATTTCTATTTTAGAAAGCAAGTTTTTTTCTGGTTTATAAATTTTAAAGAGGAAGAAAGTTGAGAACTAACAAGACCATTGATACTTTGAGACAAAGAAGGGGCGATAGGATGAGAGGGGCTATCTTCTAATATTAAAATTTTTCCAGATTGATGAATAGAGAAAATAATCTTTTGAGATAAGGGCAGGGAGGTAGGAAGTAAAAGCCCATCCCCTGGAATTTTTAATAAAGAAGCACGGGGCAAGAAACTTAAAATTTGAAACCGAACCCATTTTTTAAAAGAATGTATTTTTAAAAAAGGCAAATTCTCTTTGGAGACTTGATCTAAAAAATCTTCTTGAAGAGAAAAAAGATAAATAGGGGCCGGATGATCTTTTAAAAACCGGAGTTGTTTTAAAATTTTTTGAGGATCTTTTCCATCTAATTTGAGTAGAAGTGGAAATTGAGGATATTTTTTAACCAAGCTTTTTAAAGTTAAAGCTGTTTTTTTATAAATCTTCTTATAGTTTTTTAAAAGAGTGTCTTGATGAATATGAGACAGCTCTTTTCGTTGTTGATTCTGGGAAAAAATAAAAGATTTTTCACTCACCATCCAATGAAGGTCTTTTGTTAGAAAAATAGGAAGAGACAACATCAAACGATCTAAGGGAATAAGATTTTTTTGTAAATGAGATTTCAATAAAGAAACTTGCTTGTTAAAATCACTTTGTGAAACCAATGGGTAGTAATAAGGGGGCTCTTCTTTTTTTTGAAACAAAGGCTCTTTGGGAAAGATAGGACTCATACCAAACCAAGCAGGGCAGGTTATAGTCGTTGGAGTTTTTTGAGTCCGATCGACTGGAAGGAGTCTTACAAAAAAGACAAAGGGAACCAAGATTAAAAAGAGCCTTAAAAGAGCATGCTTCATTTAGATATATTCTCCTTATTTCAAAGGTTAGATTACCAAAAAGTAAGGACTTTTTAAATAAGTTAAAAATTGACTTATTTAAAAAATAAACTATATTTGACCCCTATGTACGAAATAGGCATAGAAACTTAAAATGAGGGGGTTTTGCTCTTCCAAAGATCTTCAACAAGGATAGTTATGAAAAGGGAATTAAAAAAAATAAGCGAAAATTACAAGTATGGATTTACAAGTCCGATTCCTTCCGATCGATTAAAAGAAGGTTTAGATGAAACTGTCATAGAAGAAATATCTTCTCGAAAAAAGGAGCCTTCTTGGGTTTTAGATTTGAGATTAAAGGCCTATAAGCATTGGTTAACTTTAGAAGAACCCATTTGGGCCAATTTAAGATATCCCAAAATAGATTATCAAAACATCAGTTACTACTCTTCCCCAAAAACCGCTAAAAATTTAAAAAGTTTAGATGAAGTGGATCCTGAATTATTGGCGACTTTTGAAAAGTTAGGCATCCCACTTTCAGAGCAAAAAAGGTTATCGGGAGTTGCTGTTGATGCTGTTTTTGATAGTGTTTCTATTGGTACAACTCATCAAGACACTTTAGAAAAGCATGGAGTTATTTTTTGTTCCATGTCTGAAGCCTTACAAAACCACTCTGAGTTGGTTAAAAAACATTTATGTTCGGTTGTTCCTTATAGAGATAATTATTTTGCGTGTTTAAATACAGCTGTTTTTACAGATGGATCTTTTTGTTACATTCCTAAAGGAGTTCGTTGCCCTCTGGATTTATCAACTTATTTTCGTATCAATGAAGTTCAAACAGGTCAGTTTGAACGGACTTTAGTGATTGCAGAAGAAGGCGCTTTTGTGAATTATTTAGAAGGTTGCACAGCTCCTATGAGGACAGAAAGTCAACTTCATGCAGCGGTTGTAGAGTTAGTGGCTTTAGATCGAGCGGAAATCAAGTATTCAACAGTTCAAAACTGGTATCCAGGTAATAAAAAAGGACAAGGAGGAATTTACAACTTTGTCACCAAAAGAGGTCATTGCAAAGGCAAATCTTCTAAAATATCTTGGGTTCAAGTCGAAGCAGGTTCTGCTATTACTTGGAAGTATCCTAGTTGTGTTTTATCAGGAGATGAATCGGAGGGTCGTTTTTACTCTGTGGCTTTGACTCATAATAAAATGCAAGCAGATACGGGAACAAAAATGATACATATAGGATCTAATACAAAAAGTACTATTTTATCTAAAGGAATTTCTTCTAATGAATCAGTGAATGCTTATAGAGGCCAAGTGATCATGCATCCAAAAGCTCTTCATTCTAGAAATTACTCTCAATGTGATTCTTTATTAATAGGAAATCAAACAAGAGTGAAAACAATTCCCACTATTGAAGTTAAAAACTCAAAAAGCACTGTAGAGCACGAAGCTTCAACATCGCGTTTAAGTGAAGATCAATTTTTTTATTTAGAATCGAGAGGCCTGGATAGGGAAGAAGCGATTTCTTTAATCGTGAATGGTTTTTGCAAAGAGGTTTTTAAAAAGCTTCCTCTAGAATTTTCTGTAGAAGCTGTAAAACTGATAGAAATGAAATTAGAAAACAGCATAGGTTAAGGAGGATTTAAAAGTGTTAAAAATTCAAAACTTAAAAGCTTCTATAGAAAACAAATCTATTTTAAAAAAATTTGATTTAGAAATCAAAGCGGGAGAAACTCATGTTCTTATGGGACCTAATGGCTCTGGTAAAAGTACCTTATCTAAAGTGGTAGCAGGAGATCCTCGATACCGCGTTGATGGCGGTAAAATTCTTTATGAGAGTAATTTTGAATATAAAGATCTTTTAGGAATGGATGTTCCTACGAGATCTAAAGAAGGAGTGTTTTTAGCATTTCAATATCCTGTAGAAATTCCAGGTCTTAATAATCTGACTTTTTTAAGAATGGCTTTTAATTCTATCTGTCGTTATCAGGGAGTGTCTGAAATGAAAGAAGAGAGTTTTAAAAAACTAGCGGTTGAAAAAGTAAAAGAATTAAATATAGAAGAGAATTTTTTAGATCGTAATTTGAATGAAGGTTTTTCCGGTGGGGAGAAAAAACAAAATGAAATTTTACAAATGCTTATTTTATCTCCTCGATTAGCTATTTTGGATGAAACGGATTCAGGTTTAGATATTGATTCCCTTCAAAAAGTGGCAAAAGGGATTAATCAATTTCGATCTAAAGACAAAGGGTTGTTATTAATCACGCACTATCATCGTTTGTTAGAATTAGTTCGCCCGGATCGTGTTCATGTTTTAATGGATGGAGAAATTAAAGAAAGTGGAGATTTTTCTTTAGCAGAAAAAATAGAGGTAAAAGGTTATGATTGGCTTTCCAAAAAGCTCAACTGAGATTTTAAATTTTATTAAGAAGCGTCAAGATAAAAATGTTTTATCTTCTAATGGTTCTATGGTTTCTATTTTAAAAAAACAGATGGATCAATATCTTTTAAAAGGACTTCCTTCTCATCGACAAGAGTGTTGGAGATATTTTCCAGTTCAAAAATTGATTCAAAATGAATATCTTTTTTTAGAAGAGGATTTAAAAACAAAAGAGGAGGCTCAAGATACTTTTTCAATTCCCAATTCTTTTAAGATTTTTGTTACGAATGGAAATATTCAATTTTCCAATCCTCCTAAAGGGCTTCATCTTTTTTTATGGAAAGATTTTCTAAAAGATTCTTCAAATATAGATTCTAAAATCAAAGATCAAATTTATAAAATCTTAAAAGAAGAAAGAAATGGTTTTTGTTCTTTAAATAATATTTTTGCTTTAAAGGGTTTTGTATTATGGATTGATCAACCTATTCAAGAATGTATTGAGATACGATATTGTCAAAACCTTACGGAAACCAATAAAGCTTGTAATACAAGAGCTTTTATTTTTGCTAAAAAAAATAGTTCTGCTCAAATTATAGAAACGGTTTATGGAAGCGAAACCAAAAAGGATCTTTCTTTTTTCTTTAATATACAAACGGATTGTATTTTAGAAAAAAACTCTCAACTAGATTACATTCGTCTGGATCAAGGGACTCAACAAACAACACAAGTGAATCAATTGTTTGGAACTTTAGGCCCAGGGGCCAAGGCTCATTTTTTAACATTAAATTTAAGTTCAGGATTAACTCGTTATTTAACTTCGATTCATCAAAAAGAACAGTCCTCTTCAGAAATCAGAGGTTTAAATATTCTGGGTGATGCTAATCATGGAAATCATAAAGTAACAGTCAATCATGATGAACAATCTTATAGTAATCAATTTTATAGATCTTTTTTATTTGATTCTGCTCGCCATATTTTTAATGGAAAAATCAACATAGAGCAAAAAGCACAAAAAACAGAAGCTTATCAATTGAATAAAAATTTAATTTTTGGAAACAAAGCTTTAGCGATCAGTTGCCCTGAATTAGATGTCAAAGCAGATGATGTGAAAGCCAATCATGGAGCAACAACTTCTTCTATGGAAGAAAAAAGTCCTATGCTTTTTTACTTACAATCGAGAGGTTTAGGCATCCAAGAGTCTTACCATCTTATTTTATTAGGTTATTTAAAAGAAACTTTATCAGCAATGAATAAGAAAACATTTTCTTATTTCAAACCTCTTATTTGGAATCATTTAAAGCAATTGCAAAATAAAAATCTTACATGAAAAGTTTAGATATTAGAAAACACTTTCCTCAAATTCAACATTTAGATCGGCTTAATGAATTTTATTTAGATAGTGCTTCTACAACTTTAAAATTAGATTTGGTCATACAAAGTTTAAAAGAAATATACGAAACCCAAATATCTAATGTCCACAGAGGAGATCATCATCTGAGTTTGGAAGCGACTGAAAATTATGAAAAAGCTCGGCAACAAGTTGCCGATTTTTTAAAAGCATCCTCTTCAGAAGAAATTATTTTTACAAAAGGCACAACAGAAGGAATTAATCTTATTGCAAATACACTGGGAGAAACTTTAAAAAAAGGGGATGAAATTTTAGTCAGCGAGATGGAACATCATTCTAATTTTTTACCTTGGCAATTATTAGCTCAAAAAAAGCAGCTTAAATTAAAAATCATTCCTGTTACACCACAAGGAGAAATAGATTTAGAAGCTTTTGAAAAAGTTTTAACTTCTCAAACAAAAGTTTTAGCGATCAGTCATGTCTCCAATGTTACAGGAGTGGTCAACCCTATAGAATTAATGCTTCAAAAAGCAAAAGAAAAAGGAGCTTACACGCTAGTAGATGCTGCTCAATCTGTTGCTTTATTAGATATAGATGTCCAAAAAATGGATGTGGATTTTTTTGTATTTTCAGGACATAAAATATTTTCTCCTGCAGGAACAGGAGTTTTATTTTGTAAAAAATCTATTTTAGATCAATTACCTCTTTATCAAGTAGGAGGAGGAACTGTTGTGGATGTTTCTTTGGATTCTGCAAAATGGGCAGATGCTTCTCATCGATTTGAAGCAGGAACACCTTTTATTGAAGGAGTGATTACTTTAGGAAAAGTGTTATCTTTTTTTAGAGAACATATTAATTGTAAAGAGATTTTTAATTATGAAAAGTCTCTTGTAGATCAAGCCGCTTCAGAGATTTCAGAAATTCCTAATTTAAAAATTATAGGTTCTCCTAAAAACAGATCTAACATTATGTCTTTTGTTATAGAGGGAGTGGATTCTTCAGATATTTCTTTTATTTTAACTCAACAAAAAGTGGCTATTAGATCGGGTCATCATTGTTGCATACCTCTTATGAAAAAATTAAAACTTTCGTCAGGAACTGTAAGAGCTTCTTTTTCTTTGTATTCAAGAGCAGAGGATATTAAAGCACTCAAACAAGGGATTTTAAAATCTTTAGATATATTAGGAGTTAAGTAATGGAGTCTTCTGTTTTAGTTCGAGCATCTAGAACACCTAATCCTTTAGCCATTAAAATGGTGGCTAATATTGCTTTTAAAAAAGAAGGCAAAGCTTCTTTTCATAAACCAGAAGAATGTGAGCAGATTCCTTTAATAAAAAAACTTTTTGAAATTTCTGGAGTTCATCAAGTTCATGTGTTTCAAAACCAACTCACTTTAAGTCATAATGGAGATCTATCCTTTGAAGAGATAGAAGATTTGGCAACACAATTCATCCAGCAATATGGAGAAAATCATGACAGTGATTTTCAAGTGGCAGAATCCGAAAAAAAAGTTAAAAAAGATTTAAGTCAGCTGCCAGAACTACACAGAAAAGCAGAAGAAATTCTAGATCAAACGATCCGTCCAGGTTTACAAGCCGATGGAGGAGATGTTGAAATTGTTTCTGTCGAAGGAAATCGTATTCATATTATGTACCAAGGAGCTTGTGGAGGTTGTCCCAGTGCTTTGATGGGGACTTTAGAGG
>JBPCUO010000059.1:0-4613 GCA_051011135.1 Bdellovibrionales bacterium
TAACTAAATCGTCCTGTCTCTCCAAAGTGACCCGTTCCCATTTTAACTTTTAATAAAAGCAAGTTATCATCCCGCTTATTTGCTCGTAATTTGGCAGCCCACTTTACAGGTTCCCAATATTGAACTCTTGAATCATGATATCCTGTATCTATCATTAAATGAGGGTAGTTTGTTTTTCTCACATTATCGTAAGGAGAATAACCCTGAATATAATCATAATACTTTTTATCTTCAGGATTTCCAAATTCTGAGTAATCTGTTGTTGTTAAAGGAATCTCCTTATCTAAAAGCGTGGTTAAGACATCAACAAAGGGAACTGAAGCAATGGCTCCTTTAAAAAGATCCGGCCTCTCATTTAAAACCGCTCCGACTAAAAGCCCACCTGCACTTCCTCCCATAATATAAAGATGATCTGAAGAAGTGTAAGAATTTTCTATTAAAAATTCAGCACTCTTTATAAAATCAGAAAAACTATTTTTCTTTTTTAAAAGTTTTCCCGATTCATACCATTTTTTACCGAGATCCATTCCGCCACGAATATGAGCCACTGCATAGATAAAACCTCTATCTAATATTGGAATTAAAGATCTATCAAAATAAGGATCTTCACTTAGGCCATAAGCTCCGTAACCATATAAAACAACAGGAGTCGAACTTGAAATTTTTAAATCTTTTTTATAAATCAAAGATAAAGGAATAAGAGTTCCGTCATTAGCTTTTGCAAACTTTCTTACAGAAACATAATCCTCTGATTTAAATTTTTTTCCTACCGAGTATTGTTTTTTAAAGTGAAATTTTTTATTTTTTATATCGTAGTCATAAATAGTATTTGGTTGAGTAAAAGATTCATAAGAGATTCTTAAAAGATCTGTAGAATATTCATAATTAGAATCAAGGCTTAAAGAATAAATCTCTTCTGGAAAACTTATCGTGTACAGTTTTTCTGTTTTCCTATCAAAAATTTCCACTCCCAAATGCCCGTCTTTACGAACTTCTAAAGCTATAAAATCCTGAAAGACTTCATAACTTTCGATATAAACATTTTCTCTATGAGGAATCACTTCTTCCCAATCTTGAGGAGAGTAATCATCCTCTTTTAAAGAAGAAGCTTTGACCTGCATGAGTTTAAAATTAAAAGCAGAATCTTTATTTGTTAAAATATAAAAAGAGCCGCTTCCATAAAGAACAAAATACTCATGCTTAGGTTTTTTTTTGTAAAAACGACGAATCTTTTGATGAGGCGAGTCGGCTGGTACATAAAAATATTCTCTTGCTGTGCTATTTTTACTTCCCATAAAAATAAATTTTTCAGAGAGATCTTTAAATAAAAAAACAGAAAATTCCACTTGCTTTTCTTCATAAATTAATTTTTGTTCTCCCGTAAAAATATCAAAACTATACACTTGATACTCTCTTAAAGTTTCTGGATCTTGTTTGGTATAAAGTAAAGTTCGGTTATCGTTAGCCCAAGCGAATTCAGAAGTCACCTTTGATAAAGAATTTTTTAAATTTTTACCGGTTGTTAAATCTTTAAAAACCACCTGATAAAATTCTCTTCCTTGAGTGTCTACAGAGTAAGCCAGGATATTTCCATTAGGAGAAACATCAATGTCTGATACATCAAAATATTTAAAACCTTTACAGGCTTGATTTTCATCTAGTATCACTTCTTCTTTGCGGGTTTGTTTATGGATTCTTTTATGAATAGGATATTTTTTACCTTTTACAAAAGAGTGATAGTATTTATAGCCCCCATCAGAGGCTGGAACGGAATCATAATTTTTTAAAATCAAAGCATGCATTTCTTTAAAAAGCTGTTTTTCTAAATCTTGAACAGGTTTTAAAGATTTTTTAGTATATTGATTTTCTTTTTCAATGTATTTAAGAACATCTAAAGAATCCTTTTCTCGCAACCAATAATACGGGTCCATTCTTTGTTTTTCAAATTTTTCTAGAACATGTTTCTTTTTAGGGGCTTTGGGAGCTAGCATAAAATCCTCATTAAGTTGCTGTTGTTTAATCTGTAAATTCCTTCATCTGATTTTAAATTCAAAAGCAACTATAGAATAAAACTCCTATTTTTCAACAAAAAAAGTTTTTTCTTTCTTTAATCTTGATCTACTTTTAAAATAAAGGGAGATCATGAAGCAAGATTCAAGACAAGTTTTTATTATAGGAGATGTTCATGGTTGTTATTTTGAATTCTTAGATTTGCTCAAAAAAGTTCATTATCACAAATCCACTCATCGATTGATTTTGGTAGGAGATATTATCAATCGCGGACCTGAATCTTTAAAAATGCTGGAATGGGTTCGAAAAGAAGAGGTCGAAATTGTTCAAGGAAATCATGAATATGGATTTGTAAAATCTGTTAAAGAAAATCGCCAAGTAGGATCTGTTTTAGAAAAATTAAAAAAAGATATGGGATCCCAATTGCAAGAATGGATTCAATGGATAGAAACATGGCCTTTTTATCTGGACGATCCTGATTTTTTAGTCGTTCATGGTGGCTTGGTTCCTCAACAAACTCCTCAACAAACAGATCCTTGGCTTCTTATGCATATTAGAACTTGGGATGGAAAAGGTTTAGATTTAAATAACCCCAACCACCCTCCTTGGTACGAGCTTTACCAAGGAGAAAAACTCATTGTTTATGGTCATTGGGCTCTTCAAGGTTTAAATGTAAGGTCTAACACTATAGGCTTAGATTCAGGTTGCTCTTATGGAAAAAAATTATCAGGATTGCTTTTGCCAGAAAAAAATATTGTTCAAGTTTCCGCAAAAAAAAACTATGCTTCTTTTCTTTAAATGTTGTATGAATAAAAAAAAGGAGAGGTGGCCGAGCGGCTGAAGGCGTGCGCTTGGAAAGCGTATAGGCGGTAACCCGTCTCGAGGGTTCGAATCCCTCTCTCTCCGCCATTATCCCTTATTAATAAGGGATTTTATTTTTTTACAATTCAATAACTCTTTTTCTTTTGTTAAAACTCGATAAAACCCCACTAGACTAAGGGTTTATTTTATTATTCTTTATCTTTTAGTTTTCTGTTTTATAAAAATAAAAATGTATGATATACCGAAAGGAGATTTTATGAATGTTTTAAAAATTTATTTTTTGGTTTTATCTTTTCTTGCTATTCCGCAAGCATTGGCTATTGATTATGAGACATGTGATTGGAGGAATGAATTGAGTTCTCCTTTTTTACACCCTAATCAAGGAACTCGTCGCTTTGCCAATTTATTATCTAATGGTAGAAATACTAGATTTAAAGTTAATAATGCCTGCATTATGGCAAGTACTCAAAAAATTACATCTTCAGGTTCTAAGGAAAAATTTGTTTATTGTGAAAAAAGAAAAAACAAATGGATTAAAACAAATATCAAAGTTACAAGATGCGAAGAAGAGCTTAATGGTGAAACTTGTGAAGAAAGATTTTTATACCCAAGACGACCTTGTTTGAACGAAAATTATATTACAAAAACAAATCAAATTTTTCATAATATGGCAAAATGTTTTAATCTTTCTGTTCCGGAACTCTTTGTACTTTTTAATCATGAATCTGGATTTGTTTCTAATGTTAGAAGTTTTACAGGAGCTCGTTGTTATGGGCAAATGACTGTTGATGGAATCAAAGCAGTCAATTATTACATCAAAAAGCAACATCCTATTTATACAAACTTTCTTGCAAAATGCCCTCAGTATGGAAAGAACTTAACCATCTCTACTCCTAGAAGTAAAAGAGATCTTTATCAAACCGATTGTGAGCTTACTAAGAGTCCTTTTTCTTGTCTTTTTTATTCTACTTTTCATGTTAAATCACTTATGGTCAAAATAAAAAATATGTTAGAAGGCACTGACAGAATTCATAAATCTTATCGTTGGATTGAGTCAGATTTAAATATAGAACTTCCTATAAGAATAAATGAAATTGTTATTGCAACGGATTCTAGTCAAGGAAGAGATAGATTTTATATTTTTAAAGACGAAAAAGAACTTCACCAAAATCGAAATGGAAGACTAGTTAAAAAATTTAACGAACTTAAAAAATCTTCTGAAGTTCGTTTTACAAAAGTTCCTATATTCTCTAATAAAGCTAAGGATCAATTGAATTGGATCTTAACTTACTGGTCTTACAATGGAGGAGATACTGTTGGAATTAAACATTTCAAAGAATATATGTCTCAATTAAAAAATAATATTTCTTTATCTTGTAAAAAAAGCAGCCAGTTTTATTGTCATAAAAGAACAGCTCTTTTAAATAATTTTGGAAATGAAATTTATGGCTTAGATATTGAGAACCACTTGATTGATGATTTCTCTGAGTACTTAAAAGTCAATTATGAAAACGAAAGAAACCGCCTTGAAGTTTCTGGTTTTATTCATAATTTAATCAAAAGCTTAGATCCTATCTTTAAAACCAGAGCTTGTAATCTTAATGATTCCATTGTTAAAAATTAAATTTTAAATTTTTAAATCCTAAATATAGGAAATTCAAAATGGTTGGGATAACTGGACTCGAACCAGCGACCTCTACCATGTCAAGGTAGCGCTCTAACCAACTGAGCTATATCCCATAAAAAAATTATAAAAACATCATGCTTTTTTCAATCCATCT
>JBPCUO010000060.1:0-3319 GCA_051011135.1 Bdellovibrionales bacterium
ACCAATAATCCCTACGACCACAAGTATGTATTAAGGCATCTTAAGTTCTTTACAAAATTTTGTAAAAGGTAAAACTCGAACTTTATTAGATTCATAATCTTTATTTTTGAGATGAACTTGATAAAATTTAGGAATATTTAATCTTTCTTTAAAGTATTTTACAGAATTAGAAACTTGTTTTTCTCCCGTTTTGCACTCTACAGCAAATAAAGGTTTTTTATTTTGAAGAACAATAAAATCAACTTCTCTTTTATCGGTATCTCTTAAAAATCTAAGCTCTGTTTTTAAACCTTTGTAATCTTCTTGATAGTGACAGTATTTTAAAAGCTGACAAGCCACTAGATTTTCAAATTTAAAACTTTTATTTTCAATTTGAGACCAATCAAACATATAAAGTTTTTGTTCTTTTTTAACAGCTCTAATTTTAGGAGAACCAAAAGGAGGAATTCGAAAACAGAAAAAAAGACTTTCTAAAATACAAATCCATCTTTCAACTGTAGCATGAGAAACTTGAAGATCTTCTTTAATGTTTTTTACAGATAAAGGAGATCCTACTTTTGAAGGTAAAAGATCTACTAAAAGCTCCATAAGGCTTAATTCTTTAATTTTTTCTAAATCTCTAATATCTGTTCTAACTAATAGTTCTAATCTACTTTTTTTCCATCGATTTAAAAAAACTTTAGAGCCTGTTAAAAAAGGCTCAGGAAACCCACTAAACTCTAACAAAGCATTTAAATCTTTTGAGTTAGGGTTTTTATTAAGCTCCATTAAAGAAAAAGGATGAAGACGATAGGAAAAATAACGGCCTTGTAAAGAATCCCCTCCTCGATTGTAATTTTGAAAAGCGCCAGAGCCTGTAACAAGAATCTTTCGATCTGATTTATTTTTATCATAAATGCCTTTAAGATGATTTCTCCAATGTTTGTATTTATGAATCTCATCAAAAATAAGAATTTTTTGATGGGCAGGAAGCTCTAATTTTAAAAATCTTTGACGATCTTTTAGATAATCCCAATTAAAATAAGCAGGATGTTTTTCAGATCCTTTTTTTAAAAAAGATAGAGATAAAGTTGTTTTACCAACTTGTCTTGGTCCATAGACGAAAACCATCTTCTTGTTTAAATCTTTTTGAATACAAGATTGCAAATACCTTTTTATCTTCATAAATGAAATTCTATCCTATTTCTAAACATGAGTAAAGTAACATATATGTGATTTTACTCATGAGTAAAGTAACATGCATATAATTTGACTCATATCCAAAAAAAATCACTTTTTAACTGTTTTTTTATAAAAGTTATACTTGTGGTCGTAGCTATAATAGGTGTTTTAGCAGCTGTCGCTATCCCTGCTTATGATAAATATAAAGTAAATTCTGCACAAAACTCTGCAAAATCAAGCGCTAAAATTATTTATAAAGCTGCTCAGGTTTGTAGGTCTGATAGTGATACTGTGACTAGTTGTGCAGGTAATTTAAAAGGTACATTAGATAAAACTTGTGTTGCAGGTAGTGCAGCAGATATTGCAGATGGAACATGTATAATAGCCAGCGCAGCTACAAAACTTTGCGTCGCTGTTAGCGTATCTACGAAAACATACTGTATAGATAATACAGTTGGAGAATCTGATACTAAAAAGAAATGTACTGCTGATGGAGAATGTGCTTAGTTAATAAAACTATTTCTTAAATTATTAAAGAGGGAGTTTAGCGACTCCCTTTTTTTGTACTACTGCGTACTTGTGGTCGTTGGGATTATTGGAATCTTAGCAGCGGTGGCGATACCTGCTTACGATAAGTATCAAACAAACGCTAAAGAAGGTGTTGTAGAATCAGTTTTATTAAGCGCACAAAGACAAGTAGATGTAAGAAGATCTTTAAATAAAGAAACTACTACTGCAGATTTTGGATCAATTCAAAGCAAAGGTGCTGCGCTTGGTGACAGTGCTTTTACAATGTGGGGAACACCAGCATCAGGAACAGCAGGAGTGGGAACGATTGGTACATCAGGAGCGTGGTGTATTGCCTTTGTAAAAGAAAATGTAGGAACAGGAGGAGAATCTTGCATTGATAGCGCAGGAGCAATAAATTATGGCGATGCCGCCTCACTAACAACTGCTACATCTGATAAATGTAAAGCAGATGGTTCATGTACAGGAACATAATCTAATAAAGGAAGTTTAAAAATATAAAATGGGGAGTCTAACGACTCCCTTTTTTTATACTACTGCGTACTTGTGGTCGTGGGCATAATCGGAATCTTAGCTGCTGTAGCGATTCCCGCTTATAATAACTACACCAACAGAGCATCTAGAGGTGTTACTGAATCTGCTTTACTTGCAGCTTCTAGACAAGTGAATCTAAATAAATCTACAGGCGATCCAACTACAAAAACAGATTTAGATGCTGATATTACAAGTAAAGGAAAAGCATTAAATTTCGTAGTTGCTGATGGAAATGCAGATTCAATTGCACCTGGTGCTGCTGCTTGGTGTATAGCAGTTGATATAGATGATGCTGGTGATAAATATCAAACCGCATGTATTAATAAAGCTGGTGACATTACTTTTAAAACTCCAACTGGAGTTGCATGTAGTAGTTATGTAAATAATAAATCATCTTGTGATGCTAATTTTTGTACTTTTACTCCTCACGCTACTATTCCTGGCGATGGTACTTGTGTCAGTTCAACTGGTGTGTGTGCAGATGCAGGAACTTGCGGCTAATAAAATTATTTCTTAAAACGATTATAAAAAAAGGGAGTCGGAAGACTCCCTTTTTGTTTTGTTTAAATAATTAAAAATTATTCTATATCTGTACCAACACAAATACCATTAGCAGCAGGAGAAGATGCATCTTTTATATTTCCTGCTGAATCTATACAAACATTATACTTAGCCTCTAACTCCTCGCAACTAGTAGTTTTGTATTTAATATCTACTGCCCATAATTCTGTTACTGTTGATGAAGAGTCAATTGTTGTTGCTGGTACACCAGAAGAACCAGCAGCTTGTTTTGCATTAATTGTAAAACAATCATTTGGTAGTAACTTACCCTTTACTTTAATTTGATCTCCTAATTTAGCAGCAGTTACATCTTTTCCAAGAGCTCTTAAATTATCTATAAATTTTTGCACACTATAAGCATTATTTTTTTGAACAGCTGCCAATGCGGTATCTTGTTGTGCTCGATATAAAGGAATACCTACGGCTGCGAGTATCCCAATAATCCCTACGACCACAAGTATCTCTATTTAAAGGGGTTAACTTTAAAAACATTAAAGAATTCTTTTTTTAATTACCAAAGTTTCAAAATTCTTAT
>JBPCUO010000061.1:0-2859 GCA_051011135.1 Bdellovibrionales bacterium
AAGCATTCATATAGTAATCTTGTTCTTCTTTTTTGAAATAAAGGTTGATTGTAGAACCAAATTCAAAGTTGTTTGTAGAATAATTATCGCAAAATCCTGTGTAGTATCTTTGTGAAAAATTGAGATCTAGTTTATTCCCCTTTTTGTAATTTTCTAAAACCTCTAAAGAAGAATTATGACATTCTTTGGTTTCGTAGCATAATTCATGAAAATCGTCTTCAGGAAGGGGTTTTGTATCTGCTGAAGCAAATACAGCATAAAAGAAAGGTGACAAAAGTAGGAGAGAACTTAAGATTTTCATAATTTACATAATACATAAAAAAAAATTGAAAAAAACAATTTTTTTGATTTTTTTCTATCAATGTAAAAAATCACTACTTTTGTCCAATCGTATAATTTCTATATCCCTCAGCTTTGTCTGTACAAAATTATTTTTTATTTTTTAAAAAAGTGATTTAAGCTTTCTAAAGTAGGATTTTTTAATAAAAAACTAGGGAGAATTTGGGTCTTGTCCCTGCCTTGATACAAAATATAGAAAGGAATTCCACTTTGCCCATATAAATTTAAGAAATGCGTAATATAAGGATTTCTATTAGTCCAGTCCCCATAATAGAGTTTGACCTGATTTGCCTTTAGAGCTGCTTGAATATCTTGTTTTTTAAAGATCCGTTCATTCACTTTACAAGTTAAGCACCACTGTGCACCTATAGAAACTAGGATACTTTCCCCATTCTCTCTAGCCGTTTCCAAGTTTTTTTGAGAAAAAGGACGCCAATGAAGCCCCTTGATAAAAAGAGGCTGCTGGTTGCTGTAATAAAGCTGCTGTGTTGAATATTTTTGAAAAACAAGGAGCCCAAGCGATAAAATAAAAAGAAATAATAAAACGAGAGTTTTTGAAAGAGATTTTGGCATGACTTTTTGAATCCCTATAATGGCAATAGCAAAAGGAAATAGAAAAAGAGTCGCTATAAAGACTTGAGGATCTAGTTGCTTGTGAAGGAGATAAACTAGCCATAAAACCGTTAGAAAAAGAGGAATAGAGAGCAAAGATTTGATTTTGTTCATCCATTGATTAGACAGAGGAATTTTGCTTAAAAGCTGCGGGTAAAAAGAGAGCAGAATATAAGGGAAGCTTAACCCTAGCCCTAAAAAGAAAAAGATTGTAAAAATTTCCAGCCAACTTCTTGAAAAAGCAAAGCCCACTGCTGGAGCCATAAAGGGAACTGTGCAAGGAGAGGCTGCTATTGTAGAAAGAACTCCTGTTACAAAATGAGCAGCCATTTTTTGATTTTGGAAATTAATAGATATTTTGGGTAAGGGAAGAGTCAGTAAATTTAATAAATAAAAAGCCATACCAAGGAATAATAGGGCTATTAAAGTAACAAACAAGGGGGACTGAAGGTGAAACCCCCATCCTATGGATTCTCCTGCTTTTTTAGAAATAAAAATAAAAAAAGCAAGAGCGAGAAAAGAAAAAATAACACCTACCACATAACTCAAAGTCAGTTTTATATTTTCTTTTTTAGATTGATAAGACGCTGATAAAGTATGGTAAAATTTGAGAAAAATAATAGGTAATACGCAAGGCATGATATTGAGAAGAAGCCCTCCTAAAAAAGCTAAAAGAATAAACCCTATCAAGCCAAAGCTTTTTTTCTCATAAGAGTTAAAAAGAGAAGACTGAAGATCTGCCTGATCTTGATAAGTTATTAATCCAGAAAGAGTTGGCAAAGACGAGGTTTTTCTGACTTTAAAAGAGCAAGAGTTTTGCGTTTGATTGAGCAAGATGGGTTTATGAGTTGAGAAGTTTTCTAAAGAATTAGGAAAGAGATCTAAGCATTCTATATATTTTTGAAATTCAAAATGGACAAATAAAAAAGGCGGCTTTTTTTCAAAAAAACTATCAAGAGAAAGGTTTTTAGGTTGCTGATCTTGCCATTTTTTAAATAAAGCAAAGTTGGAGTTTTTTTTAAATTTTTTAGAAATTTTTAAATCTAATTTTAAAACTTCTTTTTTAGAAATGCAGATATCTTTACAAATAAAAAATTCGACATCTAAAACGATAGGGAGATTTGATTTTGAATAATTGTTAGGAATAAAAAGATCATAAAAAATAAGAACTTCTTTTTTATAAATAAAGCTAGCATAATTTTTTTGGTTGATTTCAAAAGTATAACGGTCTGGGCGAGGGAAGGCTTGAGGAGTAATTTGAATAGATTTTGGGGTGTCCCAATTGGTATTTATCTTTTTTCCAAAATCTCCGGGATAAGACCAATAAGTGTACCAAGAAGGATCTAATTGGATTCTTAAAGCAATAGGTATGGTTTTGTTTTTTTGAATTTCTGTGAAAGAACTTATGAGTTCTATTTGATAAGGGTTAGCAAAACCGGATTGAGATAGAAATAAAAGAAAGAATAAGAGACGCTTCATTATAGATCTTCTATTTTACTAATTTCCAAGAAGAGGTTCAATCATGATATCAAAATTTGTAAATGGTAAGAATAAAAACGATTGATAAGAAAATTGACAACATCTTATTTTTTATGATAACTATGAGCCCTTGACGCGGGGTGGAGCAGTCTGGTAGCTCGTCGGGCTCATAACCCGAAGGTCGCAGGTTCAAATCCTGCCTCCGCAACCATTTTTTTATTTCAAACCCAAGATTTATCAGCTTAAAATTAAGAAATTTTTATTTCAAAAATTTCTATTTCGAACAATCAGAAATATTTTATAAAAAAACCGGCTTTATCCTTGTCTTTTTAGGGGGGTTATTTGCTTAGAGATAATTGATGAAATTTTTCTCTTTTGTAAAAGATGGGTTTGTTTTAACCCCTGTTGAAATTCAAGTGAGTCTGTTGC
>JBPCUO010000062.1:0-10801 GCA_051011135.1 Bdellovibrionales bacterium
CTACGGAAGTTCATATTATTAATGAGAATTTACCGGATTTATATGGCCAAGACCTAGAGGTAGAAATTCAAGCTTTTCTACGGGAAGAAAAGGTTTTTTCTCAAGTTTCTCAACTCAGTACGCAGATTCAAAAAGATATTCAAGAAGCACTTAATATTTTATAAAAGTTGACCGATAAGTTTGATATGAGTCAGGCTAAAAAAGTATCATCTAAACATTTAGTTCTTAAAAAAAAGAAAGCTTCTGGGGTTGCTAAATTAGATCCTAAAATTCAAAATATTTTAGAAGAATTTAAAGAAGAAAATAATGATATTAATAATTCTGAAATGATGAATATCCTTTTAGAAAAAGGTGTTTTAGATGAAAAAGAAGTCGTTGAGATTTTTGCTAAAGAATTTAATATTGAGATTATTGAAAACTTAAAAGATTATAAAGTTCCTAAAGATTTATTGGGATTGATTGATCGTAAAATTTGTGAAAGACATATCCTGCTTCCTTTAACTAAAATTGATAAAACTTTAGTAGTTGTTTTTTCAGATCCTTCTAATTTACACATTAAAGATAATATTTCTTTATTAACAGGTTATAAAATTCAACCTGTTGTGGCTCCTAAATCAGAGATCCAAAGAATGTTAGATAAGTCTTATGATAACCAAGAAAAACTAGATAGCTTATTTTACGATATGGAAATGGAAAATTTTGGTTTTGAAGATGAAGCAGCGATTGATTTAAGTAGCGCAGATGTTGATGAAGGACCAGTGATTTCTTTTGTGAATATTCTTTTTTCAGATGCTATTCATTTAAAATCTTCAGATATTCATATAGAAACTTATGAAAAAGCATTTCGTATTCGTTATCGTGTTGATGGAATTTTATATGAAAAACAATCTTTAGCAAGAGACATGGCTCAAGCCGTCGTCTCTCGTATTAAAGTAATGTGTAATATGGATATTAGTGAAAAAAGAAGACCTCAAGATTCTCGTTTAAAAATTCGTTTAAATAATAAAGAATTAAATATGAGAGTAAGTTCTGTCCCTACAGTTAATGGAGAAAAAATTGTTTTAAGGATATTGGATAACTCTTCTTTGGAAGTGGACATGTCTTTATTAGGAATGGAGCCTTCTCAATTAAAAATGTTTACAAAAGCGATTGATCAACCACAAGGTTTGATTTTAATGACAGGCCCAACAGGTTCTGGAAAAACAACAACGATTTATTCTGGATTGATGAAATTAAATACAACAGATAGAAATATTTCTACGATTGAAGATCCTGTAGAATTTCGTTTACATGGAGTGAATCAAGTTCAAGTGAATCCAAAAATTGGATTGAATTTTGCTGCTGCTTTAAGATCTTTTTTAAGGCAAGATCCTGATATTATTTTAATTGGAGAGATTCGAGATTCAGAAACCGCTGAGATGGCTTTTAAAGCATCTTCAACAGGGCATCTCGTCTTAAGTACTCTTCATACCAATGATACGGCTTCTACAGTCACTCGTTTGTTAAGTATGGGTGTGCCTGCTTATAGTGTGGCAGATAATATGTCTATTATTGTATCTCAAAGGTTGCTTCGTTGTTTATGTAGTGAATGTAAAGTTCCAATGACAGAAGGAGAACTTGCCATCAGCTTAAGAAGTTTAGGTATTACTGATGAAACAGAAATGAGTCATTTTTCTGTTGGAAAAATTTTTGAAAAAGGAGAGGGTTGCTCTCAATGCAATAATCTAGGTTACAAAGGCCGTGTTGCTATTTATGAAATGATGCAAATAACTCCAGAAATTAAAGAAGGTATTTTAAAAAATGCTTCTCCTATAGAAATTAAAAAAATAGCTATTAATAATGGTATGAGTTCTTTAAGAAATAGCGCTCTTCAAAAATTAAAAGAAGGATTAGTAAATATAGAGGAGGTTATTCGAACAACTGTTTTCGGATAATAAAAAAGTTATGATTTCAATGATACAAATTTTAAAATTAGCAGTGGCTCGAGGAGCTTCAGATATTCATTTAACAGCGAACAGCCCTCCTTTGTTAAGAGTGGATGGATCTCTTTTTAAAGTGAATAGCCCAGAACTAAGTTCTGAAGATGTTAAAAATTTATGTTACTCTGTAATATCGGATGATCAAAAAGCTACTTTTGAAACAGAAAAAAATCTGGATTTTAGTTTTTTTATTAAAAAACTGGCTCGTTTTAGAGGGGCTTTATTTTTTCAAAAAGCTTCGGTAGTTGGAGTTTTTCGTTTATTACATAATGAAGCTCCCGAATTAAAAGATTTAGGCTTGCCTCCTGTTGTAGAAGATATTACAAATTTTCCTCATGGATTGGTTTTAATGACAGGTCCAACAGGTTCTGGAAAAAGTACAACCTTAGCAGCCATCACTAATGTTTTAAATGAAAATCGTCGTGCTCATATATTAACGATTGAAGATCCTATAGAAATTGTTCACCCTCATAAAAACTCTATTGTTAATCAAAGAGAAATAGGCGTTGATTGTAGAAATTTTCAAGACGGTTTAAAAAATGCTTTAAGATCTGATCCTGATATTTGTTTTATAGGGGAGATGCGGGATAAAGGAACTATTGAATCCGCTTTGAAACTGGCAGAAACAGGGCATTTAGTTTTTTCAACTTTACATACAAATTCAGCAGCAAAAACTATTGACCGATTGATTGGTGTTTTTAATCCAGAAGATAGAACTTTGATTCAAAATCAATTAAGTACAGTGTTACAAGCTGTGGTTTCTCAAAGATTAATTCCTGGTGTTGATGGAGGTCGAAAAGTTGCTATAGAAGTGATGATGGTTAATCCAGCGATTAGAAATCTGATTCGTGAAGGTAAAGTGTTTCAAATTTATAGTGTTATGCAAACAAATTTTGAGCAAGGATCAGTCACTATGAATAGAAGCTTGTTAGAATTGATTCAAAAAGGAGAAATTTCTCCTGAAGAAGCTTTTAAAGTGACTCCACAAAGAGATGAACTTTTGGAATTATTAAAAAGGTATAAGATCGCATCTTAAAAAAGGAGAAGCATTATGGGAGTTTTTACTTACCAACAAGAAATTAGAGGAAAAATTGTTACAAGAGAAGTGAATGCCAAAACAATTCAACTTGCAAAACTGAAACTAAAATCTAAAAACATAGATCCTATTCATATACAAAAAAAAGCAGCGGTTGCTTTTTTCTCAGGTGGTAACTCTTTAAAAACAGAAGATATTTTGTTTTTTACAAGACAGATTTCCTTTTTATTATCTTCAGGATTGTCTTTAATTCGTGCTATTAATTTATGCATGGACATGACAGAAAATATAAAATTGAAAATGGTTTTAAAAGATATTTTAGTTTTAATAGAAAGAGGTAAAACTTTTTCTCAAGCTTTAAGAACAAGATCTGATATTTTTGATGGTTTTTATGTGAATATGATTGTTTGTGCAGAGGAGACAGGTCTTCTGGATAAAACTTTAAAAGATTTAGCAGATTATATAGAAAAATCAGAAGGGATTAAGAAGAAAGTTCGTTCCGCTATGGTCTATCCTATATTAGTACTAGCTATTTCTTTATCTATTATTATGGGAATTATTATTTTTGTTGTTCCAAAATTTGAAGCTTTGTATTCTAGTGGAGGAAGTGATTTACCAGCCATCACTCAACTTTTTGTAAATTTAAGCAATGCTTTAAGAACCAATTGGTTGCTGCTTTTAGGTGTTGCAGTAGGTGTTCCTATTTGTCTTTTTCAATATTTAAAAACGGAATCTGGAAAATCTCAATTTCAATCTATACTGCGAACATTGCCCATTTTTGGGAAACTTCAATACAAATCTTCTTTAGCTCGATTTTGCCGTGCTTTTTATAGCCTTCTAACATCAGGAGTAGATTTTTTAGAAGCCTTAAATATTGCCAGTAATGTTTCTAGTCATAAAGAAATTATAAGAGGGATTAACATTTCTAAAAACTATGTCTCTCAAGGTAAGGGATTTGCAAAAGGTTTACAAGAAAGCAAGGTATTTCCTTCTTTATTAGTGAACATGACAGCTATTGGAGAAGAAAGTGGTCGATTAGATTCAACTTATGAAAAATTAACAAGCTATTACGAAAGAGAAGTTGAAGATTTAGTTTCTAATTTGATTAAAATGATAGAACCTTTGATGATTGTTTTTTTAGGAGGTATGATAGGAACTATTATTTTAGCTCTTTACCTTCCGGTCTTCAACATGGGAGAATTGGTTTAAGAATATTTTCTAAAGGACCCTTGTGCTTAATTCTTTTTCGTTAATGAATCCATGTCACTTGCTACATTTTGCAAGGAGCATGATTCATTTAACAATTCTACTGGGGTTAATTTTTTATCAATTTTTATTTTCTACATTCATACACCCTTATTTATCTATATCTGTTTATAGCCTATCTGCCTCTTTTTTACTTTTAGATTCGCTTTATCTCTTTTTTTATAAAGACAATAAACTCTATAACAACTATCTCAATGAGATTCTTATCTTTTTGGAAGCTTGTTTTTTTATAGGCTTATTTACTATTTTAGGCATTGCAGGGATTTCTTTTATTTTGTTTTTAGTTTTTTTAGAAGTTGTAGCTTTAAGGATCCTTCGATCATGGTTTTCTGCCAGTTTCTTTTCTTTTCTTATTTATGCTGGATTTATTATCTCTATGGTTTGGCAACAAGATTTGGTTTATGAAGATAGAAAAGCTTTTGTTGTGTTATTAACATTAAGTTTATTTTTGACTCTAAGTGTTGGTCAGATTTTGAATTATTTTTGGAAATTAGGGTTGCAAAAAGATACTTTCCAAGCAGAAGATTCTTTTTTACATAACAAATACAACAATCATTTTCTGAATTCTTTAAGCTTATCTAGAAAAATAAAACCTGCTTTAAACCTGCTTTATAAAACTTTTTCAGAGATAGAAACAACATCTTTTCCAAAAAATTATAAGGTTCAACTTAACCAATTACAAAAATTTGTTAATGATTATGTTGATTATGCAGAAGTTGAAAATTATGTGTTTCAATCGGTTCAACTTCCTAAAATTTTAGAGAGAGTTTTAAAAGAATCAAGAACCCATGAAGATAGACCTGATTCATTAAAAGAAAATTTAGAATATAAATCTTCCATTTACTGGTTAGAATGTTGTGAAAAGCCTTTAGAAAAATCTTTTAAAAACATTATTGAAAATAGTCTGCAAGCTCTTAAAAATGAAAAAAATCCTTGGATAAATATTAGGATTTATGACGAAAAAAGCACCCTGATTTTAGAATTTATAGATAATGGTTGCGGTATAGAAGATGGAATTGACAAAGATTTATTTGATCCTTTCTTTAGTGATAAATTAGGCGTTAGAGGTGTTGGCTTGGCCTATGTTTTAAAAACAATAAAAGCTCATAAAGGTCGCGTTGATATAAGCAGTTCCCCTCAACAAACGAAAGTTCGTATTGAATTACCTCTTCTGGAATTTTCTCCAAAAAAAATTTCATTAACTGCTTAATTTTTTGACTCTATTAGTAAAGGTTATGCTAATAATAAATTAGTTTCATGCGCATTATGACATATTACCAAAACCAATTCTTATTTAAGAAAATTTAAGTTTTTTAAATAGCAAAATTTATTAAGTAAAGCCATAAATTTTTTGTTGTTTTTTTGAGCTATCTTTCTGGCTTAATTATACTAGGTCTTTCATTGTGCATAGGTGTATCTTATGTTAGAAAATTTATATAGGCATAAGGAAGTGATTTAAATTTTTAAGGATTAATACAATTTCATTACAAGGAGAATAATCATGATAGAGCCAATTATTTTAGCATTCCAAAGAGGTGGTTTTTGGATGTGGGCTATTTTAGTGTTTCAAATTATTTCTATAGTTATTATTGTAGATAGGTTTTTATTTCTTTATCGCAGAAGAAAAGATAATCAAAAAGAATACGCTGAAAAGTTTGCAGAATCTATTTGTAAAGGCGAATTGAATTCAGTGATTGATCAAACCAAAAGAGATACAACAGAACACCCTATTGCTTTAGCGATTCAAATGGGAGCGCAAGCCGCTGTTGATGGTGGTGGTCGTGAAGAAATTCAAGGAAAGATGGATGAAGCTTTAATTGCTGAAACCTCGCTTCTGGATAAGAGAACATCTTTTTTAGTGATGTTAGGTAATGTTGGGACATTAACAGGTTTATTAGGAACTATTGTTGGTATGATTAAAGCGTTTTCGGCAGTGACTTATGCGAACCCTGCTGAAAAGGCGACTCTTCTTTCTTCAGGTGTTTCTGAGGCTATGAATACTACAGCCTATGGTCTAGTTATGGCTATCCCTGCTTTGTTCATGTTCGCGGTTTTACAAAATCGATCTAATGAATTGCAAGAAGATTTGACTCAAGGCGCTTTAAAAATTTTTAATTTGCTAAGTTATAAGTACCAAACTGTTTTTGAAAAAAAATTAGAGGCAAGTCGATAAAGATTGGGAGGTTTAAGTGCCGAAAAAAGAAAATAGTTATGACTATCAGTTAGATCTTACTCCTTTTATATCTTTGCTATCTGTTTGTATCTGTTTTTTGTTAGTGACAGTGGCTTGGTATCAAGTTGGATCTCTTTCTATGAAGCAAGTTCTTGGAGGAGATACGAGTGAAGTTTCTGAAGATAACAAACCCTCTCTTTGGATTCATCTTCAATCCAGAGATAATATTTTAGTAAAAATTAAAAAAGGAAAAAGAAAGCTATCTCAAAAAATCATTCCTCCTTTAGATACGCAAACAGAAGAAGAGAATAAAAAAACTTTAAACTATCCTGAACTCAAAAAATATGTTGCGACTATGAAAAAACAAATTCCAAATTTAGAACAAGCTTTTATTCTTCCTAAAAAAAATACAGTGTATGAAGATTTAATTAAAGTTATGGATCATGTTCGGCAATCAGGTGTTTTTAATTTAGGAGTATCTCCTATTTAGGTAAGGTTTAAACAATGGCTTTTTATTCTATACTCAATCATAGTTTTGTAAATCAATCTTCTCTTTTGAATTTAAAAGGCGGACAGAAAAAAAGAAAAAAGATTGGAGAGACGCTAATGCTAACATCTTTAATTGATGCTTTTTCTATTTTAGTGGTTTATTTACTTATGTTTTTTTCCAATACAGGTGAGATGACTTATGTGAATTCTGAAATTAATTTACCTAAAGCTACTACAATTGAAAGGTTAGATAGATATTCTATTATTCAAATTAAAAAAGAAGGTTATTTTGTTGAAGACGAAAACATACCTGAAGATAAGCTAGTGCCTTTTTTATTATCTTTAAAACAAAAATTAGCTAAAAATCTGCACGGCGATAATAAAGAATTAGAAACAATAACTATACAAGCTGATAAAAGCATTAAATACGAGCAGTTAAGTTCTGTTATACAAGCTTGTAGTCATGTTGGATTTAGTGAAATTAAATTTGCGGTGTTAAGTGAGTAGTAAAATGATTAAAGCATCTAGCATATCTTTTTTATTTTTTATAATTTCTATTAGTGAAGCTTTTGCTGAAAAATCTAAAAAAGATCTTTCTAGAGATTACTTGATACAAAGATTAGAAAGTCTTTATAAAACTTTAGGCCCTAATGATTTTACGAGAAAGCCTATGACTTTAAGATTAGCTCATATTCTTTCTTTAAGAGCGGAAGATCATATTTCTCGTCAGGAAGAAGATAAGTCTTGTCAGGATTGTTCGAAGCTAGGTTTAAAAGACGCAAAGAGATCTTTATTTTTATACGCTAAAATGTTTCCTGTTATGAGGTATAAACACCCTGTACTTTACTCTGAATCTCTTTTTAAGGTCGCTTATCTTCATCGTATTATAGGAGAAGAATCCAAGTCGATTTCTTATTTGAAACAAATTATAAATCTCAAAACAAAAAAGAGTTTTTTAGTGAGAGCCTATTTTAATCTTGGTGAAATTTATTTTGAATCTTATAAGTATAACCCTGCTTTAAGAGCTTTTAATAAAGTGATTCAAAAGGGTCAAACTCCTTGGGAGTTTAAGGCTTATTACCATAAAATTTGGAGTCTCTATAATATCGCTCATTACAATCAATCTATTGCTGTTTTAGAAAAGTTTTTAAATTCAGATTTGTATAAAAAAGGGAGGAGCAACGAGAATAATACTTATCTAAGACAAAAACTTCAAAAGGAATTAGTGGTTCTGTATGCTCGTAGCCAATTAACAGACAAAAGAATTGAGTTCTTTTATAACTTTGATAAAGATAATCCTGAAGACAATACAAAAAAAGCTAAAAATCAAAGACTTTTTGATTTAGCAGAAGATTTAAATCGTATTGGACGATCTCGTTTTTCCAATAAAGTTTGGACAGCTTATTTAAATAAAAAAGATCTACCTCATTTAAATCAAATTAAAGCTTATACATCTATGGTGAATAACTATTTTGTCATTAACGATGCAAGCTGGATTTTAGAAGCAGGTCCAGTGGTTGAAAAATTATTAACATTGAAAGATACAACCCCTGATTGTCCAAAAAAGATTTGTGACAATATTTACAAGCAAGTAAGAAGATATATGGATGAAATTCATAGACAGTCTAAATTTAAAAAACATTTAAACCCTTATCTTTTAACTCTTTATGGAGTTTATAATCAGGCTTATCCTAATGAATACGAGATGCTGGTTCGTTCTGCGTTCTTAGCAAAAAAATTAAAAAAGCATGCTTTAGCTCAAGATTTATTTCAAAAATCCGCCATGGCTTTACAAACGGATTTGGAGGAAACATCTGATAAAAAGAAAGTTAAAGCTCTTCGAAAAGATCTGGAACAAGTGAGTTTGCTTCAAATGGAAATGGCGGAACTGACTGGAAAATCAGATCGAAAATACCAAGCTTATAATTTCTATTTAAAAAATGGTCAAAATCAAAAAGCGATATATGAAGTTAAATATCAATACGCTTACACCAGTTATGAAAATAAAAAATACAAAGAAGCTTCAAAATTATTTAAAGATCTAGCTCTTTTTAAAGATGCTAAAGGAGATAAAAAAATAGAGAGTTTAGCTTTAAAATCAGCTCACCTCGCTTTATCTTGTTTGAATTTTTTAAAGAATAAAGATTTGAAGATGGGAGAGTGGGCGACTCTTTTTAATCAAAGATTTCCTCAAGAAAAAGATTTTGTAAGAATTTATAATACTTCTGTTTTTAACAGAATTAAAAAATTACTCTCTCATTTTAATTTTAATAGTTATCCTTTAAAACCTTCTAAAGATAAAGATCTTTTAAAAGCTTGGAAAATTTTAAATTCAGTAAAAATTTCTAAACTCAATAAAGCGGAAAAAAATAAGTACTACATGAATAAGCTTTTTTTAGAAAAAGAACTTCTTAAATTGTCAGATATGCGAGTGACCATAGATACATTATTGAATGTTCCCTCTTTACCTAAAGAAGATCAAAAAGTCGTTTTGACTTGGAAATTATGGTTAGCAGAAATTCGTTTTGATTTTGCGGAAGTTTTAAAATTAGTTAAAGATTTAAATCCTAAAAAGAAAGACAAGTCTCATGATTTGCGTTTGGCTTATTTGGCAGAGTTATCTAATCAAGATTATGTTTCTTATTATCAGGCCTATTTAACAAAATATCCTAAATCCAAACAAAATTTAGATATTGTTAAACATATTATAGAAAAAACTTCTAAAAATAAAAAGAGACAGGTTTTAAATCAATATCTGAATTACTTTAAAAAGAAACCAGAAGATTTATCTTATCTTGTTTTAAAAATAGATAATAATTCTTTAGACATTCCTTTTATATCTTCTTTTTTAAAATTATCTTTTATGAAAAACTCATCTCTTGATAATTTTATAAAGCGAAAATCTTTTATAGAATCTTTTAATAAAACTTATAAAGAGGTTCAAAAATTTTCTTTAAATTCTCGTTCTCAAAATCAATTAACTCGATCTATTAAAACTTATAAAGATTTATTAGATCGTCTTGAAACAGCGGCTAAGCCCTCTGTTAAAACAAAAGATTGGCTCGCTCAAGTTGTCGCTTTTTCTGGAGTTTATAATGAGTTGGTTCGATTTTATGAATCCATTTTAAAACTGCCTCTTCCTAAAGGTTTGAATTTAGAGGAGGAGACAGAATATCTAAAACTTATAGAAGCTCAAATAACTCCTTATAGAAATCGTGCTGATCAAATGAAAAAAGAAATAGATAAACTTTTAAAGGGCAATTTTGTAAAAAAATATTCAGAAATGGCCAAAAAACAACAGGTTTTCCATGGGATTTTAAAGTGGGAAATGAAGCAATTGGTGGAGCTTGTTCCTGATAAAAAACAACATGCTCAAATTAATGATGTTTTATATTTTATTAGCAAATCTAGTAAAAAAAGCGGATCTATGGTATCTCAAAGCCTGGATACTAAACGAAAAATAAGGGGGATTTATTTATCCTTAAAAGAAGATCCTTTTAATAAAAGTGATTTAAACGAGCTTTTAAAACTAGAAGAATCTGAAAATAATTCTTCTATGGCTTATTACTTGATGAATAGAATAGAAAAAATTAAGAAATCGAAAAGGGGACGAGTTAAATTATGAAAAAAATAAAAATCTTAATTTGTTTCTTTTCTTTTCTTTTTTCCTTAGGTGTTTTTGGAGATGAACAAGTCATAGCTGAAATCATAGATGAACAAGCAGAAGAGGAACAAATAGTCAGTGAAAGAGCAATCGCTGAACAAGTCATCGCTGAACTCATAGATGAACAAACAGAAGATGAACAAACTGATTCAACACAAGCTGATTCAAAAACAGTAAAAGAACAAACTATCGCT
>JBPCUO010000063.1:0-8820 GCA_051011135.1 Bdellovibrionales bacterium
CCTCAACATACTCCTCAATATAATCCTCAGTCCAGATTACCAAATGGCGCAGGAACTCCTAATGGCACCCTTTCTGTCAGACCTTCTAATTCAGCAAGAGCTCCTTCTTCTTTAGATATGGATGATCTTAAACTTAAACCTGGCTCTAAAAGAGATAAAGACAATAAAGATGACAAAGATAAGGATGGTAAAGATAAAGACGAAAAAGATAAGGATAAAGACAAAGATGATGATGAAAACAAACAAGGTTTAGAAACTACTTCAAGACATACGAACCGAGTCACTTTAGGTTCTAAAAGCTCTTTAGCAGGAAATACAGATTCTTCTAATCCTCAAGGACCCGAATCTTCTAATCTTGAAGCTGCTGGAGCTTCTAGCTCTGGATCTTTAGCAGATCATTTAAATCGAAATCGCTCCAATCCTTTTAAGGAAAAAAAATCACGAAAAGCTTTTTCTTTAAATATTAAAAAGCCATTTTCTTCTCGCTCTCCACAAGGAAAAAAACAACAAGAACTTAAAAGCCTGGAAGAAAGACAAAAATCGACAAGTATTTTTAAAATGATTACTAATACTTATAAAGTTTTTTGTAATGAAAAAATTGAAAACTGTTATAAAGAAACTACTTTCTAAGTCTTAAAAGTGTTTAAAGAAGAACCTGCTTTGAACCATTTGATCTGCTCTTCATTTAAAGAGTGTTTTACAGAAATCTCTTCTTGATTTCCGTCCTTATGTTTTAAAACAACAGTATGCGTGCTACCGGGTTTTAAACCGGATAAGTTTTTAATACTGATACGATCTTCTTGTTGGATTTTTTTATAGTCTGATTTATCGACAAAAACAAAAGGTAAGACTCCTTGTTTTTTTAAATTGGTTTCATGGATGCGAGCAAAACTTTTTACAATCACAGCGCGAGCTCCTAGATGACGAGGAGTCATAGCGGCATGTTCTCGACTACTTCCTTCTCCATAGTTTTCATCACCAACAATGATCCAAGCTTTTCCCTGAGATTTGTAATCTCGAGCCACAGCAGAAAAAGTATCCTCTTTTCCGCTTAAGAGATTTAAAGTTCTCCCCGTTTGTCCTGTGTAATCATTGACCGCTCCAATCAAAAGATTATCTGAAATCTTATCTAAATGCCCTCGGTACTTTAGCCAAAAACCAGCTGGAGAAATATGATCCGTTGTGCACTTCCCTCTTGCTTTACAAAGAAGAAATAAATCTTCAAAGTCTTTTCCATCCCAAGCTGAAAAAGGCTCGAGTCGAGCCAGTCGCTCTGAGTTTTCTTTGATTTGAACTTTCACTTGAGATCCTTGAGGAGCGACATAACCTTTTGTATCTACCACAAAATCTTTTTCAGGAAGCTCTTTAGCCACAGGAGCTTTAAACTGAAAACTTTTTCCATCTTGCTTAATAGAATCCGTTTCAGGATTAAAATCTAATCGCCCCGCCAAGCCTATTGCCATAACAATTTCAGGACTTGCAATAAAAGAAAGCGTGTTAGGGTTCGCATCATTTCTTCCTTTAAAGTTACGATTAAAACTATTGATAATGGTATTGGTCTCTCCTTTTTTAATAGGCCTTTGCCATTGACCAATACAAGGTCCGCAAGCATTGGCTAACACTTGAGCTCCCACTTGATCAAAACTACCCATAAATCCATCTCGCTCAGTGGTTTTTTTCACTAACTCAGATCCCGGTGTTACTAAAAAAGGTTGAGGCATTTTTATCTCGTGTTCCGCGGCTTGTTGAGCCACATGAGAGGCTCGGCCTAAATCTTCATAAGAAGAATTCGTACAAGAGCCAATCAAAGCTGCGGAAAGCTGAGGATCCCATTTGTTATCTTGGATTTCTTTTTTCAATTTGGAAATAGGACGAACTAAATCTGGAGAATGAGGCCCACAAACATGAGGCTCTAGTTGAGATAAATTAATTTCAATCACTTCGTCATAATAAGAAGAAGGTTTTTCTAAAACCTCTGGATCTGCTGTGAGTAATTCCTTGTATTGATCCGCTAACACAACAACATTTTTTCTATAAGTTGCCTGTAAATAACTTTTCATTTTTTCATCATAAGGAAAAACAGAACAAGTTGCTCCCAGCTCCGCTCCCATATTAGTGATGGTTGCTTTCCCCGTACAACTAATACTGTTGCAACCCTCTCCAAAATACTCAATGATTTTATTTGTGCCACCTTTGACTGTTAAAATTCCAAGAAGTTTTAAGATCACATCTTTTGAAGAAGACCAGCCTGATAAAGATCCTGTCAGATGAACACCTGTTATTTGAGGTCGCTTCACTTCCCAAGGAAATCCTGCCATCACATCCGTTGCATCCGCTCCACCAACACCAATGGCTAAAACTCCTAAACCTCCAGCATTGGGGGTATGAGAGTCTGTTCCAATAATTAAAGATCCGGGGAACGCATAGTTTTCCAAAACGACTTGATGAATAATTCCAGATCCCGGTTTCCAAAATCCAATATTGTAACGACTCGATACAGAAGATAAAAAATCATAAACTTCTTGGTTAGAGATTAAAGCGGACTTCATATCTTCTTTCAGGCCTTGTTTTGCAATAATCAAATGATCACAGTGAATGGTCGAAGGGACGGCTACAGAATCTTGGCCTGTTAACATAAACTGCAACATTGCCATTTGAGCCGTTGCATCTTGCATGATCACTCGATCGGGATTCAAAGATAAAAAAGATCCAGACCCTTGGAACTTATCAGGTTGGAAAAGATGAGAAAAAAGTATTTTTTCCGATAAAGTCAAAGGCTTCGAATGTTGAGATTTTATGATAGAAAGTTTTTTTTTCATTTGTAGATAAGTTTTTTCTACAAACTGAGACATTTCCTGAGCTGTTAACATTACTTAATTCTAAAGAAAAATAAATAGGGAGTCAAAAAAATAAGCAGGTCACCCCTGTATAATTCCAAACAGTTCTAGTAATTTTTACAAAAAACCTCGGAGATTTTCAAAAAATATTGACTGAAATTCTAAAACCCCTTACCCTTAAGTTCACTATGAAATTTTTAATCCTCTTCTTTTTTAGTCTACCCTGTTTTGCAAAAGTTCATATAGAGCCTTATGTGGGATATGGTTTTACTATCATGAGCCAAGATCAAATCACCAAGGATCTGGTTAACGACATAGGTGAATCTATAGATTTTTTTATAGACGGTAAAAAATATGAAAATAAAGTGGCAGGGATTCGACTGGGATATCGATCCATTGGTTTAGGCTTAGGAGTTGATTTATCGATTGCTCAATGGGCAGCGATTAGTGGTTCTGAAACTTTAACACCTATCACTTCTGGACTTTTTGCTTCTTACAATCTTCCTCTTTTATTTCGTGTCTATGGGGTTTTTATTCCTATGGCGAGAGTGTTTGCAGGAACTTTAGAAGAAAATTCCACAGCCTCAGATATCTGTGATCAATCTCACGGAATTAAAGCAGGACTCAGTTACTTATCGATTCCTTTTTTAAGCATCAACTTTGAATACCAATCTCTTTATATTGGAGGAGATTCACAAATTTGTGGAAGTTGGGCTAATTCAGGATCTGTTTATTTAAACTTTATGTTCTAACAGATCTTTTCAAATATAAGATCCCTTTTTAATTTTCTTTACTAAAAACTCTTCTAAAACTCTTGGGTTTTTAGGATTGGTAGAAAACACAGACTGTTGTTCACAACGGCGCTTTTCTTTAATCAACCATCTTAAAATATTAGCAAGTTCTTTATTTTTCTTATCTTTAAAAAAAGGATCGTTTGATAAAACATCTTTTGCTTTTTTAAGAGATCTTGCTTCAGAAGCTTCTTTTTCTGAAACTTCATAACAGTAAAGATCATAATTTTTAACATCTTCAGGAAGGAGGCCTAAAAATCTCACTTTAGGAGCGCTAAAATCTGCATTACGAATTAAACTGGAAGCAGAACCCGCTTTTAAAGTTCTAAAAATATTTTGTAAAGTGTAAGCATCTAAATCTCCATAAAAATAAATAGGAATTTTAAGCTGATCTTGTATGGTTTTACACCAACCTCTCACTCCATTACTGGGAACACCTTGCGCACCCATGACGATACAATTATGTCTTTTTGTCATGCCATTACTGACGAGTGTGTTGGCTGTACCCTCTGATTCCACAACAAGACAATAATCAATCTTGCCTTTTCTGGCTTTTAAATTAAATTGTTGAGGTTTGTTTTTGGGTTGAAAAGGAGTTGTACCAAGCGTGCTTAAATCAATAACGGCTTTACTTCCATCATCTAAAGTTTCCGTCACAACGAGGTTTTTAGAATAAGTTTGGCCTCCTCTATCGTTGGCAAAACAATTCATCTCTTCACGGTAGACTTCAAACATATCGCAAATAAAATCTATAGTGGAATCACTTTCGTTTTGAGTTTCAAAATCTAAAGGTTTGTAAAACTTATCACCTTTGACCAACCCTTTAGCAATATAGTAAAGCTCTCTTTTTGTATTCACCGCTCCTGATTTTAAATTCCCTAATAAAATATCCATAAGAAATACACTTCTAGAAATTTTTTGAACCGAAGAAACATTCAACTCCGAAGATACTTTTTTTCCTTTAGGAATGAGGTAACCCACTTTAGGATTGTAACTAGAATTATCTAAAGAACATTTAACCGCTTGAAGCGTGGGAGATTTTCGTTTTTTCAAGGTGTTTAACATGGATAAACATAAATCTTTTACGCTTTTTGGAATGTCTTTTTTAGGTCGATTTTTAAAGTTTTTAAATTCAGATTTAGAAGCAGCACGAGTCGTTTTTTTAGAAGACGGCTTGCTCCGCTTGTTTCTTTTTTGAGTTTTCTTCTTCTTTTGAGTAGCTTTTTTAAGCTTTTTTCTAGCCATCTCTTATCTCCTTGATCTTTTCTTAGATTTCTTTTTTGTTTGCTGTTTCTTTTTAGTCGTTTTTTTTGATTTAGTAGCTTGTTTCTTTTTAGCTTGTTTTTTTGGTTTTGCAAGCTTGTTCTTTTTTGTTACCTTTTTCTTTTTAGAAATCTGCTTTTTCTTTTTAGCAGCCTTCTTAGGTTTAGCCTGCTTTTTCTTTTTTGCTTGCTGTTTCTTTTTAGATTTTAAAGCTCCTTTTTTTGAAGCAGCCTTTTTGGGTTGTTGTTTTTTCTCAGTTGCTTTTTTCTCAGCAGCCCCCTTTTTAGCGGCTTTTTGTTTTTTGGATGATTTTAAAGTTTCATCCATAGATACAAAACCTTTTCTTCTAAGTCTTTGCTCTTTCATCATCTCTAATCGACTCTCTGCTTCGGATAAAGCTTTTTCAGCGGCTTTTGCTCCTTTAGAGAGAATTTTATAAAGACCTTCTTCGGCTTGTTTAACATCTTTTGGTGGGGCTGAAGTTATATCTTTTAATTTACGAATTAAAATAGGAGCAAACTTTTCAATGTATTCTTTTTTTCTAATAAGATCTTCTGTATGTTGCTCTTTTCTAATATGTCGTTGTAATTTTTGTCCTGCTTTCATTAAAGCTAAACGAATTTCTTCAACCAGCTCTTCACTAGCGTCAATAGTTTCTTTAGAAGCATTTTTAAATTTAATAAAAGGAGATGTCACTGCAATCGCAAAAACATAAGGACCTGTTGGTAAGGATTTTTTAGATTGGTTCAAGCCATAAGTTTTCCAATTTACCGATTCCACAGATTTTGTAATCGCACAAGAGGCTTTATCAAATTGTAAGGGAACTCTATTAGCAAAACGAAGAAGTTGAATCGAAGCAGCTTCTGCTGCTATTTTTCCTTTTAATCGAGCGATAGCCACTTCTACAACAACTGATTTATGATCGCAAATTTTAGGCTTTCGAGTAATAACACTAAAAAAATCAATATCTCCTAAGCGATGAATGCTTTCTGTCAGGCCCTCTTCACCCACTATTAAAACCGAACGAGTGGAAGGATTAGGAAGTTCAATCTTATGTAAAGTTTGAAAGATCTCTTTGTAACCTGCTTGATCAATAGATGCTAAAGGCTTATTGATTAAAGAAGTTTTTAATCCTGCTTTTTTCATATCGTCAAAAAGAGTTGGACTCATTTTAGAAAATCCAGTTTGTAAAAATTTCTTTAAGGGTGCTTTTCCATAAAGACCAGCATGATGAAGAAACTCTCCCAGCTTCATAGTATGAGGATGAGGTAAAGTCGCAGGAGGAATTCTAGGAACTTCCTGACTCACTCTTGATATTTTTCTTTTTTTCTGACCTATTAAATCATACTCTAATTCTAAATGAGGATTCACAAGAGCTGTTCCTTCTAAATAAGTGATCAAACCTCCGTCACCATTGAGCTGAGCACGACCATCAATAAAAAATTCAACTTTTAAACCATGTTTTTTATCCCAAGATATTGTTTGTCTATTTTTAATACGACCTTTATTATTTTTAATATCCATGTCCACAAGAACAGAAATCGCTTTATTCATTCTTTTTGTTTTGCTAATGACACGAACACCTTTTGCATTTGTTAATTGCGCCCAAGTGGTTGCTGCAGAAATACCAATTCCTTGCTGACCTCTAGAGCATCGGCCTTGACCAAATTTAGAAGAGGCTAGATATTCTCCAAACACTTTAGGAATATCTTTTTCATCTAAGCCTGGGCCGTTATCTTCAACCGTGACAGAAATAAGATCTGCATTTTTAGAAGATCCCACTCCCTCTTTTTTTATTTTGATTTTAATATGAGGTAAAATCCCCACCTCTTCACAAGCATCTAAAGAATTATCAACCGCTTCTTTTAAAGTTGTTAAAACAGCTTTTGTGGGAGAAGAAAATCCAACCTGCTGTAAGTTTTTTGCAAAATATTCTGCCGTACTACTTGTTCTAATTTTTGACATTTCATAACCTTTTCTTTTTATCTTAAATAAAACTGAAACTTTTTCAGTTTTTTTTCAGTTTTAACTCGACTAAAGTTTTATAAGATTTCTTAGTATTGCAAGATTTACAAGATACAACAACATTGTTTTTTCCTGTTTTACCCCCTCGAGCGAGAGGAACTTGATGATCCATCGTTAACTCTTTGGGAGAAAAGCTTTGCTCACAATGATGGCAAATCCCTCGTTTTATTTTTTCAGACCACCAACGGGTCTTTTTTAATTCTCTCGCCTTCTCTCTTTCTTTTTTGATGTGATCAGAGCCTGCTGATACAAAAAAATCTTTCATAACAAGAGACCTTGAGCTAATTGACCTTATTCTGTCAAGATTCTTCAAAAAAGAATCTAACTATTTACTTTTTTTAAAAAATATCTATAATCCCCCTAATGAATACAAAAGAAAGAATTGAAAAACTCCTTAGCGAAAATCCTGTTATACTTTTTATGAAAGGAAGTCCTGAACAGCCTCAATGCGGATTTTCTGCTCGCGTGGTTCAAATCTTAAATTTTTTGAAAGTGAAATATCAATTTTTTGATGTTTTAAGTGATGAAACCATTCGTCAAGGAATCAAAGAACATGAGAATTGGCCTACGATTCCTCAACTTTATCTTCAAAAAAAACTTCTGGGTGGTTGTGATATTATTCAAGAACAGTTTCAATCTGGAGATTTAGAAAAAGCCCTTTCTTCCTATATCTCGGATTAAACCCCCCCTTTAACAACAGACTTATGTCCATAAAGCCAAAGTGAACTTTAGTTTTTCCAGATCCTTTCCGATAAGATAGTGTCATGGACTATAAAAAATTAAATATCGATCCTATTACTTTTTTTAGTCATGAGCTTAAAACCCCATTAAGCTCTTTAAAACTTGCTTTAAGCCTTTTAAAAAAAGAGATTCAAAAAGAAAAGAATCAAAAACTACTGCTTTTAATGGAAGAAGAGCTGGACCATATCATCAACCTGATTTGCCAGCATTTGGATTTAAACCTGCTTCCAAAAAAAGATTTGATGGATTTTCAATGGGAATCTTGGAATCTTGTTTTTTCTAAAATTTTAACCCGATTCCAGCTTCTCGCTTCTAGAAAACAGATCCATTTCAAAATAATACCTTCTCCTGATCTCGATGTTTATATGGATTCCACTTGGATCACTCAAGTTTTACAAAATCTATTATCAAATGCTATTCAATACTCCCCCAAGGGTGCAGAAATTGTTATGAATTATGAATTCAAACACCAAGGTTTAGAGTTTTTGATTCAAAACCCAAATGCCACTTCCCCATCAGAGGATGCTCTTTTTAAACAGACAGGATTAGGTCTTAAAATTGCTAGAAGTATTCTGGAAAATCATGAGGGATCTTTAACGATGTTAAAACAAGATGGAGAAACTAAAGTTACTTTTTTTCTTCCTCAAGCTAGAAGATCTTTAAAGGTTTCTGCTTAGTAAGCAAAACCCGCTTCGTAATAAGTATAATTATTCGCCCCTGGATAAGAACAAACACAAGCTGTTCCTCTAGGAAGGCATTGTTGTTTAAAAGCAACTTGTCCCGTAAAAATACTAGGTAAAGTTAAACAAGAATAAAAGAAAGGTTGAGCGGTTACGCAAGCGGAAAACCAACTCGGTTGATAGTGAGCCGCAAACATCTGGCAGCTTCTTCCTGAATAAGTCGAGCACACTGAAGATCCGTGATAACCACAATTTGAGTAAGGAGGGTAAGCTCCAGGGGTAGGATAAGGCGCAGGAGCAGGATAAGCTCCAGGAGTAGGATAAGAAGGGTAAACTCCAGGATGAGCATGAGAAATAAAACAACTTAAAAATAAAACAATTCCTACTAATAAACGCATAAATAACTCCTGAATAGTTGGTTTTTTTTATTATAGTCTCAAAAAAATGTCAACTTTAGGAATTAGAAGGTGTATATTTTTCCGT
>JBPCUO010000064.1:0-6267 GCA_051011135.1 Bdellovibrionales bacterium
ATTATTACAAAAGTGGTATTACCGGTTTTGATACTTGTTTTTTTTATATCTTGTATTACGCAAGCTCCTTCACCGATACCGGCTCAAAAACCACCTACTCCAAGGCCTACGGTAACTAGACCTCCAAAACCTCCAACTCCTCCTCGTGATCGAGATTATTATGATGATCTAAGAAATAGAGATAGAGATAGAGATAGTGTTTTAAGTAGAGCTCGAGATAAAAGTAAAAAAGATAGATCTCCTGATTGTGAAGGAGATGATGATTGCGAAGATATCTGTAGTGATATTTACAGCAGTCGTGCCGATAAAAATGATTGTGAAGAAAAGTTAAGTGTTAATCAAGTAGAACAATTAGAAATAGTGAGTGAAGCTTTTGAAGATCCTGATTTAGATGATTTAGAAGAACTGGATTTAGAAGATGTCGAAGTTTATCTAAATATAAGTATCGAGCCTTTACATAAACTTATTGCAAAATACAATTCAAGAGAAGCAAGAGATTTTTTAACTTGGATTGCACAAAATGCAGATGCAGCGGAAGTGCTTGAAGATGAAGATGATGATTACGAAGTACTATATAGATTATTTGGTCGTATTCATACTGATAAATACTTTGAAGCTCTTGAAGTAAATCTTGATGGTGGTGATAATTTTATGGATCTATCTGTTGAAGCTGATAATGAATTTGCTTTAGAATGGGTCTATGAATATATAGAAGATAAAGAAGCTAACTGTAGCAGCGAAACAACTGGCACACCAGAAGTGAATTGTTTAAAATCTTGGTGTAAATTAGGAGCTGATATGGATCCAGACTATGCTGAGGAATTACCAGAGTATCGCTTTTTTGAAAGTTATTTAGATCATGTGATTGGTAGTAAGATTAATGGTGAAGATGATGAAGATGATGGAGATGCTTGTGGAGAAGTTGGTGATAAAGATAAATGGAATGGTGATATTAGTTGTCAGAGTAGTGATGATTTTGGATATATTGGTGAAGCTGGTGATTTAGTACAATGGTGGAAAGGTGATTCAACTAAACGAGGTCTTTGCCCTATCGCTAAACATGCTAAGTAATAATAATTAATAAATTAACTAAAAGCCACTTTGAAAAAAGTGGCTTTTTTTATAAAGCTTTTCCATTTTACAAATCCCAATATTCAAAATAACTTCAACATTTTACAAAGATCTTTTTTAAAAGCTTCAAAGTATGTCTATGTAAACAATTTACTTATAAACTCTATTTTTTAAAAAGAACTTTAATTTTAGATTTATACTTCTTAATCTTATAAATACTTATTGTTAAAAAATTCAAATACTTCTATGTAAAAAGTGCTATGTTATTTTAAATACTCACAAAAATAGGCTTAAAAGAATTATAAAAAAGTATAAAATAAGTTTAAGATTATCTTTATTTGCAGGAAGCTAAAATAGATTAGTTTTTTACTCCTATTTTTTAAACTCCTTAAAAACCCTTCTAAAAAACACCTCAAAGAACTCAACAAAAATCTTAAAAAACTAAAATTAGATTTAGAACTTAGTCTAGGTATTGTCAGATCTTTTTTTATAATCAAATTAGTTGCTTTTTTTTGATAATATAAAAAGGATTTAGTGGAGGTTTTTATGTCCTATTTTAAAAAAATTTTTGTTTTGTTGTATCCTATGATGATTTTATCTTTATTAGGATGTCCTCAAGCTTTTAAAGTTCCTGTTGAAGTTCCCGTTGTCATTCAACGAGATTACACTCAAATTAAAATTGCAGATCCTGATCGAGAAGATATTTTAAAGAGAGCGAAAAAGAAAAAGGACAAGAATTCTAAACTCTGTGAAAAAGATGAAAAATGTGAAGATATTTGTGAGGATATCTTTCCAAGAGGAGATCGAGATGATTGTGAAGAACTTAGTGTAAAACAAGTTAAAAGAATAGAAGCACTTCATGAGCTTTTTGAAGATCCAGATATTAACGATTTAGAAGATATTGAAATCGGCGATGGAGAAGATTTAAACCTTTATTTAAATATAAGTATCGAGCCTTTAGATAAGCTCGTAAGTAAATACAAAAAAAGAGAAGCGGAAGATTTTTTAATCTGGCTTGCGGAATTTCCAGACGCTGTTGAAATTATTTCAAAAGAAGATGAAGACTATAATCTCTTAGAAGCTCTTTTAAAGCGCATTGGTGCAGGTGATTTTGATTCTTTTAAAAAGGTTATCGATGGTGATGAAACTTTTGTAGAAATTGCTATCGAATCAGATAACGAAGATCTTTTAGAATGGATCTTTGAATATCTAGAAGATGAACATACTAATTGTAGCGATGATGAAGATGAAGACAAACGCAAAGAATGTTTATTAGCTTGGTGTGATGTAGCTTATGAAATGAGTGATGATAGCTATGCAGAAGATCTTTTAGATTATGACTTTTTTGAAGAGTATTTAGAGGGCATTATTGAAGATGAGATCAATGGAGATAATGATATTTCTGTTGAAACTGCAGCAAGTGATGGTGTTGAAATAGGTGACTGTTCAGGGTTAGATAGAGAATGGAATGCAGATAATGATGCACAAGATTGTGATGAAACTGGTTACCAATATATAGAAGATGTTGATGATTTAGAACAGTGGTGGGTCGATCTTTGCCCTAAATAATTTTAAGGCAAATTAATAAAGGCAAAGTTGATAAAGGATAATTAAGGAGATATTTATGAAGTTTATAAAATTTGGAATTGTTTCTTTTTTAAAAGGTTCTTTTTTGAAAAATAACTTAAAAGATAACTTAAAAAATAATAGTAAATTTATAAAATTTGGAATCATTTCTTTTTTCCTAGTAGGTTGTTTAGTAAATCCACCTGCTGGAGTTTTTACTAATCCACTCAACCAACCAGTTTATGAACCTCAAGAACCTAATTATAATTACTATTATGATGATCAGTATTTAGATGATAGAAATGCTAATGATCAAGATCGAGAAGATATTTTAAATTATGCATACAGAGGAGCTCAAAGAGATCTTTGTGAAGGCAATTATGTTTGTGAAAATATTTGTGAAGAGATTTTTAATCGTCATGCAGAAAGAGTCGAGTGTGAACAATTAAGTTACTCTCGAGTTAAAAAACTTGATGTTGTTTTTAAATCTTTTGTAAACCCAAGATTAAGATCTTTAGAAGAGCTTGATGTTTTTGAAGGTGGAGATGTTGATATCTTTTTAAACCTTGATATACGAGTTCTACAATCTTTAGTGGGTCGATACAGCGAAGCCGAAGCCGAAGAGTTTTTAATTTGGTTAGCTCAAGATCGTGATGCTTCTTTAATTTTTGAAAAAGAAGATCGTGATTTTACTATTTTAGATCGTTTATTATCTAAAATTAATTCAGATGCTTTTAGAGCTCTTGGAGAAAACTTAGATGGATCTGAAAACTTTATGGACATTGCTTCAGAAGTTGAAAATGGAGTCGCCCTAGCTTGGGTTCATGATTATCTTTTTGAAGAAGAATCCAATTGCAAAAAAGACGCGGACAAATCTCAAGCAGAGTGTTTGAAAAGCTATTGTGAATTAGGAAGTGACATGGATGAAGATTACGCAGCCGCTTTACTAGATTATAAATTTTTTAGAAAATATTTAGAAAATGTTATTGATGATGCTGTTAACGGAGATACAGATACAAAAAACGGTAAGCAAAAACCTGAAAGAGGCCAGTGGGATGCAGATCCAGGAAGTGATAACAGTATTGAAAGAATTGGCGAACTCTATAATTGGTGGGAAGATCTTTGTTAAAAAAAAGTTTCCTATTTCTTTCTTGTTTTTTTTTCATCTCTTGTAACAATCTTGAAGACGGCCTATTATCTTTAGAAGTCAGTAAAGATTCTTTACAACTTTATTTTTTATCTTTAAGAGACAAAAACTCCACAAGAGATCAGACTTTACTTCGAGCCAAAGATTTTTACGGAGAAGAAGTGGCTTGTGAAGATGAAAAAAATTGCATTCAATCCTGTGACAATTTATTTGAATACAACTTTGATGAAAAGGATTGTAAAAAACTTCCCAGTGCTTTAGTCCAGAGATTTAATTCCATTTACACTAATTTTGAAAATAAAAACTTTCAAAGTTTTGAGGGTTTTGATACTTCGGACTTTAAGTTCTTTTTAAGCTTTAGTTTAGAGCCTTTTGTTAAAATTTTAAATAATTTAGGGGCTTCATCGGCTCAAGTGTTTTTACAAAGATTGGCTTGGGATTGGGATATTGCTGAGATTTTCGCTCAAGAAGACCTAGACTTTATTTTGTTAAAAACCCTATTAAGTGAGCTAAGTCTTGAGCCTATCAGCGCTTTAAGTGAAAATATAGGTGAAGAGAGTTCTTTTTTAGAACTGGCTTTGGGACGACAAAATGATTTTGCGATCTCTTTAGTAGATGGATTTTTTAAAGATTTATGTGCCGAAGAAGACCAAGTTCGTTGTGTTTTGACTCAATACTGTTTGGTAACCGAAAATTATGATGCCAAAACTTTAGAAGAATTAGGCGAGTTAGATTTTGTAAAAGATATTTTAAAGAAGCAAGGAAGTAAAAATTTAAAATCAGCTTGTAAGGCTTTAAAAAAGGAAAAGGAAAAGGAAGAGGAGATGACAGATGATAAAATTATTTAAGTATTTCTTTTTAGCTACTTTTTTCTTTTTATTAAGTTGTTTAAATGATTTTAATAGCTTGAATGAATTGCCTTCAGAAGATCGTGTAACAACAACAGCAGCTTCTTCTGAAGAAGAGGAAGACGAAGAAGAAATTGAAGAAGATGTCGATGAGGATGAGGAAGACGACGCCAAAGATAGAACCGATGATTTGCGTGAAAGAGAAAGAAATCGTTTGAAATCTGATTTTTCTTTAAGAGCGAAAGTTGACTCTCGTTATTCTTCAGGTGGTTCTTCTTCTTTTAAAGGAGATGATACTTGTAAAGAGTTTAGTGCTTGTGCAGATCTTTGTGATAAAATTATTGAAGGAAGCAAAAGTAAATGTCTGGGTTTCGATTTCTCAATAGTGGAAGATATGGAAGATGTTTTATTTACCATTAGAGACATTGAAGATGCTGATCGTGTCAGCATTGATCCTTATATTTTTGAAGCCCTATTAGATGCAGGTAAATCAACGATTGAAGATTTAGTAGAAGACGATATGGGTGAAGGAGATTTAAAAAGTTTTCTTGCTTGGGTGGCTTTAAATGAAGAGATCTCAGAAGTTTTAGATAAAAAAGATACCTCTGGAAAAATTTTAGAAAAAGCCTTTTATAGATTAGGAAAATTTCAAGATGGAACTGAATCGGGTGTCGGTAACTACCAACAAATCGGTTTAAGCACAGGTTTAATTACCGATGATGATACTTTTTTATATTTAGCAACGGATTCCGATAATGAAGAAGGTATGATTATGGGTTATGATATTGTGAAATCCAAAGGTTGCAGAGGTGATGTTTGTATAAAGAAAGTTTTATGTGCTCGAGAAAACAGAACTCGTAGCCGATCTTCGTATCGTTATTTTGGAAATATAAGAGGGGTGAGTGTTTGCAGAACATCTGCAAGTAATCGTTCTCGATCATCACTTCGTTCTAGTTCTTGTTATGTTCATGGAAGTGCTGTTTGGAGTTTTTTATATGACTTAATTGACGAGAAAAAAATCAAATCAGTTCCAGATGAGTTAAAAGCAGCACCTTTAAGCGTTGATAAATGTAATGCTAGTGATGTATGTGGAAAAAATTTAAAGAAAAATTCACCATGTGAAAAACATAAAGTTGGAAAACAATAAGGAACGAAAAGTGGAGGTCCTATGAGTTACAGATTAAAAGTTTTTTGCTTACTAGCTTTGTTAGCTCTTATAACAGCTTGTATATCAACGGTTGCTCCACCAGCCTTTGATATTGGACAAATCATAGCAGCTTCTAGCTCTGATGATGGAGAAAGAAGATCTTCCAACAAAAGAACCAGAGTAAGAAGAAGAGGCGGAGATTGTACAGCAGATACATGTGAAGATATTTGTGAAGACATCTACGAAGATGATGACGGAGACGGAGTTATTGAAAGATGTTTAGATTTAAATAAAAGAACCCTCGATAAATTTGAAATTTTAATCGACTACCTAGAAGAGCCAACATTAAGCAACTTAAGAACAGTACGAGAAGATTATAGCGAAGAGTTTGAAGATATGCTTTATGTATCATTAGCTCCATGGATCGAAGTAACAGATCGAATAGGCAGAACAGATGCAGAAGCTTTTCTAACTTTTATTGCTGCAAA
>JBPCUO010000065.1:0-4199 GCA_051011135.1 Bdellovibrionales bacterium
AGATACATCATTAGCATAATCTAATATCTTAGCCATGTTTATGTTCTCCTATTTCTTAATCCAGCAGTATTTCTGGTAAATTGTTTATTAGCTCCACCAACTTGTGATGGGCTTGTTTGAATTACACTTCTAATTTGATCTATACTTCTTTGATCAACATTACCACTTATATTTATATTAGTTATATTGGTGTTACCACCTGTAGGTTGGTTCACTTCATTTCTAGGTATAACTCTTTCACCAGGAGTTAATAAAGCAGGAACTCTATCAGTATATGGAGCACCACCAGGTACAATACCACCTTGATTAAGGTTTAAGAAACCACTAATACCAGATATAATTCCACCTATACCACCAACAGCAGAACCACCAGAAGATCTTCCGGAGCTTCCACCAGATAATATATCAGCAACACTATTTGATATAGCAGACCTAGCAATATCTTCTAATGCTTGTAAAGCAAAGTTTTTAAATATATCAAAAGCAGATTGACCTTCTTTAATACCATCAACAATGTTACTAGCAATACTATCACCAACATTATTAATAATATTTTGGACTTCCATCCAAGCTTCTTGTTGACCTTCAATAGCAGCAATACTATCAGTTGCTAATTCATCTAAATCACCAAAAGCACTATTAACATCAACAGCATTATCGGCTGTATCTTTAGTAGCATTTCTAATTTTAAGTATTTCTTCAGCAGTTTGACTAACAGCTTCACCTGTTGCTCTTTCATGAGATAATATTTCATTTTTAATTCTTAAAATCTCAACTTCCATTTCAGTAAGTTCAGAAGTTAAAGCATTTTTAGATATAAGTGCTCTATTTGTAGCTATTTCAGCATCCAATTCAGCATTTCTTTCAGCTGTAGCTTGCATAGCAGCTTGTTGAATCATTCTTAAATTTGCAGCTTGATCATCTAATGCTCTATTAATATTATTTTGTACTCTTAAAAATCTTTCAGATTCAGTTGCAGCTATATGAATATGATCAGCAGCAATAGCAGCACGATCTGAGAATGTAGCTAAAGGATCTAATCCCCTAATTCTTCTAGTTATATTTACAATTCTAATAAATGCATCACCTAATGTTCTTAACGTCATTTGAATTCTAACAACAGCAGGCTCTAAGAAATTAGATATTTCATCCCTAAATGCTACAACAGCAGCAACAGCTAATCCAGCAGCTGTAACTAATAGTCCAAATACGTTAGCTCTCATTGCTACGTTCAATGCGCTTTGTGCTACAACCATAGTTCTTATTGCTCCAGCAACTTGAATAGCAACAGCAACCATACCACCAAATATAGATACAACTCTAAATGCAATAAATGCTTGTACTGCTCTATTTAATACCTCCCAGTTCTCAGCTACAAATCTAATACCATTTTCAATATTAATTAAAGCATTAGCTAATCCTTCACCAATACTTGTAGCTATTTCATTTAATCTTTGACCATTAGTTTGGAAGTCACCTACTAATCTTCTAATTTGACTAGTTAAAGAATCAAAAAACTGTTCCTGTACTACTCTTCTAAATTGGAAATAAGCATCTTGAACTAGGGATACTTGACCTGTTAATGTACGAGCAAGAAGTTGTGTAGCGTTTCCGAATGTCCCGCCTTCACCAAATACTTCTTGAAATCTTCTTTGAGTTTCTTCTACTGATACTGTTACACCAGCTTCAAATCCAAGCATGGCTCTAACACCTCTTTCCCTAAAGATATCAGCGGCAGCAATACCACCAGCAAATGCTCTTTGAATTTGTTCTGCTGTTTGTCTAAAGTCTAGACCTGTAGCAGCAGCTACGTTACCTGTAATAGCTAAGTTATTTGCTAATGCATTTGCATCAGCTGAAATAACAGCAAGGTTACCAGATGCACCTGCAATTTCTTCAAGTGAGAAAGGTACTCTTGCAGCAAATTCATTTAGTACATCAAATGCTCTTGCACCTTCTTGTACTGAACCAAATAATAGTCTGAATCTAATTTCTAGACTTTCAATTAGATTTCCAGCTTCAAATGTATCTCTTATAAATCTTTGTAAACCAAAACCAACAGCAAATAGTCCACCTACTAAACCTACTCTTAAAGCAGTTCCTAAAGCAGCAAAAGAAGCTCTACCCCTTAAAGCAGCTCTTTCTAAACCAGCCATTTGAGTTTGTGCTGTACGTGAAGCTCTTCCTAAATTTTGAACAGACCTATTAAGTTGATTAACCCTGTTTGTTCCTGTAACATTAGCGTTTATATCTAGCCTTACAGCCATATTGTTATACCTTTACGGTTTAAACTATTATATAAGTTTTTTATATTCTATTAATTAATTACTTCCACTCTTACATTATCAAAATAACGTAAAAATGCTTGTTCTATAAATTTTGTAGGAGCTTGTCTTGAGCTTCCATCATTTAGAAACTGAATATAATCAGTTCCATTAGTAACGATAATCTCTTGTATTTCGTCACTTCTTGTTAATATTGTTACACCAGCACCTGTTGTATTAAATGATGGAGTATATCCAATATGCCAACTATTACGAGCACGACCTGTATCAACAGGAGTTGCTAGTTTAACATCTCCTAATGCTCTTAGAGCCCTAGTTCTTAATTCGTTGGCGATAAAAGATTGTGTATCTCTATCTAATTCATTAAGAGAACTAGTTACACCCGTAATAGTTATTGGCATATTTAATCCTTTGTATTAATTATTTTATTTCCAGTTTTAGATTGCATAGCATCAATAAATGCTCTAGCTTTATTTTTACTAGCTTCTTCAGTTTCACTAAATACTTTAAGTGATGGAAATATATTATTTATATCAAGTTTTTTCTTACCTTGATATGTGGTCTGTGTGAGTATAGCAGTTCTATGATCTTCTCTCCAACCTATTGGTCTTAATTTAAAATATTTAATCCATCCAAAATACTCCTTGGATGACATATTATAAATTGTATCAAGAGTGACACCTAAATTATATGCCATTTCATATTCTGCTAGCTCTACTTCCCCAGCGTATTTCCTTTATCGTCTTGTGCACCAAGACCATTAAATTTCAAAATCTCTTGAGATAAATCAGTCAAAGGTTGAATTGGGAACTTTTCAAAATCTTCATTAGTCATTTCTTCAGCACCAACTACAGTCATTTTAAAGATTTTACCTAAAGTGTTTAACGCATCTAATGCATCATCACCTTTTAAAGCGTCTTGTAAATCTTTAACACCTTTAACAGTTAATTGTTTAATCTCAACTTCTTGGTCCAAAAATGGGACCTTCTTAGTTATATCTTTTATAAGTATATGTTTCATTATTTGTCCTTTTTATTATTATATAAGTTTTTATTAGCAACTTCAAAATCTTCCATAAGTTTTCTTATCTTATGTAATACATCTAAAGTTTCCATAACTTCTTGTTTATTCTCAACATCTTTTAATCTACTAAATGTTTTTCTAATAGAATTATCTATAGCTTTTTTAATGTGCATAGAAGTAATTCTTAAAACATAATGTTTATTAAAAGCATTTTTTATTTTATCTATCATGTTTATTCTCCATAAATAAGATATAAGGGGTAAATTAATACCCCTTAAATCAAATTTTATTTATTATGCACTCGTTGCAACAGGACCAACATAAGAACCTTGAGTAGCAAGTGTTAAAGTTGCTTGGTTCGTATCAGTCAAGTTAGGAGTGATTGTAAATGATGCAAAAGTACCAAGTACATAAAATACAGCATCATCACCAGTAGATCCTGAAGTATTCTTCAAAGCTATTTCAAAAGCATAAGTTTTGTTGTTTCCAACAAGATCTTGAAGAGTATCATGACCATCAGCTTTATAGTTAAGCGTAAACTCCAAAGTAGGAGCATCAGCTTGACCAGAAATCTGAGATGACTGAGCTTCACCATATACTGGTACGTTTACGATATTAGCAGGAGTTCCGAAAGAAGGGAATTCTCTAATATCAGAAACAGTACCAACAGTTCCAGTTAATGCATCAAATGCAGAAACTGAAGCAGGAACAGTAGAAGCTTCATTGTATTTTAGTGTAGTGTAAATACCAGCACCAATAGTTGTAATTAAAGCCATTTTTAGTATTTTCCTTTATATTTTAATTGTATGAATTAAAGTTGATAGTATAATCTAATCTAAATAGACCAGAATTATCCGTATCAACTCCAACAGTTGTTAAAAAGCTATTAGT
>JBPCUO010000066.1:0-2697 GCA_051011135.1 Bdellovibrionales bacterium
GTACTAAATGTGTAGATTTTGGTTCAGGTAGCACAACTCCTATTAATACTTATTCTGACGATGGAACCAAAAATGGAACTTGTACTTCTGGTGTTTGCGGTTAATAAAATTATTTCTTAAATGATTATAAAAAAGGGAGTCGGAAGACTCCCTTTTTGTTTTTCAATTTAAAATAGCAAACTAAATAATTAACCACATGCAGTTGCGCTAGAACACTCTCCAGTGTTAGTTACTGTACCGGAACATTCAGCTCCAACAGCACCGCCTGCTGTACATCCAGATACTACACATTCTTTAGTACCACCATTATCTATGGTTTCATAATCTGTACAATCAAGGTTACCTTTAAATGATTTCTGTCCAGCACTAGTTAGACATCCATCAGGTCCAGCGCTTGTCGCTATTTGAATACACCATTCATTACCCGTACCTGAAACTTCAGAAATTGGATTAGGATTTGTGTCCCATGCTCCAACAGATGCTCCTTTACTTTGAACTTTTGCATCTAAATCTGATTTATAAGTTTTCTTTGCTAGACTTCTATTAATATCTACTGTTCTACCAGCTGTAAGTAAAAATGATTCTACAACACTTCTTTTAGCATCATCTTGATAGCTTTGATAAGCAGGAATACCTATTGCAGCTAAGATTCCTATAATCCCAACGACCACAAGTATAACTTTAATAAAAAATCTTCTTGATTCATAGTTCCATTTATGGTACTCTCTTTAAAAGAATGGATAAAAAAAAGCAAAGACTATCGCTGAAAAAATTGAAAAGTAAAAAAGATATTGAACCTTTTCATGCTTCTAAAAAACTAAAAGATAAAAAACATGTTAAAGCTGTTCTTTTTGATTGCTTATCAAATGGTGATACAGAAATCTTTAAAGAAGTACTTCGTACTCATTTAGAATTAGTTAATAAAGATAAGTTTATAAAAAAAATAAAAATGTCTAAAACAACTTTTTATAGAACCTTATCTAAAAATAGCAATCCTACTTTAAAAAATGTATCTAAAATTATGAAAGCTATTTAATAAAGTAAATAATATGTTATAATCTAATTTAATAGAGGTAGTGATGAGTAAAGAACCTTGGCGTAAAAATTATGATTTCTTTTTAAGTCAAAAAGAAAAATTAATGGTTGAACATAAAAGTAAATTTGCTCTTGTAAAAGATGAAAAAATTATAGGAATTTTTGAAACAACAGAAGATGCTGATAAATATATAGAACAAAAAAACTTAGAACCTGGAACTTTTTTAGTACAAGAAATAACGAATAGAGTTGAATGTATCTCTAGGATTAATATTTATGGATAACAGAAAAAAAGATTCTAATTTTATTAAGTTGGTTAGATCGTTATTGAATTTATGGGATGGTTGGTTATTTAGAAAAGAAGGAACAGTATCTGAGCCTTGGCCAACAGCTAAAGAATTATGGAATAATCCAAAAGTACAAAAAATTATTCAAAATCATAATAATTCTGTAAGAAATAAGAAAAAAAACACTTTAGATTAAGCATTGTATTAATTTTTCTTTAGATATATAATTAAAATCATCAGGGAGATCTGAATGTATATTAAACAAAAAATTAAGAATATTAAACAAAAAATTAGAAAATCATCTCAAAAGAAATTTTTTAGAAAGCAAACAGATCAAATGCTTAATGTATTATCTCATCCTGATATAGATCCAGAGAGATTAAAAGAAACTAAAAGATTTATAAAAGCTATTGATTGTAAAAAAATGAGAAATACAAAGATCTAAGATCTATTTAAAATTTCATCAACTTTTTGAAGAAAATCCCTTATCTTTTTTGCTAATTCATTTTCTAGAGTATCAAAACGAGATTCGTTTATAGCTATATATTTAGTATATGCTTTTATATTCTCTTCGCTTTTATCACTTATTTTATCTTGAATAGATAAAATATGAATATGCTCCTCTAAAATTTCATTATTTGGATTATAATAAAAATGAAAATCACAATTTTTTAAAATCTTTTTTTCTGACAATTTATCTATCATTTCTAATAAATAAGGAAAAAGATTATCATAAGTATCTTTAATTTTTTCTTGATTAACAAAACGACCTGTATCTTTAAATCTTTTTTCTGCTCTTTTATAAGCTTCTTCAACATCTCCTAAAAACACAACATGAACATAAATTTTATAACCTTTTTTATTAGCTTTTACTAACTCTTCAACAAGATGAATTTTTTGATCATCTTTTCTTTTAGTCATATTTTTTTCATATAAAATAGAAACTCCTTTTTTAATAGCTTTTCCGTAGAGTTTACCAGCTAATTTTGAAGATTCAGATTGAACAAAAGAAGCTGCTTTTTTAGGTTTTATTTTTTTAAGAATTCCATATTCAGGTAATCTAAATTTAATCTCATCAAAATTAATAAAAATTGTATCACTTGTTTTAACATTATTTATTATAGAAGTTTTTCCAGAAGCAATAGATCCTGTAATAATATGAAGATGAGCAGGTGAACTGGGTTTATAAGAATCTAGATATTGTTTATAAATATCTTCATGTAAATCTTCTCTTTTTTGACAGTCTTTAAAAAAATCTCTAGAAGAATCTTCTTGTTTAACTAATTGATCTAGAATCTTTTCATATTTTTCTTTTTCAGATGTAGGGTTTTTTTGATAATCTTCAAAAACTTTATAATAATCATCAGGTGTTATT
>JBPCUO010000067.1:0-4454 GCA_051011135.1 Bdellovibrionales bacterium
AGTTTAAAACCTCTAAGTCAACTATATCTACATATAGAAATATACAAACATTTTAGATAGTCCCCGGTGATTTAAATCAATATATCAATATTACTTAATCAAATAAGTACTACGATATATAGGGGTATCAGTAACCATATTAATTGATTAACATAACAGTAGTCCCCACGTTATAAGGGTTTCTATTGTGTTAAAGGTCTGATTACTGAACGAGCAATCAAACCTCCGCCTAACCCGCCCAGTACGCTACCAAACGTTAGACTACGTAAGTGAACCTTACAAGGCGAGGCCATGGCGTCCGCCCTGTACGCCATAAAGATGTATAGGCGCCCGGTCATATACTGGAGCTAATGGGGGCGTGATGGGGTCTAGTCCCCCTTTTTGGACTTTCGCTTGGCTGGGAGCACATACGGTAGATTATTCAAACTTTTAAGAACTTATTCGGCAGATTAATCAAAATCTACTGGATCCTAGTACGCTAAAATGAGTCAGTTTCACAATAAGTTCATTTATTGTGTTTACTGGTGACGCCTCGCACGCCAGGCAATACATAGGGCTCAATCTAGAGCTCATCAGGGCGTTAAAGGAGATAACTCCTAATGAATTCAAATCGATCAGTCAATACACTTGGTCGTACTGTTCTAAACAGTTAATATAAGTCAGTTTCACAATAGGCTTTCAATAGTCTATTGTAATACACTAAAAACACAGAGATTGGTAACCCGCCCCGATCTCCCGAAGTGAAATTTGTTTATATTCAGTTGTACTGAGTATATTGATGGTTGTACTATCAAGGAGGCAGAGTTTGCTGAGGCGGTACAAGGCGAGATAATTAAATATTGGCAAATGCGTCGTACGTAGCCAACTTTATTGTATAAAGGAAAGAACAATATGTCAAACTCAATAATACATGGAGGAAACTATCCTACTACTAAGACTGTAGGTTCTCCGAGAGATGAGTACAGATCAGTTCAAAGTGAATGGGAAAAAAATAGAGCAGTAATACAAGGACAAACATATGTAAAAGATTATGATGCTAATCCTTCTGTTAAGAATATTTTATTACCATTTAACAGCACAATGACTCAAGAACAATATGATCATTATAAAGCTGAAGCTGAACTACCTGGTGTCTCATCACAATATGCACGAATGCTAACTGGAGGTCTTTTAAGAAAGATCCCTCAGATAGAAATTCGAGATAACAGAATTAATCAAGAAGAAGCTATTGATTGGCTTCAAAATAGATTTGGTAGATCTAATGAAAGTTTAATTTCATTTTTAGATACTGCTTTATGGGAAGAAATGCAAACAAGTAGAGCATGGATACAAATAGATTATCCAAATGTTGATCTACAATCATTAACTCCTGAACAAAGAGAACAAGTATGTCCGTTTCCAAGATTATGGACAGCTGAATCTATAATTAACTGGTCAACTGATGTAAATCCAATTACAGGTGAAGAAAGATTAGATAGTGTAATAGTTAGATCTTATTCTAAAGATTATTCAGATAATACTTATCATGCTCAATTAAGAGAAACTGTTTGGGTACACAGATTAGATGAAGATGGATTATATGTAATTGATACATATGTAAATAATAATTCAACTTCAAATTCAGCTGATCCTACTTATATTGATGGTCAATTAAAACAACCTAATCATGCTGGTGAAACTGAATCATGGGTATTAGTAAATTCAAATACTAATATATTTGCTCATGGTGAAAGATTAAATGCTATTCCATTTTTACCATTAAATGGTTCAATAGATATTATTGATCCTACTTTTAGTCAAATTGTTGATAGAGAAGTTGCTTTATATAATAAGATCTCAAGAAGAAATCATTTATTATATTTATCTGCTACTTATACTCCAGTTGTTAAATCTGATAATTTATCTGACCAAGATAAAGCACAATTAGCTAAACAAGGTTTAGGTACTTGGATGTTTATTGGTGGACAAGATAGTATTGATACATTATCTACTCCTACTGATGCTTTAAAAGATATGGAAGCTGCTATTACTAGTGGATATGATGAAATGACTAGAATTGGTGTTAAGATGTTAAGTCTTGAACCTAATAACTCAGATGTTTCAGGTACTGCACTTCAAATACGTAATGCTGCTCAAAATGCGCAGATTGCTACATTGAATGCTAAGATATCAGAACAAATGAGAAAAGTTATTCATTGGATGCTTTACTGGAAGTATGGTGTATTTTTAAATGATAGTGATTTAGTATTTAACTTATCATCTGACTTTAATAAATTACAAACTTCAACTGAAACTATCAGATTGATTTCTGAATGGTACCAATCTGGTATTATTCCTAGATCTTTATTTGTAGAGATTATGAAAAATAATGATATTTTACCTAATCAATATAATGATGATAAAGCAGTAAATGAAATTGAAGAAGATGACTTAGTTATGTCACCTGCTCAAGCTCAAGCTGCTGAAGTTGAGTCTGTTCAAGCAGATAATATGGAAGAACGATTATCTAATTTAGAAAACAATAATCAATCTAATGATTCAAATGAATCTGAAGAAAATAATTAAAGGAAAATATAATTATGTCACAAATATGGAAACCGTTAGGAGCTTCACAAGCTAAAGCTCATACTAACTTAGCACAAACTGATTTTCTAGTTCCTATACCAAGTATTTACTTGTTAGAGTTACCTGAAAGTCATGATCATGCTGAGGGTGTTAGTATTGATGGTAGATTAGTTTACCTAGGTGCTGATAAGCAATATTATGTTAGAATAGAGAATACCTTCTTTATTCCTGCGAGTACTGCTACTTCTGCTGCTGGTGAATTTATTTATTTAACTCCAGTAGAAATATTAAACAAATAATAAAATTTAGGCAATGGCCCATGCGCAAGTATGGGCTATAGTCAAAATAAGGAACTCTATTATGAAGAAAAAGAAAAGTTTCTTCGATAATGGTGTTAAGGCTTCGTTTATCGGAGTAATTATAATATTGTTTATCGCTTATTGCGGTGGACAATACTAAACTAAAAATGATATCAAACTAAGAATTCACATGATATCACCGAAAGGAAATAGAAATGAAATACGTGATCCAGGCTGTAATTATAGGTTTAATGGTATTTACTTTTAATACTGTTAGAGCTGAATTACCAAATAAGTATGTTGCTACTGTTATTGCAACTGAACTTAATAAAGAAGATATTAAATTTGTTAGGTCTTGTTATTATTATACTGATGTAGATGATATTAAGATGTTAGCAGATTTTACGAATGATTTTGGATACTCAAAATTAACTCATGATTTATTTAGTATGTTATTTAAAGCAGGTAAGATTGAAGCTGTTGAATGTGGAAATCATGATGCTGTATATATAGAAGATTATAGAGGATTTTGGATATTTAAAATTATACAATAACAATTTAACACGTAGGAGGTAGTATCGTGGCTACAACAATTAATGATCAAATATATAGAGATCAAATAAGACGAAGAGCAATGTTGTCTCTTTATGAAAGAAGATTAGTAAGAAATTTAGATAATGTTTTATCTAATCTTAATAAAAAATTCGTTACAGTAGCTAGAACAAATGGAATAACTCCTGCTATTTTAGTTACTTATAACAGAGAAATTAGACGAGCTTATAGAAGAGTATATTCTCTGGGTTTCACAGAATTCGAAAGATTATATGCAAGTGAAGGTAAGTTTGCTGTATCTCAAATTAATAGAAGTTTAACTAATATTTATGAAGCTAGAAAATTAACTGGTATAAATGTTAGAGATTTATTAATAAGAGATAATAAGAATTTAGCTGGACATCTAGCTTCTATTTCTTCATCACAAAGAAGAATAGTTAGTAATTTAGTTAGAAATGGACTATCATCTTCATTAAGTAATAATCAAATTATAGGTAATATAAGACGACAAGGAAGTTCACTCGCACGTTCGCAAGTAGCTACTTTAGCTCGTACTTCTATTACGCAAGTTGCTAATGATGCATCTGATACTATTTATAGATTAAATGATGATGTAATTAAAGGATATCAATATGTTGCTACTCTTGATGGAAGAACTTCTATTATTTGTGGAAGATTAGATGGTAGAGTTTTTAGTTTAGATTCAGGATTTAAACCAAGACCACCTCAACACTTTGGATGTAGGTCTACAACTATTCCAGTAGTTAAATCTGCTGGTGCTATTGATAAAGTTCAGGGAAATAGAAGAATTAATAAACGTAATTTAAGAAATATTACTGAAGCGAGAAGAGCTTCTATTAATGGTGCTGTTCCAGCTAGAACAACTTATCCTGAATGGTTAGCTACTCAAGATAATGAAATAAAATTAAATTTATTAGGATCTCAATCAAGAGTTGCTTTATTTAATGAAGGAAATTTAACATTAACACAATTTTCTAATAGAGATGGTAAATTATTATCATTAGAAAGATTAGATGA
>JBPCUO010000068.1:0-10382 GCA_051011135.1 Bdellovibrionales bacterium
AAAAAAAGGAAATCCTAGAAGATCTTTATCACAAAACATATCCTCTTTTATTAGATAAGAAGAATGAGAAAGAGAAACAAACTCAATCTGGCAATCAAAGTTGCTTTCTAACTTTGCTAAAAAATGATGTATCCTCTTATTCAAAGCTTCCATGACTTACCTCTGTCTGAGGATCTTTTTCGCATAGATTTTGTGGTTTTAATAGCTCGCTTAGCTGATGTAAAAAAAATTACATCACTATTGCTGTTAAAACCAGTTAAAAAAGTCTTTTTGATTTGAGAGGATTTTGGGGTGGTTTAAAACTTGAACAGTTTATCTATTTTTTACCTCTTACTGCTTCCCTTTAGAAGAAGAAGGAGGAGGAAGTTGTTGTGTATCACCAACTAAAAAAGCTTCTATATTATAACGAGGCTCATGAGCATCTCCCGATTTGATTTGACGATCGCAACAAAATTCATTTTCATCAATAGGATGTTTGATGCCTGCTTCTTGCTGCCTTTCAAGAGTAGGGACACCTTTAAAAATTTTTAAACTGGGTGGTTTTGCTTCAGCAAAAGAGCTGCTTAACAATAATAAAAATAGAAAACCAAAGAACTTCATATTTTATAAAATAACCATCTCCTCAGCAACGGGAGATAAAGTTTGTAAAAAACTATTAAACACTGAAGACACTTGACTGATAACTGTTGGGCCTGAATCACTATTACCTGCTGTCACATCAACAACCTGACCTGCTTGATCATAAACTATCTTTATAGAACCCACACCTACTCGAGTAATCATACTAGGTTTCTTGAGAGTTTTATGCCATTGAATTTTGATTGATTTACGAGACTGATCTTCCATGTAGACCATTTGTCCTTCTTTATTGTGCTTGATTTGAATCCATTCCGAATCCGATTTAAAAGCTTTAGACAGGAGGCATTTTTCTGTCATTTCAATTCTTATATTTTCTGTTTTCACAACTTTTTTAGTTCTTGAATCCCTGTACTTTAAAGCCACCAATTCTGGCTTTCCACATTTTTTAGTGTACTTTCTATATTCTACAATTTTAAAAGGATCTTCTTTTCTTTTTAAAAGTCCATTAGCATAATAAAATCGTTTTGTTCTTATGCCATTTTTTAATAAAGAGATAGGGGAACCAAATTTAGGATGGTACACAACATCTGTTTTTAATCGTCCATTCACAACCACTCGAGCGCGATGAAGATACTTGCTTCCAGAAGATAAGCTTCTATTCCAAAACTCGTACTTACTTTTGTTAACAATCTTTCTTCCACATTTTTTTTGTACTGTTGAAAAATAATGATTTGGATTTTTAGAGTTTTTTGCAAAAGTGTATTTTTCGTGACAGTTTTTACGATTTTTAAATCCAATCACCCAATCTTTATCAAGATTATAAGTCAAAGCTTCTTGTGTTTTATCAGGGTAAACGGTTTTTACTAAGTTATGAAATTTATCATAACTATGTAGGAACTTTTCTCCAAAAGAATTATTAATCGCTATTAAATTTTCATTTTTGTATTTATAAGAAGCTACTTTTTTATTTCCAAATTTTATAGTTTTTACTTTTTTAATTTTAGGATCTAACACTAAAGTCACTTGATGACCTGAATCATTAACAATCCGAACCGATTCCGGTTGCCAAAAAATATCTATCGCTTTTCCAAACTTATCAAAAGATCTTTTCAGCTGTCCTTCGTTATTAAAAACTTCTGATAATCCATTAGGAAGAGTTCTTTTATATCCCTTGCTTTCAAAAACAATATATTCATTTGATTTTCCTTTAGCATAATACACTGAGCCCTTATTGGCTTTTCCTTTTATTTTTAAAGCCCGTAAAAAATCCGCTCTTAAAGTTTGGCTTTCAATTAAATCTTTTTTAAGCTGCTCGAGGCTCTTAGCGCTTTTGATTGTTTTTCTTTTTTTAATCTCTTTTAAAATAAGATCTATTTGTAAAGAAGCATCTGCTTTTTTATTTTTAGGATAATAAAAAACTTCCATACCTCCACCACATTCTGTCACTTTAAGAGAATTATCGGGAAGAACTTCTAGGTTTGTTTCAAAATTAGAACACCATCCAAAACCAAACAAACCATTAAATAAAGAACGGCTGTTATAAGTTCTATCAACAGTTAAATAAAAACCCGGAACTGTTGCTTTAAAATCTACAAAAGTTTTTGAATATCCAGCACTTCTGATATCTACAATTCCAGAAGAAATAAAGGGAATAAGTAAAAAGAAAGGTATAAAAAATTTCATGCGCCTACTCCATTGATAGCGTTTCCATTATTGTAGACTCTTCTTTTTGTATTGTGAAGTCTTAGACTTTAATTTGAACCATTTTTTTCATCATAGCCCAACCAACGACAACTAAAAGCACAACTATAAAGAGGCAGGCCCAGCCTAAGGGCTTAGTTAAGAGTGGAAGAACATAGGGTTTATCCATAAAATACAATATCCCTATCAAAAAGAAAGGAAGACAAGAGATGATTTTTGCTTGCATCATTCCTTGAGCGGTTAAAGCTTTAATCTTTTTTTCCATTTTTTGTCTTGATCTTATGGTTTCTGACATCACAAAAAAAGTTTCTGCCAGGTTACCACCTGATTCTTTTAAAATATTAATTGTACTGACAAGCATATCGATGTCAGAACGATTCAATCGCTCTCCCATTTCGGTCAGAGATTCTTCTATGCTTTGTCCCAGTTGAATTTTATTAAGAACTAATCGAAATTCCATCGCTAAAGGCCCTGGGTAACCTTTAACCACTCTGTCCATCGCTTGGGGCAAGCTTAACCCTACTTTTAAACTGTTACACATAATCGTTAAGGCTTCTACCATTTGAGAAACAACTTTATCAGCATGACTTTCCCATAAAAATGCTAGAACAACTTTAATACCTATCCATGTTCCTAAAAAAAACAAAGAAGCGGCTCCTAAGCTTAAAATAATATTAGGCCAAAATAATAAAATTCCTAAAAGTGCTAAGGAAGTGGAAAGGATCCAACAATTTCTTACAATGGATTCTTGTTTTTGTGAGATAAAAAGTTTATCCATAAAAATTAAAATAGCACTTTGAGAAGTTAAAGTTTTTTCAGAAAAGAAATTTAAAATTCTATCCATCCAAAAATAAGCAAAGATAAAAATTAAAAAACCAATGACTAAACTAAAAACAAAAGGATTAGAAATGATAAGATCCATCAGGCACCTTTTTTAAAGGGGTTTGTTGGTTTTTTTAATGCTGGTGCTGCCGATTGCTTCTGAGATTTCTCATCTTTGTCTTGAAAGGACGGAACTTTTAAAGAGGGTTTTTTGATATTGATAGAAGGTTTCTCCATGGCTTGAGACGACTTTGTTGTAAAAAGACCTCTTGGAATAGAAACTCCTTTTTGTTCAAACTTATCTATAAAACTTGGAATGATCCCTAAGGCTTGAAACTGACCCAGAACTTTTTTATCTTTGGTATAACCTTCCTCTTTAAATTTAAAAATCTCTTGAAGAGTAACAACATCTCCTTGCATACCAACGACTTCTGTAATGCTTTTAATTTTTCTCGAACCATCACTTAATCGTCCAATTTGGATGATTAAATCTACCGCTCCTGCGATTTGTTCCCTAATGGCTTTTGCTGGTAAATCCATACCCGCCATAAGACATAAAGTTTCTAAACGAGAAACAGCTTCTCTAGGATTGTTAGAATGAACTGTTGTTAAAGAACCATCATGACCTGTATTCATAGCTGCTAACATATCTAAAGCCGCTCCATCTCGACACTCTCCCACAACAATTCTATCGGGACGCATTCTTAAAGTATTTTTTATCAAATCTCTTATACTGACTTCCCCTTCTCCTTCTATATTAGCAGGTCGTGTTTCTAATCGAACCACATGACTTTGTTTCAGCTGTAATTCCGCAGCATCTTCGACTGTAATAATTCTTTCTTTTTCTGGAATAAAACTTGATAGAACATTTAAAAAGGTTGTCTTCCCCGAACCTGTTCCCCCAGAGATAATAATATTCAAACCTTGCTCCACGCAGATTTTCATAAAATCAGCCATCTCTGATGTCACGGATTGAAACCGATACACTAGATCTTTCATTTGAATTTGTTCACTTGGAAATTTTCTAATCGTCACTGTGGGGCCATCCATAGATAAAGGCTCTATAATAGCATTAACACGACTCCCATCTTCTAGCCTTGCATCCACATAAGGAGTTTTTTCATCAATACGACGACCTAAAGGAGTTACAATTCTTTCAATAATATTTCTTAAATGTAAGTTGGAAGTTATTGTATAAGGGCTGAGTTGTAAATTTCCATTTTTCTCATAGTAAATTTTGTTACAACCATTGACCATAATTTCTGAAACACCGCGATCTTCCAGAAGATCTTCCAAAATACCAAGACCCAAAGATTCATTTAAAACTTGCTTGATCACATGAGCTCTTTCCTCTCGTCCTAATCCTTGTCCTCTTAAATCCACAAGTCGAGCAATCACTGTTTGAGTTTTTTGTCTTAAAGCATCTTTAGAGCTTTTATCTTTGGCTTGTGTTAAATCTTTTTTTAAATCCATTTCTTTAATAAGTTCTGAATGGATTTGCATTTTTAAAAGCGTCGTAGGATCTATACTTTTTTCTCCTGTAGAAGCCGCAGATCCTTTAGAAACTTCTTGAGAAAGAGCCACCCCAGTTGAAGAAGAAGAGCCGCTTTTTGGCCCCGATCTTCCTATAGATTTTCCTCTCACTAAAATTCCAGAATTTAATTTTCTAATCACTTCGTGACAACTTTTTGCATAAACGGATTGAGACTGAGATAATACTAAGGGTTGAGAAGAATGTAAGCTATCCGACACTCCTAAATCTTCTGGAAAAGATGCTAGGATAGGAAGAGATAAAGTTCTTTGTAAAATAGAAGAGTTTAAACTGGATCGATTGACCTTATTTAAAAGAGTTTGAAAAAGTGAAGATGGCAGATAAGACAATTCATTTAAAAGTCTTTTGGTTTGATTGACGGCTAGAATTTCAGGTGTCACCACTGTTAAAACCACACTTGCTAAATCTAAAACTGTTTTTTGAAGTGGGCCAATGTCATTTCCTAAATCTACAAAAATATAATTAAAAGATTGAGACAGGCTATAAAGTTGTTTTTGAAAAAGATGCTCTTCTGCCACTAGTTTTTGATCCGCATCTGTGACAGCACTTAAATAAGCCAAGCCCGTAGGATGATAAGCTAGAATTTTTTTTAAATTATCAGAAGTTAAGGATTGTTTGTAAGTGCTAAATTGTTGAATATTCATTTTTGATCTTAAACCTAAAATAATATTTTGATCTCCACAGCTTTTGCTATCTAAATCTATTAACAAAGTAGGAACTTTTAATTCTTTTTGAGAGGCTAAAGCTAGGTTAGCTGTCAAAGTACTTTTTCCAACTCCTCCTTTTCCACCAACAAATGCCACAATATGTGAATTATTTTTTATCATTTTAATCTCCTCCATCCACTTTAAATTTATCTTTAATACGAGACACTCCTGCAGATGCAGAGGCTTTAATAATAGGAGTGATAAACACAACAAATTGTGATTTTGAAGTGCTATAATCTTTAGCAGAAAATAAATTAACAATAGGAGTTTGAGAAGAATTAGGAGGAAGTCGATTGTAACCTTTAGCGACATCTGAAGTGATTAAGCCTCCAAGGACTGCGCTTAAACGATCTCGCACATGAATATTGGTTTGAATCGTTCTTTTGTCGATGGAAGGACCTGCTGATGTGGTGACTCCTATGCTACCCACCTTGACTGTGACTTTCATTTGAATCGTGTCTTGAGTTGGTCCTACAATTTTTGGTTTGATGACTGTGGAGATTTCAGTCTGCGCTTGTTGCACAGAAATCTGACCATCAGAGCCTCTAGAGGTATAAGGAACACTCTTATTGACTGAGATAACTCCCTCCTCTCCATCTTGCAGGGTTAAATTGGCATTATGAAGAACTCTTGCAAAGTTAAAACTTTTAAGCCAGTTTAATTTTGGGAAAAAATTATTAATAGTTGCTGTGATGGCAGGAACGACCTTAAACCCTGCCGGCCCTCCTCCAATAGTAGAAACACTGGTTTGATCCCCAATTTGAGGAGCCCATTGAAAAGAAAACCCTTGAGAATAAGCTTTGTTTAAATCCACATAATGAACAATAACTTGTATAATCTTTTTTCGTTTATCTTTTGGTTTTTGTCGAACTACAATATTATTTTTTATCATCATTATTTGTCTTTTAGCGAGCTGCTCTGTTGTTTTTTCAGCATCAAATCTTGTGTATAAAGTTGCAATAAAATACGCTCGTTTTCTAGCATCCTCAGTTGCAACTTCTCCTTCTAAAATAAAACGATTGTTATGAGCCACTACTCGAACTTCATCGGGAGGAGTCAGGTATCCTATTTTTTTTTCAATCAAACGAGCCAGTTGGATTTGAGCTTTCGGGCTTAAAGTCACTAAGGATTTTACATATTTAGTAGTGTACTCTTGAACAACAAGATCAATACGATCCATTTCTTTAGGAAGTAAAACTTCTCCATCGATAATCACTCTATTATTAAGAATTTTAATTTCTATACCATCAATAGTGATTAATAAATCTCCGACTTCTTTAGCAATTTTATGTAAATTAATCTTTTTAACATCAATGCTAATCTTTTTTAAAATTTTATTTTTTGTATTTTTAATAATTAAAGTTCCTGTTCCCTTTTTTCTCGGTGTAAAAAGAAGAGCATTATCTGCTTTTTTATATTTTACAAAAGTCCATCTTTTATAAGTTCCTTCAAATTTTAATTTTTGATTTTTTAATTCAGCAGGAAGGGGATGGACATACTGAAACCCTTCCGAAAGATTAATAAATTCTACATCTTGATTAAGCTCTGCACCAAGGCTGTAGGTAAAAAAACAAAAGAAAAAAAGAAGTCTTTTCACTTGGTTACCTTCCTGCTCCTGCAGGAGTTCTTTTAGTTGTATTTTGTCGAACGACGCCGGCTCCTAAAACATCAGAAAGATCCGCTTGTTTTAAAACTCGAGCACTATTATCTGAAGGATGTCTTAGAGTTAGAAATAAAGAACTTGGGTTTGTCGATAAAATATAAACTAATTTTTGAGCTTCGGAAGGTGTTACTTCAATGGTTACAGTAGAAAAATCATTTTCTGTTCTTAAGTTTTTAATATAATCTTGGCCGCCAATTTCTTGATGAATTCTTGGAAGTTCATTAGTGATTTGAACTCCTGTTGCTAAAATAACCGTATCTTGTAAAAGTGTTTTAATATATCTTTTTTGAACGGAACCTGTATTCAAATCTAAAGCCGCCAGAACATCGACATGATCTCCCGGCTTAATTAATTTTGCAACTCCACGAACACCGTCCACAGGAAGAGTTAAAGCTCGATTACCGGGAGAGACTTGTAAAGACAAACCTGTTTCAGGACCCGGTTTAATAATTTTATTTTTTAAAAGTTGTTCGGATTTATTGATAGGAGCTAAAGCGACTAAGCCTACAATTTCTTCCATTTGTTTAACATGTCCCGGTTGAACAAAATTTTCAGGAACTTGCTGAATTTCTACCATGTTTTCTTGTATGGTTTCCATTTCGTTAATATCTTGTACAGCAACAACAACAGAAGTTTGAACACCAAAGTTTTTAGCAATTTCAGCGCTTTTCTTTTGGGTGTAACTATAAAGCAAAATGACTGCAAAAATAGCAGCTCCAATACTTAACCATAAAGTTAAAGTTTCATTTTTATTCACAGGAACCTCCCTTTACCAAGGTATTTAATATTTCTTTCTAAATCTTTTATCGGCTTATTAAGTTGGTTTATTAAGTGTTTTCCTGGGGTAAATTAGCCTCTTTTTTTGTAAAAAAACGCTGGGTATAATAGACCTAGGTCTAGGCCTAGGATGGAGCCTTCTATTTAAAAAATTAACGACAAACGGATGCGTGGTTGTCTCCGCAAAGACAATCTAAGCACATTCCATAACCCACCATAATCCATAAAGGATTGACAGCGCGAAGCCCTGGCGCTGAAGTGTTGTTATGAAAGCTAGCACTTAAAGTCTCTTCTTGAGTTCCAATTTGTCCCTTAGGATTTTGCTGATAATCACGATCTATTTCTTCAAAAAAATTAATCCCACGATGGGTCACATAAGGATCCTTTGCATCAGGTGCTTTATCTCCTAAAATACCAAAAAATCTCATTTCATTTTTTCCATGAAAATATCCATCTAGTTCAGGAGCCTCACTTAAACGATTGTACATTAAAGAAGATGATCCTAGTGAACTAGGATCATAATCTCTATGGTATTCAAAGTGCGAACGATTATTAATAACTTCAAAAGCATAATGACGAGCAGCTATCGATTGTAAAATTCCTGAGTGCACAGCGCCCCAAAGGCCAACGGTTAAACCTATCAAAGCAATAAACACAACTAACAAAGGAAGCATTTCAAATAAAGCGATTCCTTTTTGTTGTTTTAAAAGCTTCCTCATTTTAGTTGGAGAATTCATAAAAAATCCTTTAACAATTATTATCTGGTAAAGTAGGCCCTGATGATGAGCAAGAATAGATGTCGCAAATTTTATCAACTCTTTTTTGATGAAATTCTTGACACTCTTGTTGGCTAACTTCCCGTCCTAAATAAGAACCGATTGTGGTGTTAAGCTTCCCGTCGTCTTCATCTGTTAAAAAAGGAATTTTAAAATTAGTTCGATTAGAAATAAAAGAAGCGTAGGCTCCATAAAACATCTTTCTATAAGAACGATCTTCATATCTATAATTCATACCTAGCGTGGGAGCTGTAGAGATACTAAACCATTCTCCAGAGGATTTCCATTTACCACCAAACATCTTGTTTCTTAATTGAGCATATTGGGTTTTTGCATGCTGCTTTTGATCCTCAGGAGTAGGCCCTCCTAAAGATAAAGCACGAGCCGAAGAGTAAGTCAGATATTGAACAGCACTTCCGTTAACCAAGCTCAAAGCTAAACCAAAAAAAGACAAAATAAAAATGAAAATAATAATTAAAACAATAAGAAATTGAAAAGCAATAACCCCGCTTTGATTTTTTAAAGGGCTTTGAAATCCTCTGGATTGCTGACTATTTTTTAAGGATCCCATGTCCAATGCCTTTCGTATTGATTAGGATGTTTTTCTCGAGCCTTGCCTTCGTCTATATCCCAAACACCATTTTCCATCATATTTCCAATAATTTGATTAGGACCTGACACAAAATTATTTAACATATCACTATCTTTTACAGAATTAAAAAGAAGCCGCATTCCTGCTAATAAAACAATTGTTAAAAGAATGTACTCTATAGTGACTTGTCCTTTTTGAGAATAAAACTTCAGCATAAAATCCCTGGGTTTTTTTAGAGTTATAATAAATTATAACTGTAGTAACTTAACCAACCAAAAAGAAAAGCAACAGAAAAGGGCAGGGTATGAAGCGCTTCCTTCTCTATTTTTTTATTTTTTAAAGTAAAAATTAATAAAAGATTGGATAAAAAATAATGAATCTTTTTATCTAGAATAATTTTTACAACTCCCAGAATTAAAGCCCAAAAAAGCGAGTAGATAAAAGAATAAGAAAGTGCAAAAATATCTACTGTTAAAGCAAAAACAATTAAAAGTTTTAAATCTCCACCTCCAATGAGGCGAATTGAATACAAAGGAACTCCCAAAACCATGGCTAATAAAGCAGCAAACAAGCCCAGTTTTAATCCTACAAAGCCTTTTAATAAAAAAACAGCAACCAATACAATTGGTAATAAAATTAAAAGAAGTTTGTTATGAATTTTACGAGAGCGTAAGTCATCAACAAGAGCGATCACCAGTAAAAGTGTTGGTAAAAGAAATTCTAAAAATGGAGAAAAAAACAAAATAAGCCCTTTTTCTTATTATCCTATAAATATTTTAAAAAGTAAAAGGGCTCTTATGAAATCAAATACTAAGGCTTATCTTTTCCAGCCTACACTATGGCCATCTATTCCTTTTGTTCTGACAAAAAACTGAGATCCGGTCATTAATTTTCTTTCTAATCGATGAGCAAGTTTAGGGCTTGATTCAGAAAACATCTTTACAGGACCTGTGCTCATACCAAAAGAGCCAGCGAGGATCGCCGCAGACATTACTAAAATCAAAAAATATTCTAAAGCCATTAAAAATCTCTAGTTTCCTGGCTTAACAGCGCCAACTTGGCTTTTCAGGTCTTCAACTTTTTCTGTCACCATGTCTGTAATAGGTTTTTTAAGAACCATGATCATTCCTACTACTACTACAATCATTAAAATATATTCTGTAGCTCCCTGACCTGATTCGTCTTTCCAAATTTTTAAAAAAGTCTTTTTCAT
>JBPCUO010000069.1:0-4319 GCA_051011135.1 Bdellovibrionales bacterium
GTTCAGATCAACACCAAGAAGTTTTAAAATACAAAGAACAATGCCTTAGAAAAAGCGAAGTGGATCGTAAAATCAATCAAGATAAAACGGGGTGTTTTACAGGAGCTTATGTCCAGCATCCTATCACAAAAAAATCTCTTCCTCTATGGGTGTCCGATTATGTGTTAATGGATTATGGAACAGGTAGCGTGATGGCTGTTCCCGCTCATGATGAAAGAGATTTTGAATTTGCTCAAAAATTTAAACTTCCCATTCAAAAAGTAATTGAATGCAAGAAGCTTCCCTATGTGGGAGATGGAGCTCATATTCATTCTTCTCACGAGGGATTGACTCTAGACGGTTTTAAGAATCAACAGGCTGGAAGCTTGGTGATTGACTATTTAGAAAAAAAGAAATTGGGTCAAAAAAAGATTCAATACAAATTAAGAGATTGGTTGTTTTCAAGACAAAGATATTGGGGAGAGCCTTTTCCTGTTGTGCATACCTCAAAAGGTGTTGAATTGGTTTCGGATGAGGAACTTCCTGTTAAGCTTCCACCAACAGTGGATTACAAACCGACTTCTAAAGGAGAAGCTCCTTTGGCTCGTGTGGCTGATTTTGTAAATTACAAAAAAGGAAAAGTGGAAGGTCGAAGAGAAACAGATACTATGCCGGGCTCTGCCGCTTCCTCTTGGTATTTTTTACGCTATACCGATCCTCATAATGATAAAAAAGCTTTTGATTTTGAAGCTCAAAAATATTGGATGCCTGTGGATCTTTATATAGGAGGAACAGAGCATAGTGTAGGGCATCTTTTGTACTCTCGTTTTTGGCAAAAAGTTTTATATGATGCGGGGCTGGTTTCTCATAAAGAGCCTTTTCAAAAACTTGTGCATCAAGGTGTGATCCTTGGAAAAGATGGTCACCGTATGTCTAAATCTCGTGGTAACGGAGTGAGTCCTGATGAGATTCGAGCTGAATACGGAGCGGATGCTTGCAGAGTTTATATTTGTTTTCTAGGTCCTTTTGAGAAGGATAAACCTTGGTCTTCTCAAGGAATTTCAGGAAGTCGTCGTTTTTTAGAAAGAGCTTGGAGATGGGCTCAAGATTCTAAAGGACAAGAGGATCCTCTGACAGAAACCATAGAAAAATCTTTACACAAGACTATTAAAAAAGTCACAAAAGATCTGGAAACTTTAAGTTTTAATACAGCGGTGAGTGCTTTGATGATTTTTATCAATGAGCTTTATAAAGAAAATATTAAAAATGAATCTGTGATGCTTACTTTTGCTAAACTCTTAATGCCTTTTGCTCCTCATTTGGCCGAAGAGATTTGGGAGTTTTTTGGAGCTCAGGGTTTTGTCAGCCTTCAAAAATGGCCTGAATATGAGGAATCTAAAACCATCTCTGATGAAAAATCCATTGGAGTTCAAGTTAATGGCAAGCTCAGAGGCTCTTTAGTTTTATCGGTTTCAGCCACTGAAGAAGAGGCCTCACAAAAAGCACGCGAGATTTCAGGGGTTCAACAAGCCTTAGCAGATAAAAAAGTTAAAAAATTGATCTATAAACAGGGAAAAATTATAAATTTCATTGTATAAGCCCGGCTTTTTTTATAAAAGTTTTCTATAAAGAAAAAAACTTTAGAAAATAATCTGGGGAGAATCAATGGATCCAAAAAAATCTTGGACAACTCAAAAAAGCTCTGAACTTTATGGAGTTCCTTTTTGGGGGAAACCTTATTTTAGCGTCAATGAGGAAGGGCATGTACAAGTCCATCCTAAAGGAAGTAAGGGATCTTCTATTGATCTTTTTACAACCATTAATGAATTAAAAGAAAGACATGTTCGAATTCCTATTTTATTACGGTTTCCTGATATTATAAAATCTCAAATGAAAAAAATCTGTCAGTGTTTTGATCGAGCCATTAAAGAACAAGGCTATGAGGGCAAGTACTACGGAGTTTTTCCTATTAAAGTGAATCAACAAAAACATATTGTAGAAGATATTGTTTCTGCCGGACATAAACATCATTTTGGCTTAGAGGTAGGGAGCAAACCAGAACTGTTAGTCGCTTTAGCTTTGATGGACAATCCAGACGCTTTAATTGTTTGCAATGGTTTTAAAGATAAAAGTTATATTGAACTTGCTTTGATTTCTCAAAAAGCAGGAAAAAATATTTTTTTAGTGGTTGAAAGACAAAAAGAACTAGGGGCTTTATTAGAGCTTTCTAAAGAGTTAAAAATTAAACCAAGAATTGGATTTCGTTTAAAACTTAAAACTCAATCGGATGGCTTATGGGGAAAAACTTCTGGGTCTCATTCTAAGTTTGGTCTTACTCCTTCAGAGCTTGTCTCTTCAGTGGATTATTTAAAAAAAGAGAATTTTTTAGATTGTATTGAGTTGATTCATTTTCATATAGGCTCTCAAATCCCTTCCATTCAACCTATTAAATCCGCCATTAAAGAAACGGCTCGTATTCTTTATGAATTAACTTCTATGGGTTGTTCTATTAAATATGTGGATGTTGGTGGAGGTTTAGGAGTGGATTATGATGGTTCAGGAACGGGAAGAAGCTCAACCAACTATGACATTCAAGAGTATGCTAATGATATTGTTTTTGGTCTGCATTCTATTTGTGAGGAAAAAAATATTAAAGCTCCTCATATTATTTCTGAATCAGGGCGATTTCTTCTCGCTCAAAGTTCTTTGTTAGTGGTTAATGTTTTAGATAGTAATCAATTTAATGAAAAAGAAGAAATCAAAGTTCAAAAAGAAGATCATGATTTTATTCAAGGGATTTATGATATTTATAAAAACATATCTCAAACTTCTTATAATGAGACTTTTAATGATTTGGTGGAAAAAAGAAAAGAGATGACTCAAATGTTTGTCCATGGAGTTTTATCTTTAAAAGAACTGGATGAAGCGGAAAAGATTTACTGGAAATCTATTCATGAATTAAAAGATCTTGTTGAAGATGATTTGGAACATGAAGAAATCTATGAAACTTTAAAACAACAAACCACAGATACTTATTTTTGTAATTTTTCTGTCTTTCAAAGCCTGCCGGATTCTTGGGCTTTGTCTTATATCTTTCCTGTGATTCCTATTCATCGTTTAAAAGAAGAGCCCACAAGAAGAGCTCAGCTGATGGATTTAACTTGTGATTCCGATGGTTGTATTTCTAGAATTATTGATTATAAAACTTGGAATGTGGAAAAACATCTTCCTGTTCATAAATTAAAATCAGGAGAAACTTATTTTATAGGTATTTTTCTAACAGGAGCTTATCAAGAAATCCTTGGAGATTTGCATAATTTATTTGGAGATACCGATGTGGTTCATATCAAAATAGAAAAAAATAAAAAATACACCGTGGAGCATAAAGTGGAAGGAGATTCCATTGCAGAAGTTTTAGATTATGTGGAATACCATCGTAAAGATCTCTTAGGTAAAATACATAAAACAACAGAGGCCAGTGTTATGAAAGGTAATATTTCACGACAAGAGGCTGGTTTCTTATTAGAAAAATTTGAGAATAATCTTTCTCATTACACTTACTTGAAGTGATCTTATAAGCTAAGCTATAGATGGAAAAAATTATTCTCGGTTTAGCAGGACTCTTTTTTTTAGGTCATTTTTTACAATGGGTTTTTATAAAAACAAAAGTTCCTGATCTCTTAATTTTAATTATTATAGGTTTTATTATCGGTCCTTCTGGTTTGAATATCATTCAACAAGGAGATTTAGGTAAGGTGGGAACGGTTTTAGCAACCATCACCTTGGTGATTATCTTGTATGAAGGAGGATTAAATTTAAATGCCAGATCTTTGATTCGATCCAGCCTGCCTGCTTTAGCTTTATCCATACTTTCTTTTTTATTTGTTGCGGCTTTAACTTCTTTTAGTTTGGGGTTTTTCTTTTCGTTTCCAACTTCTTTGTTAATTGGCCTAGGTATTGGAAGCACTTCTTCGGCTGTTGTTTTCCCCCTCGTGAAACCTTTAGACATTCGAGAAAAAACAAAAACTCTTTTATCTTTAGAATCGGCTTTTACAGATGTGTTAGCGATTATTATTTTCCTGGCGGTTTTAGAAAGTGTTTTAAGTCGTAATTACAATCCTTCTTCTTTATTATTTGGTGTAGGAGCAAAACCTTTTTTATCGATAGGGGTAGGCTTAGGTTCTGCTTTTGTATGGGCTTTACTTCGAAAAATACTTTTAAAATTATTTGATATGCCCTTTGCTACAGAGGCTTGGTCTCTTTTGACTTATGGATCGATCGAGCTTTTTCATTTAAACGGTGCCATTGGTATTTTAGCTTTTGGTTTTACTTTAGCTAAT
>JBPCUO010000070.1:0-6628 GCA_051011135.1 Bdellovibrionales bacterium
GTGGTGTTTAACTTGTAAAGTGAATGAACGGATCTTTAAAAAACAAGATATTCAAGCAGCTCTAAAGGCAAATCAGGTCAAACTCTATTATGGAGACTGGACTAATAGAAATCCTTATATTACATATTTTTTAAATTTATATGGGCAAAGCGGAATTCCTTTCTATATTTTGTATCAAGGCAAGGATAAGACCCAAATTCTCCCTAGTTTTTTATTAAAAAATCCTACTTTAGAAAGCTTAAACCACTTTTTTAAAAAGTAAAAAATAATCTTGTACAGACAGAGCTAAAGAGTACAAAAATTATACGCTTGGACAAAAGTAGTGATTTTTTACATTGATAGAAAAAAATTGTTTTTTTCAATTTTTTTTTATGTATTATGTAAATTATGAAAATCTTAAGTTCTCTCCTGCTTTTGTCACCTTTCTTTTATGCTGTTTTTGCTTCAGCAGATACAAAACTTCTTCCTGAAGACGATTTTCATGAATTATGCTACGAAAACAAAGAATGTCATAATTCTTCTTTAGAGGTTTTAGAAAATTACAAAAAGGGGAATAAAATAGATCTCAATTTTTCACAAAGATACTACACGGGATTTTGCGATAATTATTCTACAAACAACTTTGAATTTGGTTCTACAATCAACCTTTATTTCAAAAAAGAAGAACAAGATTACTATATGAATGCTTACTTTGGATATACATCAAAAGGTTTTGATAAAAATGATGATGAAGGTAAAAGCTTGCGCCATTCTCCAGAAGCTATAGAACAAAATTTAAAAAAATTTAAAATTAGCGAATACAATAAAGTTCATGAAGAAAAAAACTTTCACTATAAACATATTAAACATAGCTCTAATACAGTTCCTTTTTTCTCTTGGATGCGATCCAATCCAGAAAATGATAAATTATTTCTTTATGGATACTTCGCCAAGGGATTATTTATCTGCGAAGCCCAATTGATACAAGACACCCCTTATTAATAAATAATAACCAATGTTTAGCAGCATAGATTATCTTAATCTGTCTCCTCAACCTATTGTGGGCGTTGATGAAGCAGGAAGAGGTTGTTTAGCAGGTCCTGTTTTTGCTGGGGCTGTTATTTTAAAATTTCCTCAAAAATTTCAAGATTCTAAGTCTTTATCCTGGCAACAAAGGAAGAAGCTGAGTTTAGACATTAAAAACCACCATATTTTTGGCATAGGATTTGCAAGTATTGAAGAAATTGAATCTTTAAACATCCATCAAGCCAGTCTTTTAGCTATGAAAAGAGCGGTAGAAAATTTAAAGATTCAATCGGGTCATTTAATTATTGATGGAAAATTTACTTTAAAAGGATTTTCTAATTTTCAACAAACCGCTTTTGTTAAAGGAGATCAAAGAGCCTTACCTATTATGGCTGCTGGAATTCTAGCAAAAACAGAAAGAGATCAGCTTCTGATTTCTTACAGCAATCAATATCCAGAATATGGCTTTGAGAAACACAAAGGATATGCAACAAAAAAACATAAACAAGCGATTCAAAAATACGGCCCCTGCTCCCTCCACAGAAAAAGCTTCTCTGGAGTTAAAGAGTTTATCTAAAGGGCAACAATACGAACAACTTGTCGCTCAATTTTTTATTGAAAAAGGCTGGAGCCTTATGTGTAAAAATAAAAAATTTTTTGGCGTAGAAACAGATTTAATTATTAAAAAAAATCAGATTTATCTCCTTATAGAAGTTAAATCTTTAAGGAGAGAATTTTTACTGGAAAAAATCATAAGTCCTAAGCAAAAAAAACGACTCAAAAAAGTATACTCTATGCTCGCTAATGAGTTTGAAGGTCATTGGTATTTATTATTAGCAACAGTTAATAATAAACAAAAAATTAATTTTTTTGATCTTTTGAATTAGTCTCTGGGTCAGAATCTGTTTTTTTTGATTCTGAAATAGTTTGAGATTCTTTTGTTTTTGATTTTTTGGATAATACAGATTTAAAATTTTTAAGTTTTTTGGTGTTTAAACGAGCGGCTCTTCCTCTAAGGTTACGAAGGTAAAAAAGACGAGCTCGTCTGACTTTCGCTTTAGACACAACTTCCACATTTGTCACATTAGGACTAGAAAGAGGAATTGTTTTTTCAACTCCCACTCCATCAGACATTTTTCGAACTGTAAAAGAGCGTGTAAAATCCTTTCCTTGAATTTTTAAAATAACTCCTTCAAAAATCTGAACTCTTTCCTTGCTTCCTTCTTTAACTTTTATAGATACTTTTGCAGTATCTCCCACAGAAATAGGAAAGTCCTTAGCAGGATGCCTTTTTAAGGTAATTTCACGAACTTTATCCATAAGAACAAAGACATATCATTAGCTATTTTTTAGGTCAAGATGAGTTTTAAATCGGAAGATTTGAGGCCTAAAGATTTCAATTCCTCTAAAGAAAGGAGGGATAATTCTTTTTGAGCCACCAATAACTCATCAACAAGTTCAAGGTTTGCTCTTAAAAGATCAGGTCTCCTTACAGAAGTTTTAACTAGGGAACTATAGTGTCTAAACTTTTCAATGGATTGATGATCTCCACTTAGTAAAACTTTTGGAACCGAAAAACCTCCACCCTCTTGAGGCCTAGTCCATTGAGGACACTCTAGTAAATTTTTATTTTCAAAGCTTTCTTTAGTAAAAGATTTTTCATTTCCTAAAGCCTTTGGAAGAAATCGAAAAATACTTTCTAATAAAATTAAAGCACCTGCTTCTCCTCCATTTAAAATATAATCTCCCACAGAAACTTCCTCATCCACATATTTTGTAATAAATCTTTGATCAACGCCCCCATAACGACCACAAACTAAAGTAAGAATTTCATCCTCTTTGGCGTAATTTTTTGCTTTTTGATGATTCCATACGCTCCCTGAAGGTGTTAAAAAAATAACACGGCCTTTATTTTTTAAAGATTTTAAGGATTTTTCCAAAGGAGGGTAGCACATAATCATACTGTCCCCTCCCCCAAAAGGATAATCATCCACCCGCCCTGTCGGAGAAAAGTCTCTGGGATTTACAAAATCAATTTCCAAAAGTTTGTTCTTGATCGCTTTTGCTAAAAGCCCTTCTTTTAAAGGAGAAGAAAAGTAATCAGGAAAAAGGCTGATAATTTGAAACTTAATCACTAAAAATTTCCAGAAAATTCTCAGGTAAATCTACGAGGATTTTTTTTTGAATAAAATCGATATTTTTAATATAATCGGAAACTAAGGGAATTTTTAACTCTTTTTGGCCATTAGAAACTAATAGAATATCTTGGAGTTCCGTCGATTCAAAGGATTGAACCACCCCAATCACACCTTGGTTTAAAACTTCAACTTGAAATTTTAATAACTCCGACAGATAAATATTCTCATTTTTTTTACTAAAAAAACATTCTAAAGGAAAAGAAACCTCGAGGCCTTTTAAAGATTCACTTTGATCAATATGATTGATATTTTTGAGTTTAAAAATAAAGCCTTGTTTATGATTTTTATAAGACTCTATTTCAAATTCACTTTGATCAATAAATACAGTACTTATGTTTCGAGGCCAAGAAGGTAATAAATGAAGAGGTTTGATAAACAACTCTCCTTTTAACCCATGAGGCCTCGATACAATTCCAACTTTTAAGATATTTTTTTTATTAATTATCTTCTTCGTCAACGATTTGAAAAATAAATCTCTTTTTTTGTTTTGCTCCACAAGCGCCTACAATGGTCTTGATAGCTTCTATGGTCTTACCTTTTTTACCAATAACTTTTCCCATATCTTCTTTAGCAACTCTTGCTTCAAAAATAAGAACTTTATCTCCTTCATTTTCTGATACTTCTACTTCATCAGGTTTATTAACCAAACCTTTAATTAAATCACTGAGAAGATCTTTAATCTCTGCACTCACTTTATACTCCTTTTGTTAGCTTTAAAAAAAGACTTCTAACAGTTGAACTTGCTTTAGCGCCTTTTTTTATCCAAGCTTCATATTTTTCTTTATCAATAATTGCTTTTTTATCTTGAGATAAAGGATCATAAGAACCAATTTGATCAATGAAGCAACCCTTCACTGCTTTTCTAGAATCAGCAACTGTAACTCTATATTTTGGACTATTTTTAGATCCTACTCTTGATAATCTGATAACAACCATGACAACCTCTAATCTATCTATATGGTTTATTTTTATTTTTCAAGGGTTTTTATTGAATTTATGCAGATATTAACTTGTTCTCTTAAAAGAGCCTCTGGAAACACTTTTACAAGCAATCAAAAAAGCTATTCCTACACTTGCAATAGATACAACAAAGGATTGCATCAAAGGAGTATCTGATACTCCTAAAAAGCTATACCTAATTCCATTTACAAAATAAAACAAAGGGTTAAAAACAGAAACATTTTGCCAAAAAACAGAAAGTTTCTCTAAATCAAAAAAGACTCCTCCTAAATAAATTAAAGGAATGATAACAAAACCGCTAATCGCTCCCACTTGATCAAAGGTTTTAGAAACAACACCTATAGACAGGCCAATCATAGCAAAAGAAAAACTAGATAAACAAATAAAGCCCAGCAACCAATAGATATGAGCCACAGGGAAAAAGAAGCCTTGATAAAAATAATGAAAGATCTCCCCTATGCCTAAAGTTAATAAACTCACGATCCCTCCTCTTAAAAAGCCTGATAATCCAACACCTAAAACAATTTGAGGAACACTCAAAGCTGTGCTTTTAATGTCTATAATTTCTCCTGTGATTTTCATAACAAAAATAGAACTTGAGCCATTTTGAAAAGCTTGGTTAATAGCCGTCATTGAAATAAGCCCTGGAATGATAAATTGCAAATAAGAAAATTGATCACTGATTTGAACAACTTTACCAAGGCTAACACCAAATATAATGAGATAAAGAGCTTGAGTCATTAAAGGAATAAAAATGGTTTGAAGATAAATTTTTAAAAATCTTTTTACATCTCTATAAAGAAAAAATAAAAAAGGAACCCATCTTAAGTTTCTTTTAATTTCCATAAGATAATACCTTTTTAAAAACATCTTCCAAATTTCCTTCTTTGATTTTTATATCTATAATATCTACAATATTTATAGATAAACTATGAATAAATGGCCCTACATCTAAAGAGTAAGGAATTAAAAAAATATGATAATCATCTTCTTGGCCTACATAATATTGATGAGAAATAGATGTTTGCTTTTTAAGGCGTAAATAGACCTTTCGAGTTGTTAAATCTGAAATAAGTTTTTTAGTTTCTCCCATATGGCTAATTTTTCCTTTGTCAATAAAAGCCACTCTATCACAAAGCTGTTCTGCTTCCTCTAAATAATGAGTTGTAAACAAAATAGAAATTCCTTCTTTATTTAATTCTCTTATATATTTCCAAATTGCATTTCTTAAATGGATATCTACACCAGCGGTAGGCTCATCTAATAAAAGCAGTTTAGGATAATGAACTAAAGCTTTAATCATTAAAAGCCTCCTCATCATTCCCCCACTTAAAGCTCGAACTTTAAAATTTCTTTGCTCCCATAAAGAAAGTTTTTTTAATAGATATTCAATTCTTTCAGAAGAAGGAACAACTCCACAAAAACCTGAGTAAAAACGAATCACTTCTTGAACTGTAAAATAACCATGAACGATCAGCTCTTGAGGCATAAAACCTATAATAGACTTAGCCATTCTAGGATTTTTTTGGATATCATGACCTGCAACAAAAATCTCACCTTGTGTTAATTTTTCTAAAGTCATTATCGTAGAGATTAAAGTTGTTTTCCCTGCTCCATTAGGCCCTAATAATCCAAAAATTTCACCTTCTTTAATGTCAAAAGAAACCTGATCGACAGCTCGAAGAGAGCCATAATCTTTAACTACATTTTTAACTTCTAAAATAGCCATAAAAATCCAAAACTTGAAAGTTTTAAGTTTTCCATATATAAAGTTTATTATGATTAAAGTCACATCCTTTTATGATTTTTTTTCTATCGATAAAAAATCATTGCCTTCTATAAAAAACCAATTAAAAAATCAAGGGCAGCTTTTAAACATAAGAGGACTGATTTTAATTGGAACGGAAGGCATAAACTCAACTCTTTCCGGTGAGGAATCTTGCCTTGAAAATTATAAAACTTTATTAGAAAGTCTTTTTAAACAAAGTTTTTCTTATAAAGATTCTTTTTGCGAAACATGGAACTTTAAACAACTCTCTATTAAAATAAAATCTGAAATTATTAAAATTGGTAAATCCTACCCTCACCTTCAAAAAGAAAATAATCACATTGATGCTGAAAAATGGAATCATAAAATCAAGAATGAAGCTCAAATTCTGGATGTAAGAAATACTTATGAAGTTAATCTTGGAAAATTTAAAAATGCTAAAGATTTACAAATAGAAAATTTTCAAGAATTTCCTAGTAAAATAGCAAGCGCCCCTTTGGATAAAAAGAAAGAAACTCTCATTTATTGCACGGGAGGAATTCGTTGCGAAAAAGCAATTGAAATCATGAAAGAAAAAGGATTTCAAAAAGTCTATCAATTAAACGGAGGAATTCTGGAGTATCTAAAGCAAAAATCTTCCCGCTTTTTTGAGGGAGAATGTTTTGTTTTTGATCATCGAGTATCTATTGATAAAAGC
>JBPCUO010000071.1:0-23684 GCA_051011135.1 Bdellovibrionales bacterium
AAGAGATTCCCAGATTTCCAGAAGCAATCAATTGATACATAAATTTATTTAGAAATTCTTCATCCGTGCTTTGTGAGACCGTTCTTGTTATTTTTTCTTCTTGTTTTTTCATGTATTCCAAAATAGACAAGGAGCCAAAAGTGAGTAGAGTAAAAATAGAAGCTGCAACCATGAGCTCTGTGAGTGAAAACCCCCTTTTATTTTTTAAAATATTGAATATCATTTTTTACCTTAGTTTTATTTTAGTTTAAAGGGCTGACCATTTTTAAATCTAAAAACTGCGTGTAACTATCCTCAGATGATTTTTCAATTCCTGCAACCCAAACCTTAAAAAGGCCTCCTCTTTTATAAGGAGGAATCGACACTCCTAATCGTTTAGGGCAGTTTAAACATTGATCGACTTTTATAATATCTCCTTTTAAATTAATGGCAAAAGCTAGAATGTTATAAACGGGAGCTTTTTCTGTATCTTGAATGCTTGTATCCGTAGCCGTTAAACCTGCAAAACCACTGGGGTTTTCAGGGTCACTAGCACTAGGGTAAAATTGATAATTCTTAGATTGAGATAAAATAGTTTGCGCAATATACATTACATTTTTATTAATCACAGACTCTTCTGAAATATTGGCAGTTTGGTGTTGAGTGTTGGTTAAAAAACTTATGATTGCTGCAAAAATACCTAGGGTGATTGTAGAAGTTACTAAAAGCTCTATTAAGCTAAAACCCTTGGAGTTGCTATCTGGCTTTAATAGTAAAGTTTTTTTACAAAACCTATAAAACGATTGATAAAAAAAATTTGTTTTCGATAATGCCATAGAGATTTCCTTCTTTTTATTATAATTTAAAACTCCTAAAAATCCTTGATCTTTTTAAGATTTCTTCTGCAAAAGAGCTTCATTTTGAAACACTTTAAATCCTCGGGGATCTATGTTAGATAATAATCCACTAAAAAGACGATTTGCCCATGTGGCTCAGGGGTAGAGCACAGCCTTGGTAAGGCTGGGGTCGTGAGTTCGAGTCTCACCGTGGGCACCATCCTTTTTTCTAAAAAAGCTTTGATTTTTCTGATTATTTTCAATTTTTAGCCTGAAAGTGAAAAGCTTTAGATTTTAAATTTGACATAAGTGGAAAATTCTTTTTATATAAGTTCTTATATTATTAAAGGGGCGAGTAAGCCGTAATTGAAGGAGGATGACTCAATGTCTAAAGAAACTTTTAAAAGAGATAAAGAACATGTCAATATTGGAACAATAGGACATGTGGATCATGGAAAAACAACTTTAACAGCGGCTGTAACGACTGTTTTAGCAAAAGCAGGTGGTGCAACAGCAATGAAGTACGATCAAATTGATAAAGCTCCAGAGGAAAAGGCTCGTGGGATTACAATTTCTACGGCTCATGTTGAGTATGAAACTGCAAAAAGACATTATGCTCATGTGGATTGTCCTGGACATGCTGATTATGTGAAAAACATGATCACAGGTGCGGCTCAAATGGATGGTGCTATTCTTGTCGTGTCTGCAACAGACGGTCCTATGCCTCAAACTCGAGAGCATATTTTATTAGCTCGTCAAGTGGGTGTTCCTGCTATCGTTGTCTTTTTAAATAAATGTGATCAAGTGGATGATAAAGAACTTCTTGATCTTGTTGAGTTAGAAGTTCGTGAACTTTTAACAGAATACAAATTTCCTGGGAATGATATTCCTATTATTAAAGGATCTGCTTTAAAAGCTTTAGAGGGAGATGCAGACAATGAAAAGGCTATTTTAGATTTAATGGCTAAAGTTGATGAGTATATTCCTTGTCCAAAGCGAGATATTGATAAATCTTTTCTAATGCCTGTTGAGGATGTTTTTTCTATTTCAGGTCGTGGAACTGTAGCAACAGGTCGTGTAGAAAGAGGAATTGTTAAAGTTGGTGGTGATGTTGAGATTGTTGGTATTCGTGATACGAAAAAAACAACTGTTACGGGTGTCGAAATGTTTCGTAAATTATTAGATCAAGGGCAAGCAGGAGATAATGTTGGGCTTCTTCTTCGTGGTGTCGAAAAAGACGATATCGAAAGAGGTCAAGTTGTTGCTGCTCCCGGAACGATCAAACCTCATAAAAAATTCAAATGTGAATGTTATATTTTGAAAAAAGAAGAAGGTGGAAGACATACTGCTTTTGCAAAAGGTTACAGACCACAATTTTATTTTAGAACAACGGATGTCACAGGAGCTGTAGAGCTTCCTAAAGATGCAAAAATTGTAATGCCAGGAGATAATGTGAATCTAGAAGTCGAATTGATTGCTCCTATCGCTATGGAAAAAGGAGTTCGTTTTGCCGTTCGTGAAGGTGGCCGAACTGTTGGTGCTGGTGTTGTTACTCAAATTATTGAGTAATTGAAGCCTGATTAAAGATACAAAATTAAAAGATACAAAAGGAGAGCGCTTTGCTCTCCTTTTTTTTTGAAATAAAAATTAAGTGGATTTTAAGATGCTGTGATAGTATTTTAGGGTGGATTCAGGGTAGTAGCTCTAATTGGTAGAGCGGCGGATTCCAAATCCGTAGGTTGTGGGTTCGAGTCCTACCTGCCCTGCCATTAAAAAACTAGGTGATATATGGCATTTTTAATATCTATTGGTTTTGCATTTTTTGTTTTAATCTCTTGTCTTTTAGTGGCTCATTTTGGAAGAAAGTGGCAGTTAAGTCTCTTAGTCGCTTTTAGCTCAGGAGCTCTTTTAGTTTTAAGTTTTTTAAATTTTTTACCTCATAGCTTTTCAAACCCTGCTTATTCCAATGAAGTTATTTCCTTACTTATTTTTTTAGGACTCATTGTTCAAGGGGCTGCAGATGTTTATCTTATTCCTCGATTAAAATTTTTGGATCGATGGATAGAAACCAGCTCTCATCAACATGATCATAATCACCATCATCATGCACATCTTTTATCTCCTTCTACAGTGTGTTCAACAGTAGGCTGCCTAGCTCTTTGTTCTTTTTTTGATGGCATTCGTCTTCTAGCAGGTTTAAGCATGGAAGGCTATGCTGCCGTTGTAACTATGGCAGGTTTGTTTATTCATTTGTTATCAGAGGGAGTCTTGGTGGCGCTTTTAGGGATCAGCTCTCATATGAAGACTCGCGTCCTTTTGGTTTTAACTTCTTTTATTTCTGGAACCCTGATTCTAGGAGCTTTTTTTGCAAAAAGCTTTTCTGCGTATTTGAATCCTAATTATTTAGTGGCTCTTGCAACAGGGATGTTGATTTATATTTGTTTTATTCATTTAATGCCTTTTTCTCTTAAAGGTAAAAATAAAAATTGGTTTGTGATGGGTATGATTGTTTTTATATCTTTTCATTATCTCTTTCACTCATCCCATTGAGGAGCAAAAGGAGGATCAACACATCTTCTTTTTTGATGAGTCAGTCGATAGATTTTATCTTGATCTTTTTTTTCTAATTGAAAATCAAAAATATTAAAATTGTCTTTAATATGTTTTTTATTTTTAGACTTCACAAGAGAAACAACATTAGTTTGTTCCACCAACCATCGTAATACGATTTGAGCAGTACTTTTATTATATTTTTGAGCAATGTGTTGAAGCTGCTGACTTTTTACAGCCTCTGCTCTTGCCAAGGAGGAATAAGCTGTTAAAAACATTCGCTGTTTTTGCACAACTTCTAACAAAGGAGTTTGTGACAAAAAGGGATGATACTCCACTTGATTTGTAATTAAAGAAGGAGATATTTTTCTGGCTTTTAAAAGCAATTCACAAGGAAAGTTACTCACTCCTATGAGTCGAACTTGCTGATTTTTTACAAGAGCTTCTAAGGCTTGTAAGCTTTGTTCCAAAGGGAAATTAGGATGAGGCCAATGAATGAGTAATAAATCCAGATAATCTAGCTTTAAATTTTTAAGACTTTTTTGAGCTTCTTTAAAAATCAGATCTTTCGACAAGTAATCTCTCCAAATTTTTGTTGTTAAAAACAAATCTTCTCTAGGGATTGCAACATCCTTTAAAGCTTGTCCAACTTGTTTTTCATTAGAGTAAATTGAGGCAGTGTCTATATGGCGATAACCCTCTTCCAAAGCAGTGGTTACAGCCTCAACGGCTTCTTGGTTTTCTAGCTTCCAAGTTCCAAAACCTAATTTAGGGATTTTAATAGTGTTATGAGTCCAATACAACATAGTTATTTTAAAATTGCTTTTTCTGTAATGATACCTGTAATTAAAGATCTGGGTGTAATGTCAAAACTAGGATTGTAAATTTGTTTTTTAGCCCAAAACAAAGAGACTTCTTGAGGGCCCCTTTGTTCAATAGGAATGTCACTTCCTTTTAAAAGTTTTGAATCAAAACTAGAAGTTGGAGCCACCACATAAAAAGGAATTTTAAAATAGCGGGCCACAATGGCTAGGTTTAAAGTTCCTATTTTATTAGCAACATCATGCTGGGAGCTGATGCGATCAGCACCTACTAAAACTTTTTGTATTTTAGATTGAGACATAAGGGAGGCCACCATATTATCACAAAGTAAAGCAGAAGGAATTTTTGCTTGTTGAAGTTCCCAAAAAGTCAGTCTTGAACCTTGATTGACAGGGCGAGTTTCACAAGCATAAACAAAAATATTTTTTTTATCGGCATGTGCTTGTTTGATCACCCCAAGAGCTGTTCCTAAACCTCCTGTTGCTAAAGAGCCTGTGTTGCAGTAAGTGAGAATGCCATCCCCATTTTGAATTACAGATTGTCCTACTTGAGCCATTTGCTCGCAAGCAACTTGGTCTTCCTTGTAAATATTGAAAGCTTCTTGGATTTGTCGCTCCCTAGATTGTTGACTCATCACTCGAGAGCAGGCTTGTTTTAAATGAATAGCTGTGGGTCTGGACTCTTCTAAAATTTTACATTGAGATTTTAAAGTTTGTGTATCCATGTCTTGTTCAATGGCTTGAGCCAAGCTTAAAGCCGCTGTGATTCCAATAAGATTAGCACCTCTTACTTTTAAACTTTGAATGGCTTGGGCCATCTCTAAAGGGGTTTGAATCGATACCCAAATTTCTTTTTCAGGAAGGCGAGTTTGATCTAAAATAAAAAATTCTTTATGAGAAGTGTATTTAAGGCTAGGAGTTTGAATAGATATCATTTTTATTTTTATATGAAATTTTTAAAACTTCTGCAAGGTTTTTATCAGGATAAAAAACCAAATTGCTTTCTATAAAAATAAGAGATACAAAATATAAAGATTATGAAAAGTTTTTTAAACTCTATGGAGTATATTCGTCACTATGGCAAGGCTTTGGATCTCAAAGGGATTCAAAGTGCTGTGTTATGTATGGATGCTTCTTTAGCTAAAAAAATGTCTCTTAAGTATCAGGCTCAAAGAACGCAAGCTTTGGGAGCTTGTTTTGATGTGTATCAAGAGTTTCAAAAAGTCATTGTGAGTCAATTTGGATTTGGAGCTCCAGCCTCTTTATTGCAGTTGGAATATTTAAAAACTTTTGGGATTCAAAATATTTTTTCTTTAGGGACGGCTTGTTCTTTATCTCCAAAACTGAATCGAGCTGATGGAGTGTGGTTGCAAAAAGCTTATGGAAGATCGTCTTATGCTTCTTTTGATGACTCGACTTCTAGTTTTATAGAAAGTTCTCAATTAAAACCAAAGCTATTGGAAGATCTTCAGCTGCAAGCTGTAACGAGTTGGACAAGTGATGCTCCTTATCAAGAAACGGATTTGAACCGGGCCCTATCTTTAGGGGTGTCTTGCTTCGCGATGGCAGCTCGCGCCTTGATGGGAGTTGCTCAACAGGGAGATTTAAACATGTTTTGTTTAGCCCTGATTTCCGATCGATTTTATGAGGGACAATGGGAACTTGGTTTTTCTCATAAAGAATTAAAACAAAAAGCCTTGCATACTTTAGAACTGCTTTTAAAATCTAAAGCAGTTCCCAGTTGATAAAAACCAAGATCTCATTTATTCTTTAAAAACTTATGGCAGCACACTATGACTATGATCTTTTTGTAATTGGTGGAGGCTCAGGAGGGATTCGAGCGGCTCGTTGGTCGGCTCAACTCGGAGCTAAGGTTGCACTTTGTGAAAGTGATCGCATGGGTGGAACCTGCGTGATACGAGGTTGCATTCCTAAAAAATTAATGGTCTATGGTTCTAGTTTTCAAAAAAGTTTTGAAACGGCTCGCTCTTATGGTTGGGAATTTGATTCTCCTCAATTAAATTGGGAGACTTTTAACACCAAAAGAGATCAAGAGATTCAAAGATTAGAAGGGATTTACTCTCAAGTTTTAAAAAATGCAAAAGTGGATTTTATTCCAGGAGAGGGAAAAATTCAAGATCCTCACAGGGTTCAAGTGGAGGGCAAAAATTACACCGCTCGCCATATTTTAATTGCTGTAGGGTCTTGGCCTTTAAAAATTCCTATCCCTGGGGCAGAACACGCCTGCACTTCTAATGAGATTTTTTCTTTAAAAAAACAACCGGCTTCTTTACTGGTGATTGGAGCAGGATATATTGGTTTAGAGTTTGCTAGTATTTTTCAAGAATTAGGAACTCAAGTTTCTGTCATGTTTCGAAAAGATTATATTCTTGCTGGTTTTGATCAAGATATTAGAAAACATCTTCAAGAACAAATGACTCAAAGAAAAATTAAAATGCTTGCTGGCAGAACTCCTGTTGAGATTCAAAAAAAAGGCGAGACTTATGAGGTCAAAGATCATAAGGGAGCAGTGTGGTCAGGAGATTTGGTTTTAATGGCAACAGGTCGAAAAGCAAAAACACAATCTTTGAACTTAGAAGCTGTTGGAGTGGAGTTAAACAAGTCTAACTTTAGCATCTCTGTGGATTCAAAATTTCAAACCAGCTGTCCTAGTATTTTTGCTGTAGGAGATTGTATTGATAAATCTTTTCAATTAACGCCAGTGGCTCTTTATGAAGGCATGTTTGTGAGTGAATATTTATTTGCTAAAAATACAAACCAACATAGGAATTATGCTGGCGTCCCTTCTGCTGTTTTTACGCAACCAGAAGTGGGAACAGTTGGCCTTTCAGAAGAGGAGGCTTTAAAACAAGGTTTTAAAGTTCGAGTTTTTGAAAGTCGATTTCGTCCTTTAAAACTGACTCTGACAGATCAGATGGAAAAAAGCTATATGAAACTTATTGTGTGTCAAAAAACAGATCAAGTCTTAGGATGTCATTTAGTGGGAGATTCTTCGGCTGAAATTCTCCAAGGCTTTGCTGTTGCCATTAAAAATAAAATGACAAAACAAGCTTTTGATCAAACCATAGGGATTCACCCTTCCAGTGCTGAAGAGCTTGTGACTATGAGAACAGAGAGAAAGTTATAAAACTTTAATCAATTCAACTTCAAAAATTAGCGTTGCATTAGGAGGAATGGAAGCTCCCGCTCCTTGGGCTCCGTAACCTAGTTCAGAAGGAATAAAAAATTGATATTTAGATCCTTCCTTCATAAGTTGAAGACCTTCTGTCCAACCTTTAATGACTTGGTTTAAAGGAAAGGAGATTGTTTTATTTCTTTTGTAAGAACTATCAAACTCTGTTCCATCAATAAGAGTTCCACGATAATGAACTTCTACTGTGTTAGTTGCGGCAGGTTGTTTTCCAGTACCTTCTGCTAAAGCCTTGTATTGAAGTCCTGAGTTTGTGACCTGAACTCCCTCTTGTTTTTTATTATTTTCTAAAAATTTCTGACCTTCTGACATTTGTTTTTCTCCTTCTTGTTTTCTGTTATTTAATTCTTGTTTTTGTAGATTCATTAAATCCTGTTGGCTTAAGGCGGATGATTTTCCATTTAAAGCATCTTTTAAACCACGAATAAAAGCCGCCTCTTTAATATCTTTTTGAATTTTTTTAATATTCGTTCCTAAAAGGTAGCCCATGCTATAAGATTTTTTATCTTCAGTCGTTTTAAAATTTTTAGGAAAAAATTCTTGAAATTTGGAGCAAGAAATCATGAAGAAACATAATGTTATTGCTGTTATAAAAAAAGAGGCTTTTCGAATCATAGTTTCATCAATCTAGTCTGCTTTTTTAAAGAGTGCAAGAGTTTTTGTATTGTCCTTGAGAAATCTTTCTTTTTTGCTATATAATACAAATCATGAAAATGTATTCCAAAAAATGGATCTTATCTTTTGTTTTAATCGCCCTTGTGAGTGGCTTGTTTTATTTTATCTTTTTAAGATATTTAAACTTGGATACTTTTAACCATTATAGAAAAGAGTTTTTACAAATTTCTAAAGATCATCACATTTTAACCATGATCTCTTTATTTTGCGCGTATGTCTTGATGTCGACGGTTTCTTTACCGGGGACTCTTTTGTTAAGTTTGCTTTCTGGTTTTTTATATGGCTTTGTTCAAGGAGTGTTTTTGCATGCTTGCGCTATCACTTTAGGTTCTACGATTTCTTTTTTGATTTGTCGCTCTTGGCTGCGGGATTTTTTTAGAAAAAAATATGCTTATCGTTTAAAAGACATCTTATCGGATTTAAACCAATATGGGGTGTATTATTTATTTGCTATGAGAATGACTCTGATTGTTCCTTTATTTCTTCCTAATACAGTTATGGGACTGACTTCTATGAAGATGAAACATTTTGTTATTATTAGTTTTTTAGGTTTTCTTCCAGAAATCATGATTTATGCGAATGCTGGCAAGCATGTTTTAAGAGCCGAAGAGATTCAACATTTGTTTTCTTTAGAGATTCTTGTGTCTTTTTTATTGATAGGGCTTTTTCCTCTTATAACTAAAAAGCTGGTTCATGTACTGAATCAAAAAAAAAGTAAAGAGTCTAATGAGACTGAGATTCAAAACTCAGGTCAACCCGTATGAAGCACTTTGAGTTGCTTTTATGTCCTGAAAAAATTCTTCTCTATAAAGAGGGTAAGTTCATTGTTGAAACTGAAAAAGTTGTAGGGGTTAAAGAAGGGCGTATTGATTATATAGGTCCCTTTTCTCAGGATTTGAAAGCTCAAAAAATAATAAAGTTAGAGCGGCATCTTTTATCTCCGGGATTGGTGAACACTCACACTCATCTTCCTATGTCTTTGTTTCGTGGTTTAGCAGATGATCTTCCTTTAAAAAGTTGGTTAGAAGATTATATTTTTCCGCTTGAGGCCAATGTGGTGGATCAGAATTTTATTTCAGTGGGAACCAGATTGTCAGCCATAGAGCTGATCAAATCCGGAGTGACCAGTTTTTTTGATATGTATTTTTATAATGAAGTGATGGCTCAAGCTTTAGATGAAGCAGGCTTGAGAGCTTTTGTTGGCGTAGGAGTTCCTAGTGTTGAAAAAGACTCAATGGAGTGGAAAAAGAAAACCAAAGATTTAAAACAAAAATACGAGGGTCATTCTAGAATAAATATCGCCATTGCCCCTCATGCTCCTTATACTTTGACATCTAAGTGTCTTAAAGAAATAGGGGATTTTTCTAAAAAAGAATCTCTTCCCTTAACCATACATGTTTCAGAAAGTGAATGGGAACAACAAGAGATTCAAAAAAAATATGGTAGAACTCCTGTGCAGTATTTGCATGATTTAAATGTGACAGGAGAGCAAGCGCTTTTTGTTCATTGTGTTTATGTTAATGAGGAGGATTTAAAAATAATGTCAAAAACGGGGACTTCTTTTTCTTACAATCCAGAAAGTAATATGAAATTATCAAACGGAATCGCTCCTGTGGGAGAAGCTTTAAAACAAGGAGTTGTTGTTGGTTTAGGAACAGATGGCTCTGCATCCAATAATAATTTAAATCTTTTTCAAGAGATGGACACAGGTATCAAGCTTCAATCTTTAAAATACAAGGACCAATCCCTAGATGCTCAACAGATGTTTCAAATGGCAACTTTAGGGGGAGCAAAGGCACTGGGTTTAGAAAAAGACATAGGAACGATTGAAGAGGGAAAACGAGCTGATCTTATCGCTATTGAACTGGAACACGCTCATCTTTACCCTCCTCATAATTTAGTGTCTCATCTTGTGTACAGCGCTCAAGGAAGTGAAGTGAGTTTTGTTATGTGTGAAGGGCGAATTCTTATGGAAAATCATCAGCTGCAAACTTTAAATGCAGGGGGGATTTACGAGGAAGCTTCTTTGATTGAAAAAAAGATAAAAAGTTTTTTAAACTCGCGTTGATTTTATCAAGGATTAAAGAGGTTCAATGTCTAAAGTAAAAAAAATTTATGTCTGTCAAAGTTGCGGTTGGCAAGGAGTCAAATGGCAAGGCCGTTGCACTCAATGCGAATCTTGGAATACCATAGTGGAAGAACAAGTCAGAGATTCAAAAACAGAAGAGGCTAAAAGATTTTCTATTGGTCAAGAGGGCGCTAAGCCGATTTCTTTTGCAGAGATGGAAGTTCAGGCTGTGAATCGAAAAAGTTCTGGTCTCAAAGAATTTGATCAAGTGATTGGAGGAGGATTTGTTCGGGGCTCTTTTCTTCTTTTAGGAGGAGATCCAGGGATAGGAAAAAGCACACTCCTTCTTCAAGTGTGTGGGAATCTTGCAGAAAATCGTCAAAAAGTACTTTATGTTTCGGCAGAAGAAAGCGCTTCTCAAACTGCTTTAAGAGCTCAAAGATTAAAAATCAGCTCTTCGGATCTCCTTTTTTATGGAGAATCTTCTTTGGAAGATATTTTAGAAAAAGCCCGTCAAATCAAGCCAGCTGTTTTAGTTATTGATTCTATACAAACCGTTTATGGAAATCATCACCCTTCCGCACCCGGAACGGTCTCCCAAGTAAGAGAGTGTGCAGGAGTGCTGATGAGTTTTGCTAAGACTCATCAAATCACTATCATTATTGTTGGACATGTGACAAAGGATGGAAGCTTAGCAGGGCCAAGAGTTTTAGAGCATTTAGTGGATACGGTTTTATCTTTTGAAGGAGATTCGAATTATCAATTTCGAATTTTACGCTCTCATAAAAATCGATTTGGTTCTACAAGAGATATTGCTGTTTTTGAAATGAGTGATCAGGGTTTAAAGGAAGTCAGCAATCCTTCTCAATTTTTTCTAGGAGAGCAATTAGAAAATCGCATAGGCTCTGCTATTTTTACAGCAATGGAAGGGAGTCGTTCTTTCCTTTGTGAAGTTCAATCTTTAGCTGTGGATTCTTATCTGCCCATGCCTCGCCGAACCGCTTTAGGTCTCGATATTAATCGTATTCATATGGTGGTTGCTGTTTTAGATAAATATCTAGGAACTCATTTAGGAAAAAAAGATCTTTTTGTTAATCTGGTAGGAGGTTTGAAAATTACAGAATCCGCTTCTGATCTGGCAGTTGCTGTTTCTATTCTGTCTTCCCTTTATAAAAAACCAATCGATAAACAAACTTCTTTTTTTGGAGAGCTAGGTCTGACAGGAGAGATTAGAGCTTGTTCTTTTGCGAGAGAGCGGATTTTAGAAGCTGAAAAACTAGGGTTTAAAAATATTTATTTATCTAAAGCTTTAGAACAAGCTTTAAAAGATATAAAATTTAAAATTAAATTAAATTTTGTAGATCATTTACATCAGATAAAATTGTTTAAAAATTAAATTAAACCTTTGGCCTTAAAGCGACCTGCGGGTCTTTTAAGTTTTCTAACAGGAATATCTCCACAAGCAGGATTGTTTCTTGTGACACTTTCAAAGTCATTAAGAATATTTTTAAAAAACGAAGCGGTTTGTCCGGCATGTCTCACTCTATAATTTTTTTTAATATATTTAGAAAAAGTATGAACAAAATCAGAAGTAGGGATTCCATAAGGATTTGAAAAAACAGCATTTTGATAAGATTTTCGATCGGGGTGATGAGAAGACCAAACTCTTCCTTTAATCGTATTAGAGTATTGTGTAAATAAATTTCTTATACTTTGTGGCCCACCATTATAACCATGTAAAGCAATAATTTGAGCAATAGTTTTTGGATCTTTAAACAAGGAGACAGGCTCCTTTTTTTCAACCTGACTTTCTTTTAAATTATTTTTAGCAAGATATTTCTGATACTCTCTTTCGTTTTGAAAAATAAAAGATTGAGATTTGTTTTTAAATTTTACAGATAAAGCATCTCCTGCTTCAGAGACTGTTTTTTCAGCTTGTCTGACTGCTTCTTTATAATAAAGTCCTGAGTAAAACAAACAGCTGTAAGGATTGTTATGAGATGTGCAGATTGCTGATCTTGTTTTTCTTCTTCCGCTATTCGTTAAGGGTTCAAAGTTTTTATTTAAAGGCTGGCATTTTTTATAATCTTTAACTTGCGCAGGTATCAGTTTTTGATTGATATCAGCAATAGCAACTCCTGTGAGTTGACCATAACAAGAAGCACCTGTTTGGCTCGTTGCTGTGATTTGAAAACGAGACTCTCTATTTAATAAAGCAAAAAAGAAGGAAGGGTTTTCAATATTAAGACATTGACTCACTTCATGAAAGGCGCGAGCGGTTGTATCAATATAGCTCTTATCATTAATACAAATAGGACCTCTTTTTGTCACTAAAGAATTATCTTCGCAAAAAGTATTTTTATCATTGTAGCTATTTCGATGAGAGATAGATCTTTGAAAACAATTTCGTGTTGGAACAAAAGGTGTTGTAAGATTTTCCCATTGGCTGTTATTGTTGTGACCCATGCAGTCCCAACAAAAATCCGCTTCTAAGCTGAGACTTTTTAAAGGAATTTTTTTACAACTCTTAGCCCATGAAAAATGTGAAGAGCAAGTTAAAAGTAGTAAAAAAAACCAAGATAAACCATGCATGATTTGATTTTATTCTATTAAGAAAGAGGAATAAAGGTTGATATCTTCTCTTTGGTCTTTTTAAGACTTAAATTTTTTAAGACAAGACTTAAGTGCTAGTATCTTCAGAGATGGCTTGAGTGATTTGAGACCAAAAATTAAAAAAGGGACTATCTTGGCCAATATCTGTAAGTTTAATTAAAGCAAGAGCCATGATAACAGAGATCACTAATAATAAAATATATTCTATAATCATTTGTCCTCGTTGATTTTGGATTCTCTTCCTAAGAGATGAAAACATGACAATTCCTTTGATCATTAAAACTTTACAAAAAAAAGGCAGGAAATTTTTTTCTAAAATTAAACTGATTTTTTTAAAAAGAGTATTGCTGAGATCGGGGGGGATGGAGGACAAAGCAAGATGTTGTTTTTTTGTTAAAACAGGCACTAAATAAGTGGGTTTTTCACAATGGTAGACTTTTTTAAAAATTAAATTCCAATTCCATAAATAACCGGGATCACTTTTATTTCGAAATCCAGCAATATGTTCATGTCCTAAAATTCTTTCTGGATTTTGAAGAGAAGGGTACATGGATTTTAAATGAAAAAGAGTTTGAAAAACAGTTTCATACTGTTGATCCGTATAGGGAAAAACATTTCCATTAAAATTAACCAGCTCTATTCCCAAAGAGAAACGATTAAAAGAGCTCCATGTTTTATGAGAGGAATCCGTCCAAGTGCTTTTTCCAGCATGAAAAGCCTGATAACAAGTTCCTTTCCAACAAGGAACTAATTCATAAAGCACCCCTTGAGGATCAATTAATAAATGACAAGATACCTTGGATTGAGGATTGGAAAAAATTTCCAAACTGCTTTCAAGATCTTGAGCCGTATAATGCAGAATTAAAAATTCTACCTCTATAGGAAGAGGTTTAAAATGAGGAGAAGGATGGGAAAGGGGTTGAATCATAAAGCCTAAAATTAGAATAACAAAAATCTCAAAAAGCTCTACAAAAAAAGCATAGCTTCTAGAATCCAAATCTTTGATCTTCTAAAAAAAGCTTAGAATCCTTGATATCTTCTATAAATTTTGATTATTGATTAAGGCTGAAACCGCGCTTAAAAATGCATATATAATGATCAAATAAACTGAGCTTTTGAAAAAAATAGATTTTTTAACAAATTCTTTACTTTATTTCACCGGAAAAGTATAAAGCAAAGGCCATGTTTTACAGAAAGATTCATTCCTATTTTTTAATTTGTTTTTCTTTTTTTCTTGTCTCTTGTTTTCAACAAAGACCTTCTCGTTTGAGTCAGTCTTTAGAAGGAACGATTGTTTCTTTACAAGATGTTTTTCGTTTAAAATGTATGTTAAAAACAGGAGCGGGTTTAGACAAGGTTGTAGATTGGACAGAAGCGGAAAATGTTACTTTAGAAGAAAAGGTTTCAAAGGGGAGATATTACCCCGTGAACAATTCTTCAGTGGCTTATCAGGTTCCAGATTCAAAAACAGATCAAAAATCTTATATCAATAATTTTAGTTATGTATCGATTCATTCTATTGAAGATCATACTCCCCTCTACTTCCCTTCTCAAAGTGAACAAGGTAAAGGAAGAGTCATTCAAAAAGGGAAGCTTCATTGTGCTAATCTTCTAACACCAGAACAACATCCTTTTATTGTTGCTAAAGCGAATCATACTTATCAATTAGAGTTTCAAGTTATAGGAAATTATTTAAGAGCTTTAATTGTTTCTTCTCCAGAAGATCTTCCTTTTCAATCTTTAGCGTATTCTATTCCCTTAGGAGATGGTAAATACGGGATGCCTATTGGTGGTTATGATGTCAGCTTGGGTTATTTAGAAGAGATTGTGAACTCCGATTTTGACGCGACTCGATTACTAACTTTTAGAGAAGTTCCTATTAAGAGCAAAGAGGGTCAAGTAGAAACTTTATCCAACTCTATTCCTAATATTTATCCTCATGGAGTTAAAGAAATTCAAGTCAGAGGAAACTTTAAACCTTTTAAAACTCTTTTAGAAGCTGGTGGAAAAAAAGATGTTTATCCTAAAAATCTTTTTGAGGGACCTTGGTATTACAAAAGTACAATTTTATCATCCAGTGTTGCTCATTCTCAGTTAAATACTTATATGTTCAATCCTGATAATGAATATAAATCTTCTAATAAAATTCGAATTGTTTTTAAAGATAAATACTTAATTGCTTATAACTCAGATTTCGAAAAGGGCGTTCCTGAAAATAGTCTTTTCCAAAAAGAAAGATATGTTTTTAAAATACCTGTTAAGCATTTAAGTTATGAAGCTTCCTCCTCTCTTTCGGGTCAGATTGTCAATGCAGGTTTAAGTGAAGTTTTAAATAAAAGAGAAGATGATGCGGATAAAGATTTTGTTCAAGTCAATTTTGGTCAAGTAGACACTCCTTACTCTTCTTTTTTTAATATCAATTACAATCAGCCTTCTTTTTCTTTAAGCTCCCTTAATTTGAGTCAAGATTATTTAAGTTTTACTCTTTATGATGAAAAGCATGGAACAAAAATTAAGTATGCTCTTTTAAGACCTAGTACTAACAGTACTTACACTCCTTTAAATGTTTCTGAAGAAAGTCATAATTTATTTCCTGCCTTTTTTATTCAAAAAAGGGTGCATGATAAAGATCTGCAAATCCCTTCTAGAAATTATCAAGATTCTTACTTGGTTAAAAGATTCAATATCCATGAACCTATTGTTTATAGATTTTCCAATTTAACTCCTAAAAATGAAATCGTTCGAAATTTAGGTCGTGAAGTGATTCATTTATGGAATCAGGTTTTTAAAAAAGCCGGAGTCTCTTGTTCTCAAGAGGATTGTTTTATCATGGAAGAAACTAAAGATGTGGATTTAGGAGATATTCGTTATAATGTGCTTAACCTGATGGATCCTGAAGATTTAAATGGAAAAGGGGGTCTTTTAGGTTATGGTCCTATGTTATCTGATACAGATACAGGGGAAGTTATTTCTGCAACAACAAATCTCTCCCTCAATAAAAATTACAATGGCATTGCTGGAGATATTTATCATTACATTATATCTTCTTATGGTTTAGATACAAGTTATTGGCGTGCTTTGAGATTAAGAAATAATGGAAGTTCTGGCAAGTATGGATCGGAAGATCCTTTTTCTAATAGAGAAATTTTAAAAAGACAAATTTCTTTAGGTCAGTTAAAAAAGTTTTTTATTCCCGATTTTCTCTCAGGTGCAAAAACCAAATATGGCCAAGCCGTTTATGGATTTGATATTCAACCCCAAAGCCAGCAACCGATTCAATTTTTCAGTTCTATCGATGATATTTTAGTTACAAAAGAAGATAGACAGCAGCTGGAAAGTCAATACCATATGTTAACTGGAAAACAAGCTTCTTCTACTACAAGTAGTGACAAAATTTATCAAACGGTCTCTCAACACAGTGCTAAAATATCTAATTCTCATAATTGTTTTTTAAATCAATTTAGCTCTGTAGGTTTAGGAACCGGAGAAGTGGTCAATCAGTTATGTCAAAAAGAACTTGCTGTTGTATTGAGTTCTTTGAATACGGAAGCATCTCCTCATGAAAAAATAAAAGTTTTATGGGAAACGCTAGTTCAAGAAGATATCGAACAGTCTCTATTCGCTTGTGTTCAAAAAGTATTACCGATTGTTAGTTTAAACACTGCTATTCATGAAATGGGTCACAATATAGGTATGTTCCATCAATTTGCCGCTTCTTATGACAAAAAGAATTTTATGAAATTAAAAGATTATGAATTTAAATATGCTTTTTCTCATTTAAAAGCAGAGGAAAAAGAGCAGCTTTTAAAGTTGAAATCGATTCAACCCGCTTCTTCTTCAATGATGGATTATCTAGGTCCTCAAACGCTCAGTTTTACACCTGGTCGATATGATGTTGATTTTGCTCGATTTGTTTATGGGCACAAAGTTGAAAATAGAATCACAAAAGAAATTATTCCAGTGGATCCTTTAAAATTAACAGATCTTAGTGGTGATGAACCTAAGGAATTAAATATTAATAATATCCGTACTCATCGCGTTTGTACGGATTGGAATTTAGCCTCTTATAATACAGATCCCTTTTGCGCAAGATGGGATGTTGGAACAAGTGCTCAAGAGATTATAGAAAATGAACATAAATTTATAGAGTATTACGACAGTGCTTTATTTTTTGTTTTAAGAAGCCTGCCTTTATATCATAAATGGAGGTTGGAATTATCTAAGGTTTTAGATACAGAAGATCCTTATTATTTATCGGATATAAATATCGAGGATTATAATGAGAAGTTGAGAGGAATTTGCGGAAATATCAATCATGAACTTTATGATCTTTGTAGGGCATCTCGATTTTTTGTAGCCGCTGTTGTAGAAACCGCTTTTTCTCAAGATCATTATTGTGTTGTAGAATATGGTTATACGGGGCAACTTGATGCCATACCTTTTAGAGATATTCATAAAGTCATTTCCGATATACCAGAATTTAAAAGCTCTCGCTCTTCTTGTAAGGATTTTGAAAATTTCTTTTTCCTTGCGGGTTATGAGTATAAAGGAGAAATTGGCCGGCCTTTATTCCCAGTTCAATTTTCAACTTTTAGAAATAATAGCCCTATTCATTCTTCTTACGATCGTGCTGGGCAATTAAATAATAAAATCATTTCTGTTCTTGCTCTTTTAGTATCAACCCTTGATCCTATAAGTTTTGATGAAGGAGCTCGACCTATCAGTGTCATGGATGAGCCAGATATTAGGGATGTGGTTCATTCTAAATTGCAAGATCGATTTCTTTTGGGAAATCAAATTTACTTTGATTTCCAACAAAATTATTTCTATAATTTCTCAAATGAAGAATTGTTTTTAGATTTTGCTGGTAAGTTATTTTTTAAACATAGAAACGCAACAAGCTCTATTAAAGCAGCACAAAATCAAATGAAGAGTCTTGTGAGGTTGATTCCGTATTCTTATTTTAAAGGTTATATTCAATCTGGATCAGAGCGAATAAACTTAAATTACCTCACTTTTTATTCTCATGTTGAAAGCTCTGGAGATTATGTTATTGATGAACCTTCAGAATACAACATGGGGGATAGAGAACCTTTTTTACTTCGACCTTTTTCACAAACAGGTTTTATATCAGAATTTATTAGAGGTCTTAAAAAAATAGAATTTAGAAAAAGCATATTAAGTTTATGGTATCAAAGGAAAGAAACCGGCAAAAAAGATCAAAACACCCTCGAAAAACATCAGGAATTTATGACGGGCCTTGAAACAAATATTGTTCAGCCTGTTTCTCAATTACTTCAAGAAGAAGATTTTGTTTTCAATATGGCAACTCTGACTCTTCTTTATGATTATCTTGAAAGAGGTCAGACAGGAGATCAACAGGGAGAAAATTTAATCACAGATGGTTTGATTCCTGTTTTACAATTTGAAAAATTTAAAAAGATTAGAGAAGATTTGGGCTTGCCAAAAGAGATTGCAACGGAATTTAATGAAAAATCAGATTACTATTTAGATGTCACTCCTATTTATAAAGAATTTAATCTTATCAAACCTAATATTCTTTTCTTTGAAGAGTATTTCAACAAGCATCCCGAAGATTTTCAAAAAGTTGCTAAAGATGTTTTAGATCTGTATCTTTTAGAACTTTTTAAATCTTTTAAATATCAAGTTTCTGCAATAAATCTTCCTTTAAAAAATCTGGCTCAATTAGCCATTACTCACATAGGTGGTAAAGGTTCCATGATAGGGCCTACTGTAGATAATTATAAAAAACTTACTCTTCAAGAAATTGACACCATGGTAGACACTGTGACTTCAGGAGAGTATCAAACTCCTTCACCAACTTTAAAAAGATTTCTTTCTCTTCAATCCAATATCTTTCATGTTAAAAATATAAAACAACATGCTAATAATCGCTTTTTAAAGGAAGTTTTTGTGAGAGATATTTATCAGACATTTACCTTTGGTGGGGCTCAAAGCACCCTTGAATTAGTTCCAGAGCCTTCTTTAGATAGGCTTCCAGAAAATTCTTTGGAAGAGGGCTTGGTAGACTTTATGTCCTTTGATGTGCTGGCTCGACCAAGCAATCCTTTAGAGCTAAGCATGGCTGAAAATCTTAAACTTAAAAGTTATCCTCATAGTATTTTTTATATTGTGAATTCATTAGATCAAGTAAGTCAGGGAACTTTAGAAATCGGAACAGAAGTTTCTGAAAAAATTTATCATGAAGTTTATGTTCAAAAGCTAGACACAGTGACTGACTTATTTTTTAAAAGTGAAAATATTAAAAACTTTGCTAAGCACTTTCAAAGTATCATTCCTGAAGTTATAGAATCTGTTTATTACGGTAGATTTCAGACAATTTTTGATACGAACTCGTTGCTTTATTTTATTACTCAAGATGTTATTCATAAAGGAGATAATTATTTAAGTCCTCTCTTAAATACTCGTCTACAAAAAGAAATGTCTACACAAAAGAATCTGCTTTCTAATTCTTTAATTCCTTTTTTAGATATTTATCAAGCACAATAATTTTTTCATCAAAAAATTCCTATTGGAAACTTAATGATGTTGTATAAAAAGACAGATAAAAAACTTTCTCCTTTGTTTTTTCTGGTTTTATCGTTACTGCTTTTAACCCTGTCTTGTTTGAAAAAAAAACAAAGCCCTTATGTGAATTATGATTTAAAAAAAACTTTGCGTTACCCTCTTGGAGCGGAACCTCCAACTTTGGATTGGAATAAAAGCACAGATACAACTTCCTCTCTTGTGATACAAAATATTATGGAAGGTCTGATAGAGTATGACTTTTCTGAAGATGTTGTCAAAATTCAGGGAGCTTTAGCTCATACTTGGACATCCTCTTCAAATTATAAAACATGGACATTTTTTATAAGAGATCAGGCTGTATGGTCTGATGGAGTCGTTTTAAAAGCAGAACATTTTATCGGGGGTTGGGAGCGACTTTTAAATCCTAAAACAGGAGCGGAGTATGCTTATTTTTTATTTCCTATTAAAAATGCCAGAGCTTATCATGAGGGCAGAATCAAAGACTTTCAAGAAGTTGGTATTCAAAAAGGACCTAAGGGAGAGTTGATTGTTTCTTTAGAAAAAAGCTTATCTTATTTCCCTCAGCTTTTAACACATCCTTCAACCTATCCTATTCGAAACGATATTATTAAAACTAAAAAATCTCTTTGGACTCATCCTAAAAACTTGGTCACGGTAGGTCCTTATCAATTAACAAGATGGGATCATGACCGAGCTTTAATACTTAAAAAAAACTCCAGATACCACGGTAAAAAACCCCAGATTGAACAAGTTATCTTGTATATCATTCCAGAAGAGACCACTTTGTTAAACCTTTTCACTTCCGGTCGTTTAGATGTGGCTACTCCTTTACCCTCTAGAGAATTATCTCTATTAAAAAAAAGAAAAGGGTATCAAAGTTACCCTTTGTTAAGCTTGTATTATTATGGATTTAATCTCGAGTCTCCTGCTTTAAAAGATGTTGCTGTTCGTAAAGCAATTGCTCATTCTATTGATCGAAAAGAGATTGTACAGCTTTTAAAGGGAGGGCAAGCGCCTTTAAAAAGTTGGATCCCTCAGGGTTTATTTGCGCATAACCCTGATGTGGGATTAGATTTTAATCCTTTAAAAGCTCAAAAAATTTTAAAAGAATCTTCTTATTTTAGGAGCTCTAAGCCAAGGAGTCTTCAAATCTATTACAACACCACTGGAGATCACAAAATGGTTGCTGAAAATCTTCAGTCTCAATTAAAAAGACATTTAAATCTCGAGGTAGAATTAAACACGCAAGAATGGAAAACTTATTTACAAAGATTAAAAACAAAAAAAGTTGAGATCTTTCGCCTAGGTTGGTTAGCCGATTATCCTGATCCCGATAATTTTATGAGTTTAATGACAAGCTTTTCAGATAATAATCATACTCATTGGAAAAACAAAAAGTTTGATCAGTTGGTTTTACAAGCAAGGGTGAGTCCTAATGGTTTAAAAAGGCAGGCCCTTTATGACAGAGCTCAAAAAATTCTTTTAGAAGAGGATGTTGTTGTTCTGCCTTTGTTTCAAGCTGTGAAACATGTTTTGGTTTCCTCTCGTGTTAAAAAATACCCTAGCAACAGGATGTCAGAAGTTAAATTTAAAGAGATGGAAATTATTACTCCTCAACAAAAAGGAATTCAATGATCTCTTTTTTTAAATCTACAATCTTCTTTTTAGTATCCCGATTTATTGGGTTGTCTGTTTTGATTTCTTTTTTTGGAATTGTTTTTATTAGTTTCGCTCATTATGAAATTCCTTTTGCACTATGGCTTTATTTTTTTTCAGCCATCTTGATTTCATTTATTTATTATATTTTAAAAAAACAGTTATTTTTTTATACGATAGGTCGATTTGTAGAAGCTGGTATCACTTTATTAATTATTTCAACTTCCACTTTTGTTTTATTAAGGCTTTTACCGGGAGGGCCTTTTGATCGAGAAAAAGCTCTGCCCCCAGAGGTGTTAGCAAACATCGAAGCTCATTACAATTTAGATCAACCCTTGTACCAGCAATATCTTAAGTATATGCTTGGATTGTTTCAGGGAGATTTAGGACAATCTTACAAGTATATCGATCGAAACATTCTCGATATTTTAAAAGACTCTCTTCCTATTTCCATGCAGCTAGGTCTTTATGCCCTTATTCTAGCTTTTTTATTGGGAGTTCCCCTAGGTGTTTTTGCAGCTCAAAGGCCCAATACTTTGTCAGATCGAACGGCAATGGTGTTGAGTATTTCAGGAGTCTCCTTACCTACTTTTGTCATTGCTCCTCTTTTTATTTTATTTTTTGGTTTTTATTTAAAATGGTTTGAAGTGGCTTTATGGGAGGGGACTTTATTTTATGTTTTACCAACAGTGGTTTTAGGCTTGCGTCCTGCTTCTTTAATTGCTCGCTTAACTCGGTCTAGTCTTTTAGATGCTGTTAATAATGATTTTGTTCGTACAGCAAAAGCAAAAGGCTTGAGTCCCAATATGGTTTTTTATAAACATATTTTAAAAAATGCTTTTCTTCCTGTTTTAACTTTTTCAGCTCCTTTGATTGCAGGAATTTTAACAGGCTCTTTTATTATTGAAAAGATTTTTGCTATTCCCGGTTTAGGAGAGCATTTTGTTAATAGTGTTACCAACCGAGATTATCCTCTTATTTTAGGATTGCTTTTAATTTATAGTACGCTTGTGATTTTATCCAATATGGTGGTGGATCTGCTTTATGTGTACTTTGATCCAAGAATGAGAGTTTCTTAAAAAATGGAATCACAAAAATTTTATCAAAAAGTTCTCCAAACTAAAGTGTGTCTTTATTGTGGAGCTTTTATTGTTTTAGTGAGTATCATGGCTTTGTTTGCTGAAGTGATTTCTCCTTATCCTTTTTATAAGCAGTTTCCAGAAAAGGCTTTACAAAGTTATTCTTGGTCTCATTGGTTAGGGACAGATCATCTGGGTCGTGATTTATTATCTCGCATTATTTATGGCTCTCGTATGTCGATGGCGATAGGTATTTTTACAGCTCTTATCTCTGCTGTTTTAGGAGTGGCCTATGGAATGATTTCCGCTTGGTTTGGAGGCATCACAGATCGTGTGATGATGAGATTTGTCGATATGATGTATTCCATACCTACACTCGTTTTGCTGATTTTAGCGAAAGTTGTTTTTGATTCTTTTGTAGACATTTCTCATCCAGAAATTCGTACTTTAATAGGAACTTTAGTGGCATTAAGCTTGGTCAGTTGGACTTCTTTAGCTCGAGTGGTGAGAGGGCAAGTTTTGCAAGTAAAAGAAAATCAATATGTCGAATCAGCAAGATCTTTAGGAGCAAGCTCTTGGAGAATTGTGATGTTTTATATTTTACCCAATATTGCAACTCCCATTATTATTCTTTTAACTTTTCAAATCCCTTCTAATATTTTATTTGAAAGCATGTTGAGTTTTTTAGGTTTAGGTCTTCAACCTCCTTTTAGCAGTTGGGGAGTTTTAGTGGATGAAGGATGGAGATCTTTAAGCACTTATCCTCGTTTAATCCTCGCTCCCGGAATAATGCTTTTTATAACGATGGTGGCTTTTAATTTATTAGGAGATGGCCTTAGAGATATTTTTGATCCTAATAGGGAAGTCCTTAAACATTAAAAAGAAAATGCATGATGTCTCCATCTTTGACCTCATAATTTTTACCTTCTGAAATCATGCGCCCCGCTTGTTTTAAATCTTTTTCTGTACGGTACTTTAATAAATCTTCAAAAGAATAAACTTCCGCTCTTATAAATCCTTTTTCAAAATCAGAATGAATAACACCAGCCGCTTGAGGAGCAAGAGATCCTTTAGGAAGAGTCCAAGCTTTCACTTCCTTTTTTCCTGCTGTAAAAAAAGTAATAAGATTAAGTTGTTCATAGACTTTTCTTATCACGCGATTCAAAGAAGGCTCTTTCATGCCTAAAGCACTTAAAAATTCCTGTTTCTCTTGGGGGTTTAAATCAACCATCTCTTCTTCTAAGGCACAGGAAATACTTAAAACTTCTTCCTGATTGCGACACATTTCTTGAATTTGTTTTTCTGCTAGGTTGCCCTCTTTAAAAGCATCTTCACTTTGGTTACAAATATAAAGAATGGGTTTTAAAGTGATGAGGTTTAAGGGCAGGATGTATTGCAAATCTTCCCGATCCCATTGCTTGCTCCTTAAAGGAGTGTCAGCTTTTAAGAGATCTAAAACCACCTTTAAAACTTGAACTTCTAGCTTTAATTCTTTTTGGCCGGTTGTTTGCGCTTGTTTTTCCAACTTTTTAAATCGTTTCTCGACCACTTCTAAATCGGCCAAAAGGAGTTCTGTATTAATGATTTCAATATCTCTTTTGGGATCTATATTATCATAAACATGCG
>JBPCUO010000072.1:0-4529 GCA_051011135.1 Bdellovibrionales bacterium
AATTGTAACTGTGGCATCGGAGGATGTCCTTGTAACGACTAAGTCATGAAGAACGGAAAGAAGTTTACAGGCGCCTATGGAGGTAAGTCTGATAAAGAAGTATTAAAGAAAGGTGGTTGGACCGGAGAGAAGAAAGAGAAGTCTACTATAGATAAGATGAATGATGTCCTCAAGAACCGACCTAAAGCTAAGAGACGTAAGAAGAGAATGGATTCATTTAAGAAGCTATTCGGATAAGATGTAGGGAGTAAGGTCTCTCGATTTAATGGTTCGCTACCTTGCTAAAAACTGGGAGGCCGACCTACTAATAATAAAACAACAACAATGGGAAATGGAAGAGGAGGCGGAGTAGCCTCGAGAATCAGAGCTGGAAGTAGTGTACGAGGAAGAAGAAAGACTACTAAAGCTCGAATAAGATCTGGAGGAGAAACACCAATCTCTCCAAAGAAAAGTGCAACTGGCTGGAAAGATGCTTTAGAAGCACAGAAAGCTAGAAAGAAAAAGAAAATGAATGGCGAAGGCTTCTCAGGAGCTTACGGCGGTAAAAAATAAATTATGGCAACAATGAAAGGTGGGAAGAAATTCTCAGGAGCATATGGTGGTAAGAAGGAAAACCCTTTTGCTAAACCAATTAAAGACATCGATAAGAAAGTAGCTCGTAAGATCGAGAAGAACGTAAAGAAATCTTTTAAGAAGAATAAGTAATGAGTGATTTCACTAGTAGAATTAAAGCAGCAGTAGGCGCTGCAGTAAATTACGGTAAGGAGGCAGTGCAGAACTACCTTGAACCAGATATCGAAGGCGCTGCTGAGGAGTTTAACTACGAGGAGTCACAAAAGAAGCGTGAAGACACTAGAGCTGCTGCTGATAAGATTAATGAAACATCGAAAAAACAAAGAGTGAGCTCGAGGGCACAATCTCGCGCGAACGACTTGGCCCGGATCGAAGGGAGAAGCGATGAGGAGAAGATTCGGTCGAAAGCTATAGGTGATCGTAATAGTAAGGTTATTAAAGATGCAGCACTTACATTTGCTCCAGGAGGAGCTGCTGGTGCCATCGCTGCTAAAGCAGGATACGTTAAGAAAGGTGTTCAATTAGCTAAGGCTGGCCTTAAGACTGCTTCTAAGTTAGGAAAGGGCAATGTTGTTAAGGGAGTTAAGGCTGCCGCACAGGTTGGTCTTAATAGAGCTAAGAGCGCAGGATCTAAGAAACTAGCAACTGCTGCCGTTAAGAAGGGAGTTAAGTTCGCTAAATACAAAGGAAAGATTAAAGCCAAAGGGTATGCTAATAAAGCTGCAGCTGGCGATTCAAGTAAAGCTTAAAACATAAAATTATGCCAGCATTAATAGCAGCCAAATTAATTGGCAAAGCCCTTAAGGGGAAAAAGAAAAAGGCAGTATCAGCAAACAAAGTAGCTGAGCCGCCAAAATTGAGTTACAAGAAAGAAAAAAAGAACGGCGAAGGCTTTAAAGGAGCTTACGGAGGAAAATAAAACAATTATGGCAGTACTATATAATCAAAAACCCCGCAGGGAGAAAGGATATAGCTTCAACGGAGGTAAGATTTCATTAGGAAGTAACAAGCCAGCATTTGGACCTCAAAACCAATCTCCTTTAGAAGCATCGGAAATTATCCCTAAGGATAGACAAGAGAAAGCTCAAAAGGCATTCGAGAAAGAAACTCAGAAACAAGGACCTGAGAACAAGCCCGAGATGGATCAAGATGGAAACATCAAGATGAATGGGGCTAATCAAGATCCTAATCAACAAGATCCTAATAACATTGACTTCAATAAACCTATTGATCCTAGTTCAATGGATAAGAATCAAATTAAAGCTCTACAGAAGAAGATAGGCGCAGGAGCTGACGGCAAGTGGGGTCCTGGATCTCAGAACAAACTCAATACGTATTATGCGTTTGAGGGAATTGAACCACCTAACGCCAAAAGGCTTCAAGGTGTATTAGAAGACATGGGAGCTGTTATTAAGGAGAAACCTGATAACTACGACACCATCGGAGGTAAGAAACCTTCTTACGCTACTAACGAGCTAAGTTCTGGAGGAGATGTTTCTCCTGAGCTAATTAATACTATTGAGAACTACATGAAGCCTCTAGAGGTGCCTGGATTAAGAATTACTGCTGGAAATGATGCTTATCATCAAGGAGACAGATATTCTAGACCAGGACAGGGAGCTCACTCAAAAGGAAAAGCATTGGATTTTACCACTGATGATCCTCAGGCAGTAAGAGATGCTTTACTGGGACAAGGATATAAACATGTGGAGACAAAGAGAAAAGACGGATCAGTCAAGTACTCATACTATGTGTCTCCTAAAGGAAAAGATCCTAAACACAGAATACTAGACGAATACGCTCACGCAACAAAGAACACTACGGGAGGTCACTTCGACTGGAAGGTATATTAACAATTAATTGGGGAGCCACAATAACAACGGCAACAACAAAATGGCAGAAAAGAAAAAAGGAATATTAGCTAGAGCTCTTAAAGGAGACTTTGGATCATTAGCTGATAAAACTAAAAAGAGAAGAGAGCAGATTCGCAAGAAGAAAGCTGGTCAAACTAAGGCTGGATTGAATAAAAGCAATAAGCCTACTAAAACAACCACTACGACGTCTAATTCGGGTGGAGCTAGAAAGGGAGATGGCTCTATACTTAGAGTGAATACTCCTAAGCCCGCATCAAAACCAACAAAAACCCCTACAACTAAGGGAGCTACTGTTGGGACTAAAAAGCGTGACTACAAGAAAGAGATGGGAGAGACGGCTTCAGGAAAAGGATTTGGTAAATTCACCAACGCTAAAAAGCCCGGAAAGATTAAGTCCCCTAAAGTGGGATTCACGGGTAAAAAAGGAGAGCACTCTAAAGGAGTCCAAAAGTCATCTGACGACAAAAGACAGAAGGACAAGGATATGGCAGATGCTAAAGCTTACCAAAGAAAGAAGCACGGAGCTACTGATAAACCTACTAAAACATCGAAACCATCCTATGAAGATAGATTCAAAGGAAAGGGCCCAGATAAAGAAGGTAGAAAAGCAGAGCGCAAATTCAAGAGATCTAAAAGAAAAGAAGCTAGAGTAGCCGGAAGAAAAGAAAGAGGAGGTTCTAAAGTTGGACAAGCTCTTAAGAAAATCGGTAAAGGAGCTGCTAAAGTAGGAAAGACTCTTGCTAGAGTTGGAGCTGCTGCTGGAGGACACTATGTTCCCAAGATGTCTTACGATAAGAAGAAGAAGTAATGGGAGGTATTAAAAAAGGAGGCGGTTACAAGAAAGCAACCGTTGGGAAGAAGGCTGTCGTTAAGAGAGCTGCTCCCAAGCCAAAGGCTGCTCCTAAACCAGCGCCAAAGAAAGCGACTGCTGCTCCTCAAAAGAGCGCAGGAGAAAGAAGACTTGAACGTAAAGGAAAAGCTTCTAATAAGAAAGAAACCAAAGCGGCTGGACTGAGAGCTCAAGGAGAGAAGTTAACAGGAAGAGAGAAAGTAAAGTACAATAGAAAAGCGGCCAAGAAAGAAAGAGGTGCTATTAAGAAAGACATCAAGACTACAGATCTTGGAGTAAGTAATAAGCAACAGAAGAAGATTATCAAGGCTGATAAAAAAAGATCTAAAGGACAAGACATCTACTCTAGAGCTGAAGATAAAGCTGGGTTTAAAGGTAAGGAAAAGAGATTAAAGCAGAAATCCTTTAGAAAGGAATCTGCAGCTGTTAGAAAAGAAGCTGCTGAAACTTTCGGCAAAGGAGGAAAGGATATAAGAAAGGCTAAGAAGTCTGTTAACAAATCTGCTAAAGCTGATAAGTATAAATCTAAAGTTGCTGAATTAGGCAAGGATGGGAAGTTAAGCAAGAAGGAGCAAAGACAAAAAAAGAGATGGGAGCGTAAAGCTTCTAAAAAGGAAAAGAAAGCTGACAAGAAAGCTTCAAAGACCAATCTTGGAACTTCTGGGGCTGATCTAAAGAAGCAAGTTGAAACTCGTCAACAAGGACATTGGAATAAGATCGATAAGAGAACTGATGAACGAAGAGGAGGGGCTCAGCCTAAGATTAAGAGCCATAGCAAGCATTCTAAGAACTTCTCTGGTCAAAGTTATATAAACTATGACAAAGGAGCTGGAACAGGGGATAATGGAGTTAGTGCAGATCAAAATGCATTTACCAAACCAAACCCAGCAGCATTAAAACCTCTAGGAGGTAAGTTTAAAGTATACGCTAATGCAGCGGACGAGAACAACCCATACAGCAGCAAATCTAAATTTGCAGGATAATATTTAAATAACAAGAACAAAAAAAACAAACATTTAAAAAACAAAAAAATGGCACAAATAACAAAAGGAAGAGATTTTCTTAGATCATCATTGTCAGGTACACAACACATAGTTCTGGATGGAGGTATAGGAACAGCAACTCTTAACAACAGTAGTATTATTGACCTAAGCGAACTAGAATATCCAGTAGTATTCGCTGCAACGGTTGCACCAGATATTGAAGCATTAGGCAGTTCAGTTGTATTTTAT
>JBPCUO010000073.1:0-4046 GCA_051011135.1 Bdellovibrionales bacterium
AGCTTTGCAGTCTGTTCACTCTGCTGTTCGTTGCGGGTTGAGAAAACCATGGGATAAAGGATAGTCGCTGCAAGGGAAAGGTATTATTCTCTTTCTCTGTCCAGCAGTTTTTTAGGAATTACGATTAGCTCTGATATTTTGAAAGTAACTCCATATCCTGACCCAGCGAATCCTTTTGATCTAACAATTTATCGATCTCAGTTTGAATGGAACTGATGCGTTCGGAAAAAGTAGCTTCGAGCATGTCAGAAACAGAATCATTTATTTGCTGGACGACAGTCGAACAGACCTGCTCAGATGCCTGATTAAGCTCAATAGCTTCCTGCCGTTTTTGCATGTTCTCCTTCTCTTCGTCAGCTCCAGCTTTATAAATTTCATAGGCTGTTGCTGCTACCTGTAAAGCTCCTGCAGCCTTCCCAGCCCATCTACCAAGAGTCTTGGCCCAACGGCCTTTAAGTCCGGGTATTTTTAGCTTTCGACCGAATTTTAAAGCTTTAAACAGATTATCTTTATCTGAGACAGTTTTCTTAGCAACATCCAGGGTCATATCAACCAACACATTGGGCTTAGAGTCGTTACTACCATCTTTGAATGAATGAGTTACCGTAGCAGAGACTTTGCCATTTATATCGTCGAGCTCAGCATGCAACCAATCTTCGGTTTTAGCAGTTACTGTGGAAAAGATACTCTGTAATTGTGAATCTAATTCTGCCTGATTAGCTGAACTGGCTAACACACTATGAACATTAGATTTTACGAGATTGACTTCTTGTCGTATAAAGCCGAAAGCTGAATTGGCAGCAATACGCTTTTCTCTTTCGAGAACACTTCTGTCGCTGAGCAGATGGCTTAATTGAGAGGTCTCACATGAATTAGTTTGCTGTCGTAGTACTTGAAATGCGGGTTCAATCCAAAGCTCTTGCACCATGTTCTGCAAAGTCGCAATAATCTGACTTTTATGGTTATAAACTTTAAGCCACTGGTCAAATCCAGAGATGAAATCAAGAAAACCAGAGTGCTCCAGTAATTTCTGAGAGTCTTTTAGACGTGCACGCAAAGCTGTTTTAAGGTTAACCGGAAAAACAGGAATAGCGCTGATTGAGCTGTCATCAATGCCATATGTTGGTGCTAACTCCGTTAAAATACTGTAAATCTTTTGATATGCAGTTAGCTTGTCATTTTCATTCGAAGCTTGATGGTTAAGAAGAATAAAGACTTTCTTGTCGCACTTTAACATTTGGAAAAGACGCTGATAAAGATCTTTAGAGTCCTGATCCCCTTCACGAATAACAAATAAGAGTAAACCCGACCGTTTTACTTGTTCGTCAGTCGCTTCTTCGTGATCGATAGGTGCATTCACTCCAGGAGTATCAAGCAACTGGATGCCATTCCAATCAAATTGATCTACTTGAAACGTAGTGGGAGTGTCGTTAACTACCGCAAGCTCTGATCCAGTAAGCACGTTGATTAATGTGCTTTTTCCTGCATTGTAAGCCCCGTACAACATGACTTGTAGAATCTGTTCAGAAAACTTTTTTTCAAGCTCCTGTCTGATCAAACTAGCATCTTGCGGGTGATACTTTTCAACAGTGTCGAATGTATCATTTATCAATGCGGTAAGTTGGGCTATTGGAGTGATCATCCTTCCTCCTTCAATTCACTAACACGGATTTCAAAAGTATTGATAATTTCTGCTGTTGAAGCAGCGTAGTTGCTGGTAGAAGTTACTAACTGAATAACTTCCTGCACAGAATTTGAAACCAATTCGGGTAGACACTTTCGAACGACTGCAGTCGCTTTCTCAGTTATCTGGTCAGTACTGATACCCACTAATTCGGTTTCTGTTCTGGTTTCAACAAAGTAGTCACCAGCCACAGATGCAGCAGCCCCTCCCAACATTCCCCCAAAGGTGGCCCCAATGGCCGTACCAACACCAGGCACAATACTCCCAAAAATTGCTCCTGCAGCGGTGCCTAAGCCTGCAGCCATTGCCTTTGAACGATTGCCGGTAACTTTTTTGATATCAACAGTGATATTTTCAAAATCACCTAGAGAGTCTGCAGACATTGAGCTGGAAACTGATTTTATACTGTCGGTAAACTCTTTAAGTTCCAACTGTAAAGTATCATTCAATGCCTTTTCTACAACAAAGTTCAGATCCTTGGCTACTGCACTCTTATCTAGGTTGTTTTTGTGCTTTTCAATGATGACCGGGATAGCACTGCATACGTCTGAAACAACTAAAGACTTGATGTACTCTTTTTTATTTCTCAGGCTTGAAACAGTTTCATTTGCGAACTTTTGCAAAACACTGATTTGTGGGATAACCACCTGATTTAGCTGTTTCAGAACCTGATTATCAAGAAAATTGATAACTTGCCTGGATGCTTTGTTAACTTTATACGTTCTGGCTTCATCAAGCAGTGTTGCCAGATGGATAAACAGTTTAGCTAACCCAGCTTCGTCCAGTGCTTGCTGCTTAGATTGTTCAGTACTCCAATCAGCGGACTTATAGGTATGAACAGATATTGAAACAGGCTCTTTTAGAGGGAAACCATCATGCAGTTTTTCAAAAGCTCGCTTATGGACATCATCTTCTTGAAGAGAGCGGTTTTCAGGCTTTTTATTAAAAAGAATCTGAATCAGCTCATCGTTTTCGTCAATGTCCTCTTCAAAAAAGTCACTGCGTGTTAAAACAGGCTGGAGAGGTTTGCGATTTTCCAGTTCGATCTTCAGGTCTTCGAGTTCCTGTACCTGCCCAGGTGAAGTAGAAGGCGTTAACCACAATACGGCATCTGCACTATCAGTAAATTTCCGAGTCAGATCACCATTTTCATCAGTGACGGAATGTAGTCCAGGGGAATCCAGTAAAACCAGGTTGGAGCCCAGTTCGACACCTTGAATGCGAGCGGTTGTTTCTACAACACCTTCAGAGAACTTACCTTCAAAATGCACCACCTTGCCATTTTCAAGGTAGAACGGAGTGACCTGATCTTCAGGAAACTGCTCTGCCAGAAAATTGCAGAAAGAGCTCTTTCCTGCATTCACTTTGCCAAACACCAGAAAGATCAGTTTATTAGCGAAGCTATCAGAGAACTCCCGTATGGGAGAAGCTTCTGACCACGTTCTCGCCCATGAGTCAATACTCTCATTGATAACGGCTTTAACGGTTTGGCTCTGTTGATAAAGGCTGCTTTGTTGATTCAGTGAAGCACTGTCTCCAAGAGAAACTTGCTGCAGACTCTTAACCAGATTATTTTTATGAGCCATAAGCTCATTTTCTTTATTTTCGAGGCGTTCGAAATCAGCCTGAAAATTATTCAGGCTGTGAAAAAATGGATTCCCCTGCACTGGGCTTAGCTCCTGAGTACTATGAAGACAGCTGCGTATAGAACGATTCAAGTTGCTCGATGGAGCCTTTGCAGTTCTCTAGTTCGGTAGTAACAGCTTGGGTTGCTTCAGACCGATTAAAAGCGTCTATCAGAGCAGCTTTGCAGTGTTCTGTATTGTAGATAGAAGCATCAGACAGAGAGTTGTCAGAGTTCAGACTAGAATTCAGCTTGTGTTTTAGTATCAGCACGTCTAACTGGTCAGAAGCATACTGTTCATGCTGACGTTTTTTCTGTGCAACGACACGCCGTTGTTCATCTTCAGCGGCTTGCTGTCTTTTTCTTTCTGCTTCTTGTTCTAATTCTCTCTCCCTGGCACGAGCTCTTCGCTCTGCACGCTCCCTGCGCTCCTCTTCTTCACTGTCGTCAGAAGCCAGATAAGCAACTGTCGCAACGGCTGCAGCACCAATTAGCCATGGAATAGCCATATTAAATCTCCCTGATCAGGCCCTTGCGGCAACTTTATTAACAAAACTATCCAGGTCGGAATGAAACTTCTTTTGATTATGGTTTTTTTGATATTCAAGAGAAGGTAATTCCTAAAAAACTGCTGGACAGAGAAAGAGAATAATACCTTTCCCTTGCAGCGACTATCCTTTATCCCATGGTTTTCTCAACCCGCAACGAACAGCAGAGTGAACAGACTGCAAAGCTTCT
>JBPCUO010000074.1:0-5899 GCA_051011135.1 Bdellovibrionales bacterium
GTTTTTGACAACTTAAAAGAAAGAAAAAAGATCCTACAATTAAAAAATGTCTCATACTTTTTCTCCTTTTTTTAGATTTGCAAATCTAATTTTTATTTCCAATTTCTCCAAGGATTTCCATTTCGTACATTAAAAGCTTCTCGAACATTTAAATTACCAAAACTTCCTAGCTTTTCATAACAAGCAAAATCATTGGCTTGATCTTCATAGAGTAAAGTCCCCATTCGAGTCCCTACACCATTAGGTTTACAGCTATAAGGGCCTTGAGATAAAAACCAACATTTTGTGCTAGACCGAGGTGGAACCTGAGGCAATTTCGAAACATAAGTTCCCGATTTGTAGCAAGGTTTATGTCTATCCGCCCAAACAAAAGATTTAAACATCTTATACCAAACATCTCCAGATCCTATAAGGGCTTGCTCTCCATCTCGAATGTCTTTTTGATAGATTCTTTTAATATGAAAAATAATCGCTCCATAAGCATCATCTAAAATAGCATAAAATTCAATATGTTTTAATTTAGTGCCTCTTTTAGGAGCATCACCCTCAGCAGGATCTTCATCATCAAAAGTGTTACTATCATACCATTGATTATAAAAATTTTCTCGTTCTGTATAACCTGTTTTATAACGACGAACTTTTCCCTCATAAGTGATCGCAATATTTCCTTTAAAGTTTTTATATATCTCTTTACCTGTTCTTCCTGTAGCTTTAGGTTTAAAATTGACATACATCCTTGTACATTCTGGATCAAAATTGCTTCGTATTCCTAAGCGATAATCTTCAATCACTCCAGTATCAAGACGAATAAAAGCAGAGGCGCCATAAGCATCTGATAAGTCTTGTCTTTCAGAGCGTTTACAATGTGTTAATCCGGGATCTTCAGGAAGAAGATTTTTTGTTGGATCTTCAGGCTCTATGGGATCTTGATTTGCATAAGAGTTTGGATCTCCATAAAGATCTTGGTTTCCGTAATTTCCAGAAGGGCCTTGATTATAATTAGTATTTCCAGAAGGAGGGAAAGTAATCTGTCGAGCACAATTGTAACCTCCAAAAATAATCAAAGACGAGGAAGTAAATATTAAAAAAGTAATTTGTACTTTACGAAACATCTTCCTAAGCGTATCAGAATCTTCTTATAAAAATCAAATTTTTCAAAAAAGAGCATGGAAACTTATTTAAAAAATTAAGACTAAAGGACTAGGCTAAGACGCTTAAGAATCTCCAAAAAGAGATTCTAACCAAATAGTCTCCTTTCGTCGAGATCCTACAGAAATCACATCAACAGGAGTATTTAACTCTTGAGAAATAAAATTCACATAATTTAAAGCCGCTTTGGGAAGATCTTTTTGCTCACGCACTTCTGTTAGATTCTCGCTCCAAGCAGGAAAACTTTTATAAATCGGCTTTACCCTATTGAGAGATTGCGACAAATTAGGAAACTCTTTTATAACTTTTCCATCCAGTTCATAAGAAGTGCAAACTTTAATTTCTTCCAATCCACTTAAAACATCGAGCTTCATCAGAGCTAAATGAGTGATTCCATTAATTCGAATCGCATATCTTAAAGCCACTAAATCAAGCCAACCACAGCGTCTTTTTCTGCCTGTAGTTGCGCCAAACTCAGAGCCTTTTTCTTGAAGATATTTTCCCTGAGCTGTTTCACTACATTCTGTAGGAAAAGGTCCTGACCCCACTCTTGTTGTATACACTTTAGTAATCGCTACAACTTTATCAATCTTATGAAGACCAATTCCAGAATTATTAAAAGCCGCTCCGGCTAAAGTGGAAGAGCTGGTCACATAAGGATAAGTTCCATGCAAAAGATCCAGTAAACTTCCCTGAGCTCCTTCAAACAATACTCTTTTTTTATTTTGAAGAGCTTGGTAAATTTCTAAGGAGGTATCCTTGCATCGATAAGCTTGTAAAATCTCTCGACACTCTAAAAGTTCTGACACAATAGAATCTAAAGAAGGAGGAGTTTCTTTATAAAAATGCTCTAATAGAAAATTCTTTTCTTTTAAAGTTTTTGAAAGTTTTTCAGCTAAAATCTCTTTTTCTTCAAAAAGATCCGCAAAAAGTAAGGCCTTTCTTTCTGCGCGACTTTCGTAAGCAGGACCTATTCCTTTTCCTGTTGTGCCAATTTTATCAAAACCAGCAAATTTTTCACGAGCTTGATCTAGTTTTTTATGGGTACTTAAAAGTAAAGTCGCTGAATCAGCAATTAAAAGCTGTCGAGAAGAAGTTAATAAGCCAGAAGATTTAAGAGCTTTGATTTCCTTACAAAGGGCCAGAACATCTAAAGCCACTCCTGCAGAAATCACACAAATCACTTTGGGATGTAAAATTCCAGAAGGGACTAAATGTAAAATGATTTCCTGATCCTCTAATTTAAGGGTATGACCTGCGTTCGCTCCGCCTTGATAACGAACCACATAATCCGCTTGAGCCGAAAAAATATCGACAACTTTTCCCTTTCCTTCGTCTCCCCATTGAGAGCCTATAACAATCGCTGCTGGCATACTTCCTTTATTTATAAGACCTTAGTCCTACTATTTAATATATCTAATTTTATTTAAGGTCTATGACAAGCCATACCGATAACTTTAATGGAAGTAAATTTGGAGATAATTATGAGATTTTCTTTTGTATCAATAGTTTTTATATTCAGCGTTTTAAGCTGTACGAATGTTCAATACGACCCTCAACCTTTTAAAAGAAGAAATACAAAACAAGTGAATCGTGATACTAGCAATAAAGAAGATGTTGATATCAATACGGATCAATTAACTCTCGAAGATGTTGAAGATTTAGATCTGAATGATTTAAGAAAAGAAGTTGATTATAAAAGCGACAAAAGTTGTGCCGACTATAATAGCGGCGTTCCTCAATTTCATTTAATCAGTGATGCACTTGGGAAGAAATACAACCCTATTCGAGCTGCAAAAAACTGTTTTGCAAAAGCGATTGACGATACCCTAAAACCTATTTGTGACTATGAGAAAAATTTAAACAAATTAGAAAAACAACATAGAAGAAATGACCAAGCTTTAGATCAAATCAGTAGAGCAAGAGCCAATGTAGAAAATATTAAATACGCAGCCGTTGATGACCTTTTAGAGTTAGCAGATAGTTTAGATGATGCTTACACAAAAGAAATGGATAAACTTTTAGATAAAAATGATGGCATTATAGGAGATATTCTTGCCTTTGCTGGAGATACAGAAATTGGTAGTTTTGTGGACTTTTTATATAATAAAACTGATTTGATTTGCGCAGATCTTATTGATTTTGATAAAGTAAGATAATCCTTAATTGACTTTATAAAAAAGCTTTTTAATATAAAAGCCTTATGAAACAAGTTTTTTTTATAAGTGTTTTTATACTTCTTTCTGGTTTTTCTTTTACAAAATTTTTTTTAAAAAAAACTCCTTTTGAAATTCGTTTTTTAAATGAACAGGTTTTAGGCCACGATACTTTTTTTAAAGGACTTCGCGTGGGAGGGCTTTCCTCCTTGGTTTTTGACTCCAAAACTCATACTTTTTTTGCCCTCTCCGACGATAAGAAAAACCATCGGATTTATGAGTTTTCACTGTCTTCTGAGCAGCCTTATCAACTTCTTTTAAAATCTCAAATCCTGCTTCACACTTCTAAAAATTCAAAACTGCCCTTCCCTATGGATCCTGAAGCCTTGGCACTAGGGCCTCAAGATAGTTTTTACCTAGCCTCTGAAGGACAGCAAATTTTTAAAGTCCCTAGCCCCCCTCAAATTTTTGAATTTAATCTCCAAGGCTTATTAAAAGATTCTTGGTCAACTCCTCTAGTGTTTTGGGACAAAGATCAAGTTTCAAAGTTTGGAACTCAAGAAAATAAGGGCTTTGAATCTTTAACTTTTAGCTCTCAATTTAAAACTCTTTGGACAGCAACTGAAAGCCCCCTTATTCAAGATTTAAAACCTTGGATTCGATTGAGCGAATTTGAAAAGACTTCTAAAAAACTTATAACTCAATACGCCTACCCTTTAACAAACTCTTCAGGCCTCACTGAAATGATCTATTTGAAAAATAAAACTTTTTTAACTTTAGAAAGATCTTATGACTCTCAAAAAAAAACAGAATCTACTTTTTTATTTTTAAGCTCTTGTCAAAAAGCATCTAATGTTGTGGATCAAATAAGTCTTCAAAAATTTACACCTTGTTCTAAAAAGCTTCTTTGGTCTTCTGAAAAAGAAAAAAGCACTTCCATTGATAACTTAGAAGGAATGGCTCTAGGCCCTTATAGAGATTCTCAAAGCCAGCTGCTTGTTTTAGTAGCAGATAATAATTTTAACTCTGAACAAAAAAATCAAATTTTATTTTTAGAATTAAAAAAAAGAGACTAAAATCGCTTTTCTTTAAGTTGTTTGTTTGTTAATGTGCTTGCTTAATAAACATTAAAACAAGGAGAAAACATGTTAGGAATTGGAGATCTTTTACCAGAATTTAATTTAAAAGCTGTTGTATCTACGGATCCAAAAAAAGCTTTTACAGATGTCACAAACAAAACTTATAAGAACAAATGGTTGGTTTTGTTTTTTTACCCTAAAGACTTTACTTTTGTATGTCCTACAGAAATCAAAGGCTTTAATGATATGGTTCCAGACTTTGAAAAAAGAAATGCTCAAGTATTAACGGCTTCTGTGGATTCAGAATTCGTTCATTTGGCTTGGCTCAGCAAAGAACCTAGCTTAAAAGGCTTAACCATCCCTATGCTTTCTGATATCAAAAGAGAACTTTCGGCCTCTTTAGGTATTTTAGATCAAAAAGAAGGAGTTTCTCAAAGAGCAACTTTTATTATTGATCCAGACGGAGTGATTCGTTTTGTTTATGTTACAGATCTTAGCGTAGGACGAAGTCCTAAAGAAGTTTTAAGAGTTTTAGACGCTTTACAAACCGATGAGCTTTGCCCTTGTAGCTGGGAAAAAGGAGAAGCAACTCTTTAATTCTTTATTTTAAATCCGTTAATTTTCCTGTTAAAAACTCAAGAGATACGAAAACCAAGACTTTTCTCTTGAGTTTTTTCTTTTTAAAATAGGTCTTACTTAATCTATGATAAGATTTCTATAAATTATGATGAAATCTATTTTACTTATTATCGTTTGTTTTTTGTCTATCTCTTGGACATGTTCTAAAAATTCAAAAATATCCTCTCAAAACCTACAAAGACAACTTGCTTCTTCTGATGGAGATAATAAAACCCTCCGTGCCTCAGGTTTGAATAATAAAATTCCCCATGCTTTTAATTATAAAGAAACAAAAACATGGCTCCAACATTATGAATCCAAATTAAAAGAAAATCGATACATCCCTGTCAAGCAACTGGAATCAAAAGCTCAACAAGGAGATGCTGAGTTTCAATTTTTATTAGGGCTTTCTTATTATAAAAGATTTACTCGCTCTTCTCATAAAAAAGCTTTGAATTGGCTTGAAAAAGCAAGCCTTCAACAGCATTTTAAAGCCAAATATTATCTTGCTAGATTGTATATGGATGGTAAAGCAGCGCCCCAAGATGAAAAAAAAGCCATTCAACTTATGTCAGAATCGGCAACACAAGGCTTTGAATTAGCAGAGTATATTTTTGGACTCTGGTTGAATGAAAATTTTATAAAATTAGGAAAAACTTATCCCACCAATTGGAAGACTCCTTTTTATTGGGTTCAAAAAGCAGCAAGAAAAGATCTTACTTTAGCTCAAACAACTCTTGCTTATTATTATTTTAAAGGATTGGGAACTAAACCCAATCTTATGAAGGCTTGGGCTTGGGCTGATCAATCTTTAAAAAACTCTTATGTTTCTGGAGACGAAAAACTTTCTCGTTTAGTAACGAATCTAACAACAGCTCTAATTATTAAAAGAAAGTC
>JBPCUO010000075.1:0-6952 GCA_051011135.1 Bdellovibrionales bacterium
GCTTTAGGAGCTCCCGAAGGCATGTAGAGAAGAGCAAAACCAAAAAGCAAAGAGACAAAGATAACTGATAACATATTGTTTTTTCCAAATTGATGAATGATATTTCTTGGAATGATTTTGGTGACAATTCCGGGCCATAAAGATTCTCCAACCATGGAGCTATGCTCCTTCATGGAAGACATTTTATCTTGCATTTTTACGGCAACGGACTGAACCATTTTGGGTTGAATGTTACTACCAGGTCGGGCATTGATCATTAAAGTTTGCCCTATTAAGATCGCGATCAAAGTACTAAACCCATAAAATAAAAAGAGTCTTTTACTAAGACGACCTATATTTTTTGGATTTTTTAAATCAGAAACACCTACAATTAAAGAGCTAAAAACAAGAGGAACAATAATCATAAAAAGAGCTTGTAAAAAAGCATTTCCTACAGGGTAAAAAAGATTATTAGTGATGCCGTTGATAATAGGTAAAAAAGCATCATAATCTTTTAAATAATTAAAAAGAAGACCCAGTAAAGATCCCACTAAAAAGCCTATAAAAATTTTATAACTGCTTATAGAATCAGAAGTCTTTTTTGAATTTTTTCCCATATCTAGCAAGAATAGTTTCATAAAATAGAAAATTTTACAATTTATTACTCGTAGGGTAATTTGGTAAAAAAATTCACTTTAAACAAGCAATAAACTAGGAAATTTGACTTTTAAATTCAACTTATTGTAAGGTTCTTTCATTAAAGGAGTTTTTATGGATCATATTTCTGTTGAAGGTAAAAATTTTGAATCTCCTACAGCTTTATCTCCTAATGAGAGAAATAATTATGTTTCTGTCATGGAGCAAGAGCAAATGGTTCGCCTCAATAACATTAAAAATATTCTAGATATTGAAGAAGAATTGCACCCAGAGTTTATTCTGGCAAAAAATCGCCTCAGATTTAAAAAGAAATTAAGCTGGTATAAGGCGAAAAAAGATTGGCTAGATATTGCTCCTATTCAGAAGATTAATAAGCTTTTTAAGCAACAAACCAAGGAATTAGAGACGATTCGGTCTAATAAATTAGACTATCAGATGGAATTAGAAACCATTTCTTTAACTCCTCACCTTTATGACAAGGTTTTTGATGAATTAAAGATGTGTAGAGCCCATGAAAAAATGGCTATTCAGTTAATTACCAAAATGCAAATTAAATTCAAATCTAGGTCTAGTAAAGGCAGTTAAAATTTAAAGTCTTTTTCGATTCTTCCGATAAATCTCTTAGTAAGCCTGAGGGAGGATTTGAATGGGTAAAATTATATTAATTACTAATGATGAAAGCGTGTCTCTTAAAGTCAAAGAAGTGGCTACAAGCCATAATCATGAATTTATGTCTTATACAGAAGATGAATGGGCAACTTTTGATGAAATTGACGAATACATTCAAGATGGAGATATGTTACCTAAAAAAGTTTTTGCTCTTCCTTTTGGGAAAAACTCTTTTCAATCTTTAGAAGATATGGAAGCCAAAACAATTCTTAAAGTCATTAATGATGTGAATGGAAATGCAGTGAAAGCGGCTAAAACTTTAAAAATTGGCCGAGCCACTCTTTATAGAAAACTCGATAAATATGGTATTAATTTAAAGCAAATGAGAAAAACTCAATTTTCTAAAAAATCAGAAACAAAAGTTCCTCTATCTATTGTTAAAAAAGCGTCTTAGGTTTTTTTAGACTGACTGGATTGAAAACATTCTTCAACCCCTTTTTTAAAAAGAGGTGCAAGAGATTTTACTTTGTATCTTATTTTATATTTTGCGGCTTCAAACTCTTTGAAAAAATTTCCACGGCTTAAAAGACAAGCTTGTAAAAAATAAGGATAAGATTTTTCGTATCGTTTTTCTTTAAATAACATTTGAGCCAGCAGCTTTAAAGTTTTTAAAGAGTCAGGCTGGATTTGAATCGCTTTTTCTAAATAAGAAATGGCTAAAGGAGCTTGGGTTTTTTTAAAATAAAGAGCCGTTTGATACTGAATATAAAAAGATTTTTTATATTTTTTAGCAAGGGCTATCATTTTTTTCTTTTTTTGATTTTCATCTTGTTGAGAGAGGATATACAAAGCATGACTTTTAGGATGTGGGTGATTTTTTTTCATAGATTTTTTACAAGTGGTCAGGCTTTGATTGAAAAATTTATTATCAAAGTAAGCTTCACAAAGGTTGACATAATGCACTGGCTTTTTAAGATAACGAACCATTTCAATAGCGAGTGCTAAAGAGTGATCGGTGTGCTTGTCTTTTTCTTTTAAAAGAGTGAGAAGCTGCTCATAAGCTTGTGAATAATTTCGATTAATTTTAATAGAATCACTTAAATAAGAAATGGCATTGGCTTTGTTTTTATCCCTATCTTTGTTAAAAAGAGGATTCAAACTAAGATCTTGATAAGCCACTCCTAATTGATAATGGGCGCGAGCATCTTTGGGGTGACTTAAAACCAATAATTTTAAAACTTTAATTTGGTTTTCATAATCTTTATTATCTTTGTAAAGGTTAGAAAGAAGAGTGAGAGTTTTAAAACTTGCTTTATTATAAAGATGACTTTCTAAAAAAGTAACTTGCTTTGTGTATTTTTTAGAAGGGTAATCTGCTTTTTTAAGCGTCCTCAAAGATCGTTTAATTTTTTCTAATGTTTTTGCCTCAAATTTTGCTGGATTTTTTCGGGGAAGTTTTGGGGGGACTTTTTTTTTGGGAATTTTTGGGAGGACTTTTTTTCGGGGAGTTTTTGAAATGGGATCTTCTTCAAAAGATTCCAACTCGTTACTCTGGCTTATCATAGGAATGAAACAAGCTAAAAAAAGTAAAACCAAGCTTTTCTTCATAGGATTTTAATTGTAAGAGACATTGCCTGTATAAGCAAATTTAATTTTTTTAAAAAAGGAGGAGGTTTTTAAGCTTTTCTTATTAGGAGGAGCTTGTTTTCGCACAAAAAATGCGGGGCTTTTTTTGATGCTTCTTATTATAAAAAACTTTAATAGACCAATGGACAGATTCTTTAAGAGGGTGTGATTTTTCCCTGAAGTAAAGAGATAATAAATCAAGTAAGTTTCAAGGATGAAAAATGAAAGACAAAAATAAAAATCAAGACAAAAACAAGAGCCAAAACAAAGACAAAAATTCCAGAAATAAAGCCGCCAAAAGTAATCTTCTTTTTTTTGGAGATTATTTTCGCAGTAAAAACAAGCAACCTGTAGCAACAGGCCGGGAGGAATTGACAGAAGATTCAGGTGCCACTTCTAATGTTGTAGAAATGAAGAATTACTTTCAAAAAAAATCTTCAACTTCTCTTGAAAAATCGGGGCAAGAATCTGAGGCAAAAATTCTAGAATTTCCAATGCAAATAAAAAAAGAGGATCAAGCAGTAGAAGAAAAATCATCACAAGAGATGCTAGCTCCTGTTATTTCTTTAACGAATTATAAGAGTAAAAAACAACAACAACAAAAATTGAGCTTTAAGACTCAACACTGGGTGGCTGCAGCGATGCTAGCTGTGTTCTCTGTAACTATGTTTTATCCTTTTTTGGATCCGAAAGTTGCTCCCGTAGCTAAAGAATCACAAGAATCGCTAAGAAATATTGCAAAAGAAAAAAAAATTTCTATAGCAACTTATCTTATTCAATCTTTTAAATATTCTAAAAGAGCTCCTGCTAGTGGTGGTTCTATGGAATATGCAAATAATAATTCTATAAGTATGAAATACTCTGGATCGCAAGTGGATGAATTAGAGTATCGTTACAAGAGATCTCCTAATAGCTCGAAAAAAGAAATGACTTTAAAAGACTATGTTAAAAATCTTAACTCGATAAATTTAATAAAAGGAAAACCGGCTCTTCCAGAAGATCAGTTTTAAATCCGAGGTTTTTTTTAAGAGCGAATTTCTTTTAAAAAATCTTCTTCAAAAATTTCCGGCCCAAACCCTCGTCTCATTGTATTTTCTGTTGTGATTTTAGGATGCAAAAATTGTTTTAAGTATTCAGGGCCTCCTGCTTTACTTCCTAAGCCTGACATTTTACGCCCTCCAAAAGGATGTCTTTGAACCAGAGCTCCTGTGCAGTTTCTGTTGATATAAATATTACCCGCTTCCACTTGTTGTTTGAATTTTTCAATATGAGAGGGTTGTCGAGAGTAAAGCCCTGCTGTTAATCCATAACGAGTGTTATTGGTTTGTTCAATCGCTTGTTCAAAAGTTTTAACTTTAAAAAGAGTGACAAGAGGAGCAAACAATTCGTCTTGCATTAAAGGAGAGCTAGGATCTGTTGTTGTAAAAACAGTGGGAGATACAAACCATCCTTTATTAAGATTCTCCTTAGGGTAGATTTGATTTTGAGCATGATGAGCTAAAAACTGCGAGATTTTTTTATAAGCATCTTCATCAATAAGAGGTCCAGCAAAAGATTGTGGTTTTTCAGGAGCATCGATTATTAAACTTGCTACAGCAGGAATAAATCTTTCAATAAAAGGTGCGTAAACATCTTCTAAAATAATAACACGGCTACAAGCAGAACATTTTTGTCCTTGAAAACCAAAAGCAGAAATTAAAAGACCAGAGATGGCTTCGTCTAAATCGGCAGAGACATCCAGAACAATAGCATTTTTACCACCCATTTCAACCACGCTTTTTTTAATTAACTTTTGTTCTTTAGAAATCTTTTTAGTTTCTTGCAAGATTTGAGCTCCGACTTCAAAAGAGCCTGTAAAAGAAATCACAGGAATTTTTGGATGTTGAACCAAGTAAGATCCTACAGACTTACCTTCTCCCGGAAGGAAGGCAAAGCTCTCTTTAGGAAAACCACTTTCTAAAAGAAGCTTAACCAATTCATAAGCCGTTAAACAACTTTGTTCAGCAGGTTTAATAAGAACAGTATTTCCACAAACTAAAGGAGCAACAACCATGCCTGTGAGTATGGCTAAAGGAAAGTTCCATGGAGCAATCACAGCAGTTGGACCTATAGGAGAGTAAGAGATCAAGCTTTCTTCTCCAGAGATGTTGCAAGTTTTTTTTGTTTTTGATAACTGTTCCATTTGATGAGCATAGTAATTGCAAAAATCAATACTTTCACAAACATCGCCATGAGCTTCAAGCCAAGTTTTTCCAACTTCAAAAACTTGAAGAGCGGCCAGCTCAAATTGTTTTTTTTCAATAAGTTGAGCCAGTTTTTTTAAACACTGGATTCTTTTTGCGGGAGGAGTTTGACTCCATGTTTTAAAAAAATCATAAGTATCTTGAACTGCTTGTTCCGTTTGTTTTGTATCTGCAAAATGAGTGGAGCTAATGATTTGATTTAAATGGGAGGGATTTTGCCTCTCCCATAAAGGAAGAGAAGATTTTTCTTGTTTTCCGTTTAATACAATAGGAACAGTGATCGGAAATTTTTTTGACCAAAGATCAAGATTTTTTTGAAATTTTAAGCGATTGTCTTTCAGAGTAAAATCTAAAAGAGCAGCATTTTGAAAATCTGGTTTCTCTTTTTTGGAAGGTTTTAAAAGACTAGCTTGAGGAGCTGCGAGGAGTTCTTCTTCGGATTTGTTTTTAAATTGTTGAGCCGTAATAAAAGATTGATTGGCTGTGTTTTCTAAAAGACGACGGACAAGATAAGACATTCCAGGAATTAAATCTCCAACAGTTGCATAAATACGAGTAGTATAACCCTCTTGAGTGAGAGCTTCCGCAAGAGATTCTCCCATTCCATAAAGAGTTTGAAATTCAAGATTCGCTTTGGGATAAAATTGATGAAGAGCTAAAGCTTTTGAAATAGATCTAATATTATGAGAGCCCACCGCAATTTTAAAAACAAAGTGATGCTCAAATAAAAACTCTAAACATTTTTCAAAATTAGCATCGGTTTGTTCCTTAAGAGTGTACACAGGAATAGGCCAATTTTTTTGTTTAGCCATTAAAACTTCAAAATCCCAATAAGCTCCTTTCACAAGACGAATGGTTATTTTTTGGTTTCTTTTTTTACAAAAAGCCACAAGATCTTTTAAATCTAAAAGACTCTCTTTGAGATACGCTTGTAAAACGATTCCAAAATGGGGGTAATCTTTAAAGGGAGCTTCTAAAAGAAGCTCTTTAAAAATTTCTGTAAATAAAGTTTTGTATTCATACTGTTCCATATCTATGTTTAGAAAAATAAAATTATCAACGGCTTTTTGAAATAAAGGTCTCAATCTTTTTTTGATATTTTCCTTAGTGAATTCCCAAGCTTCTGTTTTAATATGAGGGTAAAGAGAAGTGACTTTAATAGAAATATTCACAGAGGGAATAGATCCTTCGAGATCTTGATCTGTTTTTGGATTTTCTTTCCAAGTGTCACGAGCGCGGACGAGCTCATCCATAAGTTCTAAATAATAGTTGTGATATTTTTGAGCTTCTTTTTCAGAGAGAGTGACCTCTCCTAAAATATCTAAAGAAAAACATTGTCCTTTATTTTTTATTTTAGAAATGGCTTTTAAAGATGCTTCAATAGTTGCTCCTGTAATAAAAATTTTAGCCATTTCATGAATTTGTTTTTTAATAGTGTTGGCCATTTTATGAGGAGCTAAGAGGCCCAGACTCGAAGTTAAAAATTGAATGTCTTGGTCTTTAAAAGATTCTTGGAGATGAGATAAGATTTGTTCAGGTTTTTTGAGACTAGGAAGAGCATCAATAAAATGAAACATTTTTGTTTTAAAACTATTATTTTTCATAGTGAAAGATAAGATCTTTCCATACCACCACTTTTTATCAAGAAGTTTATAGGAGTTTTTTTGCGTGTGTTGAAGGAGCTTTCGTCCCTTTTCTTGAATCAACTGTTCTAATTGGGGGTGTTGTTTCATAGGCATGAAAATAATCGAAAAAGGGGGGATTTACAAGTGAGATAGCAGGAAAAAATTGCTTATTTTTTATGAGAAAAAAAGCCGGCACTAAACCATGGTCTATAT
>JBPCUO010000076.1:0-15194 GCA_051011135.1 Bdellovibrionales bacterium
GGCAGGCGTGTAGAAAGCCCTTGAACATAAATAGAATCTGTTTCCAAACTCTCAGGTTCTAAAAAGGTTTGGTGGCGTGTTTTGTCTTGAAACCGAGTTACTTTTTCCTCCACACTTGGGCAGTACCTTGGTCCAGGCCCTGTGATAGCGCCTGTATACAAAGGCGTTTCTTGGAGATGGTTTCTTATAATTTCATGTGTTTTTTCATTAGTATAAGTTAGGTAGCATGCAACTTGCGGAAGTTTTGGTTGTTTATGACTAAGCAAACTAAAGGGTTGGAAAATGGGGTCTCCTCGTTGAACTTGAGTTTTTTTCCAATCAACAGAGCCTTTGTAAATTCTGGGAGGAGTTCCGGTTTTTAATCTTTCTACCTGGAGCCCTAATTGTTTCAGCTGATCTGAAAGACCAATCGTGGCCTTATCACCAACTCGGCCACCTTCTTGAGTCTGGCTTCCGGTGTGCATAATCGCTCCCATAAAAGTTCCCGTTGTTATAACAACTGTTTTCCCGCGAATGAAAACGCCATCGCTAGTAACAACTCCTTCGCAAATCGAATTTTTTATCTGAAGTTTTTTAATTTCTAGTTGCTTAAGCTCAATATTTTTTTCTTGAAGAACAAACTGGCGCATTTTTTTTGTGTAAAAATTTTTATCACATTGCATACGCCGACCTCGCACAGCTGGGCCCTTTCTTTGATTGAGTCTTTTAAATTGTATGCAAGATTCATCTGCTGCCAAAGCCATCTGCCCACCTAAAGCTTCTATTTCTCTTACAATATGTCCCTTACCCACACCGCCAATCGCTGGGTTACAGCTCATAAAAGAAATTCTTGTAAGGTTTGTCGTTGCTAGAAGAACCTTTAATCCAAGACGAGCTCCTGAAAAAGCAGCTTCTACACCGGCATGACCTGCGCCTACAACAATAACATCATAAGCACCCATTACTTTCCTATACAAAATTGTTTGAAAATTTCTGCCAGAATTTCGTCGTCCATTTGGCGTCCTAAAATTTCATAAAGAGCAAGGAGGCCTCTTCTTAATTCAAGAGCTATCAGGTCTCGCTCTCCCTCTTGAAGATTTAAAATTTTTAAAGCTTCCACCAAAGCTCCCTCCATTGTTTTTAAGCCTTGATAGTGTCGTTGGTTTATAATTAAAAACTCAGAAGATTGGCGGCGGCCAAAAAGGAGAATTTTTGTTTTTAATTCTTCTAGATTTTCTCCCGTAAAGGCGCTTACAAAAAAAACCTCTTCTTTAGAAAAATCAGAAAAAGCGGGGGCTTGTTGTTGAAATTTTTTAAAAAGCTCTTCTTTTGTCCAAGCTTTAGGGCAAAGATCTTTTTTAGTAAATACCAAAAAAGCTGGAACTTGCTTCGGCTTTAAAGGAAAGTCTGCTTCCGCTTTTGTCCAAAAATCGAGCTTGGTAGAATCAACAACAAAAATTTGTAAGTCACTAGATTCAAAAACTTTTTTGGTTTTTTCTTGTCCTTTTTGCTCTCCTTCGCTGCTTGTTTTGCGAGCTCCCGCGGTATCTTTTAATAAAAAATTACTGCCTACTTCCACCCTTAAAGCGCCTTCCACAACATCTCTTGTTGTTCCCTCTTCCCCAGAAACAATAGCTTTATCTTCTCCTAAAAGCGAGTTGAATAAAGTTGATTTTCCGCTATTCACAGGGCCAAAAAAACCACACTCCAAACCTCGTTGAATCCTGTCAAAGGGCTGGTAGCTGGAGACTAATTTTTTGATATTTTTTAATAAATTTTCGAGGCTTGTTTTTATTTTTTCTTCTGCGTACAGCTCCAATCCTTCCATAGAAAAATCAATATCTGCTTCCACATGGCTTAATAAAGTCAGCCAATTTTTTTCTATTTGGTTCAGTTTTTTAGAAAGAACGCCTCGCAGTTGTTGCAGAGAAATCTCTTGAGATTTTTTGTTTTCACTTTCTATAACTTGATAAAGACCTTCTGCTTGAACAAGATCCATTTTTCCATTAGAAAAAGACTGAAAAGAAAATTCTCCTCTTTTTGCCAACCGAGCTCCATCTTCTAGAAGCTCTTTTAAAATTTCGTTAGAAACCAAGCCCCCATGACAAGAAATTTCTAAAGTTTCTTCTCCGGTAAAAGATTTTCCTTGAGCAAAATAAGTCAGAACAACTTGATCAATTTCCCGATTGTTTTTTTTTAAAACACCTACATAAGCTCGATGACTTTCTATAGATCTTGGCAGAAAGGATGCTTGCTTTTTTGTAATTTCCAAAGCTTTAGGGCCGCTGATACGAATAACAGATAAAGCGCTTTTGCCGGGCAAAGTACAAAGGGCACAAATGGTATCGTTATTCATTAGTCATCACTTCTAAAAGTGTCGGGAATTAATTTTATAATTTTATAGGTTCCCTCACCAATAGAAACACTCCTTACTCCTGTGTTTCCAGAAACTTTCTCGTGAATTAAGCGCCTTTGGTTTGGAGAAAGTTCTTTTTTAAATTTAACAGGCTTGTTGCTATCTAAAGCTCTAGACATTAGCTCTTCTGTTAAGTCCATGAGTCTACGCTCGTTTTCTTCCCAAAAACCGTTGGAATCTACAACAATAGAAATCTTTGTTTCTGGAAATTGATTATAGGCATACCTTAGTAAATAAGTTTGAAAAGCAAGCAGAAGGCGTCCTTTTTTTGTTTTTAAAAGACCCTCATCTTCTCCAAAAATATCTACTTTAAATCGATTTTCTTCCTCTTCTTCTAGCTGAAAAGAAAGCGAAAAGCTTCCTTTTTCCAAAATTTCTGAAACAATTTCTTGAATCTCTTTTTTTAAATCTCTTTTTTTATCTCCAAATAAATTATCAAACATATTTCCTCCTTTATGTATGGCTTTTAAACTTTAAGAAAAACGCTTGTTGAACGAGTCCAAACAAGCCACTTACAAAAATATAAAGAGTTAACCCACTAGGTAAGCCCAACATAAAAACCGAAAAAAGAACTGGCATAAAAACAAGAAGCCGAGCTTGTGCTGCTGGCATATTCATTGGTGTTAGCTTTTGTTGAACAAACAAGGTTGCTCCCGCCAAAACGGGAAGAACATAAAGAGGATCTTTTAAACTAAGATCATTAACCCAAAGAAGAAAGGGCGCCTGATAAAGCTCAATGCTTTCTCCTAGAACCCGGTAAAGGGCAAAAAAGATCGGCATTTGAAAAAATAAAGGAAAACAGCCTTGGAGTGGATTGGCTTTGTTTTCTTTCATCAGGGCCATCACCTCAAGATTTAGTTTTTTTGGATCATCCTTATACTGCGCTTTTAAATCTTTTATTTTTGGTTGTATCTCCTGCATTTTTTTCATGGATTCATAAGATTTTATATTAATAGGAAGCAAGCAAAGCCGAATAAAAAAAGTTAGGAAGATAATAGCAATACCCCAATTTGAACTCACTTTATAAAAAAGATTTAAAAGAGTTAGTAAGGGATGGGAAAGCCAAGAAAAGAATCCAAAATCAATCCAAGACTTAGCTTCTTCGCCTAGTGGTTTTAAAGTTTTAGAAGATTTTGGCCCAAAAAAACTTAGATACTCGAGAGATTTAATCTTTTCTTTAGAAAAAAGGTAGGTCATGCGAGCCAGGATTTCATCATCTACTTTTTCTACTTCCATACTGGGAGATAAAGAAGATTTGTTAACAAAAGCTTTTCCAAAATACTTTCCACCTAAAGCCCCTATAGAAACGCTAGTGTATGTTTTTTTGTCTTCCATATCTTTTTCAAAAAAGAGGTTTCTTTTTCCCTGAAAAAACACAAAGCCTTTAAATTGATTTTTTCCATACATGGTTAGCATTTTTATCAAAAAATTTTGTTGGGGTTGTTCTTCCAGCTTTTTGCTAAAAACTGTTTGTAAGCCCTCGAGAGATTTGGAGCCTTTTAAAAATTCTATTTTAGTTTTTAAAAGCATGTCCTTTTCATTAATCTCTATTGTTTTTTTTAAAGTCAGATCCTTTGTTTGAAAAACACCAACAAAAACACTGGGAGATATTTTTTTTATAGAAAAGGGCAAGTTTTGTTTTGTTTCCAGAGCCTGTGTTGCAAAAAAAGGCGTTTGCTGGCTTTTAAAAACAATAGGATCTCCCTTGCGGTCTTTGTAGTTTTTTAACTTAAGCTCTGAAACTCCAAATCCATCGGATGAAAATACTAGATCCAATTGCCTCCCAAAATATTTATAAAATCGACGACTCGAAGAGGGCACTTTTATTTCGTGTGCTTTTATAGCTGGAGTTTTTACCTGCTCTTGAGGGTGGTTTTTTCTAGGGCTTTGTGGGTATTTTTTTTTCATATGCGCGTCCCACACGAGCCAACAAAGACCTAAAAACAAAATAGCAAAGAGAGAGTTTTTATCTAAAAAGTTATTTTTTTGTTGTTGCATTTCCTGCTTCCTCAAAAAACCAAAATTCTTCTTTTAAAGATAAAGATGAGCTAAAAGGCCGACACCTTAAAATTCTTTTAAAAACCAATATCGTTGCCCTTATAAAAGAAAACCTTTTATAAGCACTTAGAGCATAGTCACTGCAGCTTGGATAAAAACGACAACAGCCGCCCATGCTTAAAGTTCCTGATAAAAAAATCTGATACACATAAAGAAAAAAGGAACTAAAAAAACAAAGCACATCACTGGCTTTTTTTAGAAATTTTTTCCAAAACACTTTTAAAAACACTTTTAAATTCCTCTCTTTTGAGTTTTTTATAAAACTCCTTATCTCTTCGAAGAAGCGTTACCAACAAAAGCCCCTGCGTTAAGTTGCTTTTTTTTACCAGCTCTCGGCCCCATCTTTTCATTTGATTTCTATCGACAGCCCTTGAAACATATTTTTTTGGAAAAGCCCACGCTATAGCCCCGTTTTTATCCGGCTCTTTAGAGTAAATAATTCGCATCCACTGATAAGAAAAAGCTTTGCCTGCTTGTTTTAGCGATTGAAAATCTTTTTTTGTTTTTAAAGTTTTTGTTTTTTTATTTTTTACCAATGCTAACAATTAATTGCTTCCTACCTTTTCTTCTGCGACGAGATAACACTTCTCTTCCTGAGCGCGTCATTTGGCGTTTTCTAAAACCATGGCTCCTTTTCCTTTTTATAGAACTGGGTTGATATGTTCGTTTCATATATTTGTAACCTTCTTTTCTTTAGATTTTGACGCACAATAAAACGATTTTTTACTTCCCGTCAAGTCCTTAGCCATGATACTTCTATAAAACATCCTGATCGCCCAAAGTTTTTAATTTAAAGTTTATTGTTGGAGGTTTTCTTTTGGAAACAGAAGCTCGTTCTTTTTGGTCTAATTTTAAATCCTCTCTTTTAAATAGCAAATCTGAAGACGGTTTTTTGAAAACTTGGTTAGAATCTGTTGTTTCTACTCAAATTGAAAAAAAAGAAGAGGGTTATGTATTAACCATCCAAACACCTTCTGAATTTCATAAAAAATGGATGCAAGAAAACCTTACGGAAGATTTAAAAACATCCCTTAATTCTTTTTATAAAAAACCTTGTCGTGTTTATTTCGAAATAGCTTCTTTACTACCCTCACAGGTTAAAACAATTCAACCTGCTGCAACTTCTTTTGTTAGCCCTAAAGCGACTTGTTTTAACCCCGAATATACTTTTGAAAACTTTATTGTGGGCGCTAGCAACGAGCTTTCTCACAACGCCTCTTTAACATTAGCGGAGGGTAAGCCTGCTTTTAATCCCCTTTTTATTTACGGCCCTTCTGGTCTTGGAAAAACACATCTCCTTAATGCTATTGGGCACGAAGCTCTTAAAAAAAATCCCTCTTTAAAAATCAAATATCTTTCCGCGGAAAGGTTTTTAAATGAGTGTGTTCAATCTATACAAAAAAGAGAGATGAATTTTTTTAGAAAAAAATATCGCACCAACTGTGATATATTGCTTGTTGATGATATTCAAATGATTGCTAAGGGAGAGGCAGTTCAAGAAGAGTTTTTTCACACCCTTAACGATCTTTTATCGCAGGGAGCTCGAATTGTTCTTTGTTGCGATAAACCCCCTCACTGCATTCCTAAACTTGAAGAAAGAATAAAAACACGACTAGAGGGAGGGCTCCTTGCAGATATTTTTTATCCTGATTTAGAAACAAGACTCGCCATTGTTAAACACAAGCTAAAGAAAAAAGATCTTTTTTTATCTGAAGAATCTTCTTATAAGGTTGCGGAAGTTTGTAAAAACTCTATAAGAGAAATAGAAGGTGTTTTAAATAAAATAAAAATGATGTCTGAGCTTCATGGTGGTGGCTTAACAACGGCTCGCCTTGCTCATATTTTAAAAAATATTGCTCAACCGGAATTAACAGTTGAACAGATCCAAAAAATTGTATCTCAATCCTTTAATCTTTCTGTTGAGGATCTAAAGTCGCCAACTCGGAAAAAAAATATTGTTAGAGCTCGCCAAACAGCGATGTACTTTATAAGAAGTTATTTAAAAAAATCTTTAAGCGATGTTGGTTTTTTATTTCATAAAAAAGACCATACAACCGTCATTAACTCTATAAAAAAAGTGGAAAAACTACAGCGAGAAAACCCAGAGTTTAGGTTGGTTTTTAAAAATATAAACAGCGTTATCCACAACTATAACAAAAATTAAACGGGGTTGGTTTTTAAATGGTGGTAAGGTTTGTGGAAAAAAATAGGATAAGTTTCCTCGAGCTTAATTGTGTTGGTTTGGTTATTTTTTGTGTGGGGTTAAGGTGTTGATTTAACAAGGTTTTAGAGTTTATCCACAAAAATCACAACTCTACGACTACTAGATTAATTAAAAAAGGTTATTAGTTATGAATCTAAGTGTAAAAAAAGAAGATCTCCTCCCTTTATTATCTCAAGTTCAAGGGATTTTAGAGAAAAGAACAAATCTTCCAGTGCTTTCTAATATCTTATTAGAGACCACTAAAAAAGGCGGAAATTTATTTGCCTCAGATTCTGAGTTAAGTTTTTGTGGTCATTTTGAAGGAACTGTAAAAAAAGAAGGTAAACTAGTTACGAGTGGTAAAAAACTTTTTGAAATTGTTAAAGAACTTCCTTCGGGAGATTTTTCCTTAAACTCAGAAAAGAATAATTCTGTCAGAATAAAAGGCCATCAATCTGTTTTTTGTATTCATGGATTAAACGCGGAAGACTTTCCTGTTTTCCCCAAATTCAAATCCGAAGATAATTATAAAGTTTCTGTAGGGGATCTTTTAGAGGTTATTGATAAGACACTTTATTGCGTTTCACTAGATGAATCCCGTTATCACTTAACAGGTGTTTTTTGTGAAACCTTATCAGAATCTAGTTCTAGGTTTGTAGCAACAGACGGTCATCGTATGAGTTTTGTGGATCTCGCTTCCGAGGGGTTACAAGGTTTAAAGGGTGGGATTATCATTCCAAAAAAAGGCTTGCAAGAAGTGAAAAAAATGATTCACTCCTCTGAAGAAGAGGAAATGGTCGAAATCTCTGTAGATAAACCACGCCTGATTTTTAAATTTAAAAACCAAATTTTGGCAGTTCGTTTAATTGAAGGCGCTTATCCTAATTACAAACTTCTCATACCTAAAGAAGAGGGCCGCGAGATTTTAATAAATAGAGAAGTATTTTTATCTGCCTTAAAAAGAATTTCAGTTCTAACAAGCGCAAGATTTAAAGGAATAACATTTTCTTTTAAAAACGAGGTACTAACTCTCGAGATTTCACAACCAGAACTAGGTGAAGCTTCTGAACAAATTCCTTGTAAACACAAGGGAGATGAATTAAAAATTCGATTTAACTCTCAGTATATCTTGGACATTCTACACTCTATAAAAGAAAAAGAAGTTAAAATCATACTAAAAGATAGTCTTTCTTCCGGTGTTATCGAAGGACAAGGAAACGAAAGATATAAATCTATAGTTATGCCGATGAAATTTTAATGCTTCTAAAACAAGTTCAATGTGTAAACTTTAGAAATTATAAACAAGTTTCTTTAGGCGGGTTTTCTTCTATTAATTTTTTTTTAGGAGATAATGGAGAAGGTAAAACTTCGCTTTTGGAAGCTATTCATGTAGCCTTAAGAGGCCGAAGTTTCAAACCCTATGTGAGTGACCATCTTATAAGAAAAGGTGAGGAAAGAGCCTCTGTTTTTTTAAAAATAGAAGAGGATGAGGGTAGTTCAGAAATAGAAATCTTATTAGATGGTTCCAAAAAAAGGATCTGGTATTGTGGAAAAAAAGTAAGTCCTTATTTTTTAAGCAAAAAATTCCCTCTTTTTGTTTTTACAGAACAAAGCCTTAAAGCTATCCGTCAAGGCCCCCAAGAAAGACGCGATTTTATAGATCAAATCCTTCTAGGAAGAGGAGAAAAAGAAGCCTTGATATCTTTTTCACGCATTTTGAAAGAAAAAAACCAGCTCCTTAAAAGCTTGAAAAAAGACGAGATTTCAGAGGGAGATTTTGAAAATACACTAGAGGTTTTAAACCAACAATTTTTACAAAAGGCTTTTGTATTAACTCAAGCAAGACTTGCATTGCTGAGGGAGATTTTGAAAAACATTCACAAGGTTTCTTCAAAGTTTTTTGAAAATCCAGTAGAGCTGGGTTTTAAATATCAAATCCATGGTCGCGACATTTTAGGGGAAGAAACATGTTTAAAGGCCCTTAAAGAAGATATGAAAAACAAACAAGAAATAGAAAAACAAGTTGCTTCCTGTTTATCAGGCCCCCATAAACATGAAATTATTTTTTTATACAACAACCAAGATTCGAGAAGTTATTGCTCCCAAGGTCAACAAAGAACCCTCCTTCTAACTCTTTTAGGAACCCAGCTTAAAGAGGCTCAAAACACCTTCTTATTTTTGGATGATGTTCTTATGGAGTTGGATGAAAAAACAGTGGAAAAAACCCTGGATTTCCTAGGAGAAATACCTTGCCAAACCTTTCTAACTAATTGTAAAAAAATACCTTTAACAAGGAGAAACACCTCGTTTTTTCAAGTAAAAAATGGGACAATAAAACTTGATGAGTGAAGATACTAAAAATACAAAACCAACTAATTACGGAGCAGAATCGATACAGGTTTTAGAGGGCTTAACAGCTGTTCGAAAAAGACCTGGAATGTATATAGGTGACACAACAGAAAGAGGGTATCACCACCTTATTTATGAAATTGTAGACAACTCCGTTGATGAAAGTCTCGCAGATCATTGTGATCGAATAATTATCATTTTACACGAAGACGGTTCTGTAACTATAGAAGATGATGGGAGAGGAATTCCTGTTGATGAACATAAAAAAGGAAAGTCAGCTCTTGAAATTGTTATGACAACACTTCATGCTGGTGGAAAATTTAATAAAGACACTTACCAAGTTTCCGGTGGGCTCCACGGGGTTGGTGCTTCTGTTGTTAATGCCCTTTCTAGTTTTTGTATTGTAGAAGTTAAAAGATCTGGTTTTGTTTGGAGACAAAGTTATGAAAAAGGAATCCCGACTTCTCCTATAGAGAAAACCACCCCAACAAACGAAACAGGAACAAAAACAAACTTCAAACCTGATCGAGAAATTTTTAAAGACGAGCGGACTCAATTTTCATTCGATACTCTGGCAACTCGCCTTAGAGAGCTGGCATTTTTAAATCAAGGACTCAATATAATTTTAAAAGATGAAAGAGTTGGTCGAGAAGAAACTTTTTGTTACGAAAACGGAATACAAGAATTTGTTTCTTTTATTAACCGGGGAGAAAATATTGTTAATAAAGATGTTATCTTTTTTGAAGGCATTAAACAAGATGTGCATGTTCAAATCGCTTGCCAGTGGAACGACTCTTACAAAGAAAATATATTTACTTATTGTAATAACATAGGAACTATAGAGGGCGGCACACACCTTGTGGGGTTTCGTTCAGCCCTGACAAAAACACTAAATACCTATGCCCAAAACGAAAACCTATTAAAGGATTTTAAAAACTCGCTTGAGGGAGAAGATGCTCGAGAGGGCCTGACATGTATTGTTTCTATAAAAGTTAAAGAGCCTCAATTTGAAGGGCAGACAAAAACAAAACTAGGAAACAACGAAGTTAAAGGTATTGTTGAATCTTTTTTAAATGAAAAGCTATCTAATTGGTTGGAGAGAAATCCTGGAGAAGCTAAGAAAGTTGTAAAAAAAGCGGTTCAAGCAGCGCAAGCTCGTTTAGCTGCTAGAAAAGCAAGAGAGCTCACGCGAAGAAAAAGCGCATTGGATGGAGCGTCCCTACCTGGAAAAATGGCCGATTGCCAAGAGAAAGATCCTGAAAAATGCGAACTCTATCTTGTGGAAGGAGATTCGGCAGGAGGTAGTGCAAAACAGGGCCGTGATAGAAGAACTCAAGCGGTGTTACCGCTTCGAGGTAAGATTATCAATGTAGAAAAAGCTCGCTTTGACAAAGTTCTTTCTAATGAAGAGATTCGAACAATTATTTCAGCGATAGGAGCTGGTGTAGGTAAGGGAGAAATGAATCTCGACAAGGTTCGTTACCATAAAGTAATTATTATGACGGATGCGGATGTCGATGGCTCTCATATCAAGACCCTACTACTTACTTTTTTTTACCGCCAAATGCCTGAGCTTATTGAAAAGGGTTATGTTTATATTGCCCAACCCCCTCTTTACAGAATGAAAAAAGGAAAAGAGATTTACTACTTAAAAGACGAGCAAGGGCTTAACGAACAAATTTTTAAAAGAGCTTTGGCTAATATTGAAATGGAAGGCAAAACAAAAGAGTCCCTTCATGAAATCCTGTTGCTTTCTCAAGAGTATAGAAAAGCTTTAGATAAGATAACTCAACTTGAAAAGCTTGTTTTAGTGTTTATGCTCGCCCAACAACAAGACCTTCCAGAAATATTAAAAAACCCTGAGGGTCTTCAGAAAAAAATAGAAAAGCTTAGTGGGGATTTAAAATCAAAACCTCTTCTCGGGTTTTCAGAGGTTTCTTCCCTGGTTGACGAAGAAGAGAGTGGAGATAAAAGGGTTAGCATTAAAACAGTTCGGTTTGGCCATGTTCAAAACAATGTATTCGATAGTAAATTAGCACTTTCCGCTAAGTGGAAAGATTTAAAACGCATTTATCAAAAAATCCAACAAACCTGTCCGCTGCCGGTAAGAATAAAAGTTAAAGAGCAAGAAGAAGAGTTTTTAAGCTACGAAGACTTTGCTGAGCGTATTACAGAAATTTGTAAAAAGGGGTTGTATATACAAAGATACAAGGGGCTTGGAGAGATGAATCCTGAACAGCTTTGGGAAACAACACTCAACGAAGAAAACCGAACTCTTTTAAAAGTTGCGCTTGATGATACCCTCGCTGCTAATGAAACTTTTAGTTTATTAATGGGGGAAAAAGTGGAGCCTCGAAGAAATTTTATTTCTAACAATGCCCTTAATGCTAGAGACCTAGATGTATGAGTGATGTAGAAAACAAGAGAAAAGACTCTATAGTACTTGTTGATATCAATAAGGAGATGCGAGATTCGTATCTTCAATACTCTATGAGTGTTATTGTAGGAAGAGCTCTTCCTGATGTTCGAGATGGGCTTAAGCCTGTGCATCGTAGAATTCTTTTTGCGATGAATGATTTAAACAACACGCACGACAAACCCTTTAAAAAATCCGCTCGAGTGGTTGGGGATGTGATTGGTAAGTATCACCCCCATGGTGAAAACGCTGTTTACGACGCTATTGTTCGTATGGCTCAAGATTTTTCTATGCAAGATCCTTTGGTGGATGGACAAGGAAACTTTGGTTCTATAGATGGAGATAATGCTGCGGCTTCAAGATATACTGAAATAAGAATGACAGCTCTAGCAGAAGAGCTTTTAAAAGATATTGAAAAAGAAACCGTTCCCTTTGGCTCTAACTACGATGACACTCTTTCAATTCCCTTGGTGTTGCCAGCGAGATACCCGAATCTTTTAGTGAATGGAAGCTCAGGAATTGCTGTGGGGATGGCCTGTAATATTCCACCCCATAATTTAAAAGAAGTTGTTGATGCTTGCCTCCTGCTTTTAGAAAGACCAGAAGTTTCTGTAGAAGAGGTTATGGAAAAAATTCACGGACCTGATTTTCCCACAGCGGGAATTATTGAGGGCCGAGAAGCTTTAAGAGCTGCTTATACAAAAGGAAGAGGGGTAATTTCTATTTCTGCAAAAACAGAAATAGAAGAAGAAGACGGGCCCGCTAAAATTATTGTAACAGAAATTCCCTATCAAGTTAATAAAACGCGCCTCATTGAATCGATTGCTGATTTAGTGAAAGAAAAAAAGGTGGAGGGTATCTCTGATATCAGAGATGAATCTTCTAGAGAAGGCTTAAGAATCGTGATCCAACTTAAGCGCGGCAATAACCCGCAGGTGTTATTAAACCAACTTCAAAAACACACGCAACTAAAAACAAGTTTTGGAATTATTTTATTAGCTTTAGATAAAAACAACCAGCCTAGGGTTTTTTCTTTAAAAGAAATGCTTGCTGTTTTTATAGAACATCGAAAAGAAGTTATCACCCACAGGCTTATTTTTGAATTAAGAAAAGCCCAAGAAAAACTTCACATTTTAGAAGGTTTGGAAAAAGCCTTGGAGTCTATTGACAAGGTTATTGCTCTTATTAAAGCGGCCAGAGGAACTTCAGAGGCAAGAGCGTCTTTAATGTCAGAGCTTGAGTTTTCTCATCGACAAGCGCAAGCTATTTTAGAGATGAGACTTCAAAAATTAACAGGCCTTGAAAGATCTAACCTAGAAAAAGATCGCCTAGCGCTTTTTGAAGAAGCAGAAAGACTCAAACATATTTTATCAAGCGAAACGGAAATTAAAAAAATTCTTGAGGAAGAGCTGGAAGAAATAAGATCTAAATATAGCAAGGAGCGAAGAACTGAAATTCAAGATTCTAGAGGGGAAATTACAGATAGAGACCTCATTAAAGAAGAAGAAGTTGTGTTGTTTTTAACCTATAAGGGTTTTATAAAAAGAATTCCGCTTCAAGAGTACCGTCTGCAAAAACGCGGAGGAAAGGGTTTAAAGGGCTGGGATCTTCGTACAGAAGGAGATTTTGTTTGGAAAGTTTGGGGCGCGAATACCCTGGATATTCTTCTGGTTTTTTCTTCTGAGGGTCGCCTTCATTGGTTGGATGTTTTTAAAATCCCTACAGGGTCTAGACAAACAAAAGCACGGTCTTTAAATAATTTATTATCCTTTAAAGAAAAAGAAGAGCCTCGTTCAGTTTTACCAATTAAAAATTTAAAAGATAGTAAGGGCTATGTTTCTATGATTACAAAAAAAGGTATTTTAAAACGAACTGCCCTAGAGCTTTTTGCAAAACCTCGCGCAGGTGGTGTGACCGCTTTAAGCATTGATGAAAACGATACCCTTCAAGATGCTCAAGTCGCCCAAGGCGAAGGCACTTTTTTTATTTTTACAAGAAAGGGGCAGGTGATTCGATTTAAAGAAACAGATGTTCGACCAACAGGCCGCACCTCTCGTGGAGTTAGAGGAATTCGCCTTCAAGAAGGAGATGTTGTTGTATCTATGGAAACAGTTTCTCCAGAAGATGAATCTAAAGAAATTCTTGTTGTTACAGAAAGAGGTTTTGGAAAAAGAACAGCGATTTCTCAATTTAAAGTGCAAAATCGTGGAGGAAAAGGTGTGTTAGGCCAAAAAATAACAGAAAAAACAGGTGATGTTATCTATGCGAATTCTGTTTCACCAAATAAACAAGTTTTAATTACAACAAACCAAGGTCAATCGATAAGATTTTCTGTTACTGGTGTTTCTATTTTTGGACGGGTTTCTCAAGGTGTAAAATTTATTAATTTAAAAGATGGAGAAAAGGTTACGGGAGCAACTTTAGTTGATGAAGACCCTGAGGATATTTAGTCTTTTTTGTCTGTTACTTACCAACTCTTGTTTTTTAAAGACAAAAGAGTTTTTGGCTCAAAGACAACTTAAAAAAGGCCGCTGCATGCAGGCGTACGATATTTTTAAAAACCCTAAAACCAGCTTGGCTTGGAAAAAAAAGTTTGCTTATAAGGCAGCAGCTTTGTGTTTGGAAAAATATAAGAAACCAATAGCGGCAGCTTTGTTTTATGAAAGGCTCCTTTTAGAGCAGCTAAACGCCCCAGAGATTTTGTCTTTTAAAGAAAAAAAGGAAGTAGAAAGCTCCCTTGCTGAAATTTACTTTTATGATTTAAAAAGTTATAGAAAAGCAATCAGGTATTATAAAGAAAGTCTCGAGTTTACCCCTTACCCTAAAAAAAAATACCAATACCAATACCAAATTGCTAAAAGCTTTTTCCTGCTTCACAAATACGAACAATCTTTAAGGGAGCTTCAAGGTATTTCTAAAAAGCTACTTTCTTTAGAAGATCGGGCAAGTATAGATATACTTAAAAGTAGCATCTACATTGCTCAAAAAAATTTTAAAAAAGCGATTCCTTTTTTAAAACAACAAATTAAAAAATACCCTCATAAAAAGTCTTTGTTTAGAGAGTCGCTTGCTTTAATTTATGAAGAAAAAAAACAATTTCGACTTGCTATTAGAGAGTTGGAAAAAATCTCTCCCCCAACACCTTTTGTTCGTCAAAAAATAAATTGGCTTTATGATAGATTTAGAAACCAACCAGGAGTTAGGTTTTGAAAAAGTTTTTATTATTAGGGTTTGAAATTTTTTCTTATATCGCGGTAGGCCTGGTTGTGGGTTATTATATAGATAAAGCCTTTGCGCTAAAGGGTTGGGGCCTTATAAGCTCTGTTTTTATTTGTTATCTTTTATGGTTCCTTAATTTTTTTAAAAAACTAAAATGATTAAAAAAACTCTCTTCATTCAAGTAGCATTGGCTTTAATGCTCGCGCCACTAACTCTCGTAGTTTCTTTTAACTATCTGGCTTTTCTGGTTGTTTTTCTTTTCTCTCAAGTTTATGGATGCTTGTTTTTAAAGATTTCCAGATGGTTTTTCGAAAGAAAAAAAACTTCTGTGGTTTTAAGCTTTGTTTTTTTAAAGTGGGTGGCTTTGGTGATTCTTTTATATGGAGCTTTAATCCTGGCAAAACCTATAGAGGTGGTTTTAGGCTTGATTTTTCTCCCTTCTTTTTTTATAACTTTTGCAGTTCTTGAAAAAAAGGCTTAATAGTGTCGCACTTTACTTGGATAGATTTTATTTCTTTTATAGAGCATGAGCTTTATCATGTTTCCTACAGCAT
>JBPCUO010000077.1:0-31971 GCA_051011135.1 Bdellovibrionales bacterium
GATAAACACATGATATTTAATGTTGGTTCTCGTGATATTAATTATCGAGAATCATTAGATTATGAAATGTTTAATAGAAAAGCTGTATTTTATTTTGCTATATCTCGTGGTGGAGGTCTTTATAATTTTTATGATACAATTCAAATTCACCCTTCTTGCGATAAAATAAAAATTTCTAAAAAATCCTTATCCACCTTTTCTATCTGGCAGGTGAAACCAACAGGCGAAATATTTTACCAAATATTAAAAGCAGATAATCCAAATCGTTTTTCTTCTGTAAAAATGTGCTCACTATCAATAGCGAGTGAAATGAATAGAGTTCAAGATTGTAATTAAGTTTAATAAAAACATAAATCAAACCAAGGAGAAAATTATGAAAAAAATAAATTTATTAGCAGTCATTTTGTTTTTTGCAATGGCGGCTAAAGCACACGGTTATTCAAGAGTATATTCAGGCAAGTATGATGAGAATCCATATAAGCACCTATTTGTTTATTTCGATAGACTTCTAAGTGAGGCTTGTGAAGTAAGAAAAAATTTCATCACATGTGTTGAAGATTCTACAAATGCTAAAGAAATACGTGCTTGTGGATCAGATTATTACAAGATAGCAAGGCATATACATAATAAAGAAAAGGATACGAGTGGCCCTTTCTTTGGTAGTTTCGTTAATTATAAAGAATCATTGGATTATGAAAAGTTCAATACAGAAGCTATATTTGATTATACTATAACTTCTAGTGATCATCCTTATATTAAAGGTCAGTATAGGATTGGTAAGTATAATTTTCATGATGCAATTCAAATTCATCCTTCTTGCGATAAAATAAAAATTTCTAAAAAATCTTTACCCTCTTGGTCTATCTTCTCTTATCAAAAACCAACAGGCGAAATATTTTACCAAATATTAAAAGCAGATAACCCAAATCGTTTTTCTTCTGTAAAAATGTGCGCACTATCAATAGCGAGTGAAATGAATAGAGTTCAAAAATGTAACGATTTAACGAATTAAAATTTTATAAAACTATAAATAAATAAAGCCCAATTTTTTTTGGGCTTTTTTTGGGCTTTTTTTTGAGTTTTTTAGCTTTTTTTGTCTTTTTTTTACACTTATATAAAAAAATTTTGATTTAACTCTCTCTATAAGATTTACTACTACAGAAAATCAAATCAAGGAGAAAATTATGAAAAAATTAAATTTATTAGTTATTGCTTTACTTTTTACAATGACGGCTAAAGCAAATAGTTCTACGGATGCGACACCCAAAACAAGTAGCGTTTTAAAAGAATTTTGCAAACCAAGAAAAGATTTCATCAAATGTGTTGAAAAATCCACAAATACTGACAATTTTTATTCTTGCGAATTAAGTTATGTTCAATCTCTAGAAAAAAGCTTAAAAAAACATAAGGTTACTTATGAAGAATTATTTGATTATGAAATGGGTGATACAGAAGGTAAGTTTTTATATAGTATCGGTTTTAATAATGGCTATGTTGCTCGTTTGTCTTTTCCAATTCAGGTCGACCCTTCTTGCAACAAAGCTTCTGAATTAGAAATATCTAACCCCTCACATTTTAAACATCTAAAAATGTGTTTAGTAGTAATGACCTCTACAATGTCTAAACTTCAAGACTGTAATTGAGTTTAATAAAAGCATGAATCACATCAAGGAGAATCTTATGAAAAAAATAAATTTATTAGTTATCGCTTTACTTTTTACAATGACGGCTAAAGCAGATAGCTCTACAGTTACTACGCCACCCACAGCAAGCAGCATTTTACAGGAAGTTTGCAAAGCAAGAAAAACTTTCAACACATGTGTTGAAAATTCTACCAATCCTAACAATATTAAAATTTGCGCAGCAGCTTATGATCACTATGTAGCAAAAGATCTTTCTAAAAAATATAATATTGATTACACAGAAGCAATTGATTTTGAAATAGGAAAAACAAAAGGTTTGTTTTCCTATAATATTACTTTTGATTCTGTTTCTAATATTGATTATTATTATTATGAAATTCAAATTGAATCTTCTTGCAACAAAGCTTATGATTCAAAAGTATCTAAATCCTCGCATTTCAAATACCTAAAAACATGCATAACATCAACGAACCATACAATGTCTAAACTTCAAAATTGCAATTAAGTTAAAAAACTACAAACAATCCCAAGCTAAAGAAGTTAATCTTGCTCTTTCTTGTTCTAATACTTTTCTGCAATAGTTCTTATCATTTTTAGCATTCCAATCATAAGGATCTTGATTAGAAAAAATATCTAATACACATACATATTGTCCATTAATTTTTTCAGAGCCAGCAATTTCATTAAGAATATAAAGTACTTTTGAATTAAATCTAGTGCATGTCATGGCTATTTTATTTACAGGAGCTTTAGGAGCTTCGGATTCTTGAAAAATTTCTTCTTCATCTTCAGATAAGCTAGCAAAAGGTCTATCTATAGGCCCTACTGCCATTAAAGATCTTGAATTTTTACTGCAATTTACTAGTAAGCTTCCCAATAAAATTATAATAATTGTTGCTATTTTACTCATATATTTTCTCCTTTTTCTAAAAAAATCTTCTCATAAATTATTCTTTAAGAAAAACCAAAAAACAAGAAGTATTTTTCAATCCCTTGATTAGTAAAAAATATCTTTATCAAGCTCAACTAAAGGCTTAATAAGGCTTATAAAAAACTCAAAAAACCTATTATAAAATATTTACACTCCAATAAATCCCCATAGATTAAAGGTACCTTTTATGATAATTAAACTCCTATATGAAGCGTCTTTATTTTTTATTATTTTTTCTGCCTTTTGTAAGCTATAGTAAAAATTATGCACATCCAAAAATAAGAAATTCTGTTTTTAGAATTTATAATCCTATAAAATCAAAAACTAATTTTGGAACTTTATTTTACATAGGAGAAAATCAATTTGTAACTAATGCTCATTTGATTATTCCTGAAAAATATCAACAACATCTTAAAAAGATTCATGACCAATCTTCTAAAAAAAATTCACAAGACATCATACAAGAATTTAAAAAAACTTACCAACTTTTAGGAAATGATTTTTTAGATTCTTTTTATTTTTTTAATCCATCAAAAGAAAAACAAACTTATTCTAAAATTTACTTTAAAGAAGTTCTTCATATTGATTTTAAAAATGATCTTGCTGTTTTAACAATAGATAAAAATAAATACCCTGAATTGAAAAAAAATCTCATCCCTTTAAAAATAGCATCTATTGAACCGAACATTCATCAAAAAGGGGTGATTTATGGATACCCTGCAACCTACCCTAAGCCCTTTCTATCTTCTTCTTTTCGAGAAATAAAATTTGAAACTCTCTATTTTTATAATGAAGAAAATTTCTACACCTCAACTAATAATGGCCATTTAAAAGGATCTAGCGGAGGACCTGTTATTATTGACGGAAAAGTTCGAGGCGTTTTTAAAGCAGGATTTGATAATTTAGCAGCTTGCACCCCTTCTCAAAGACTTATAGAGCTTTTAAAAAAACGCACTCCCCCTCTTTTAAAAGAGGATGATTTTTTATTTTCCTACCTGAATTACCTTTATGAAATGGGACCAAACTACTTAACACCAATAGAGGTAGAAGAAACTTTTCCAGAAAAATTTAACATCATTTTTCAACAAGTAACAAAAGAAAATCAGGAAATGATTAATGAAAAAGTAATTTCTTTACAAAACTTTATCTCTAAAAATCCTAATATTTACTGGCCTAGACAACTTCTTGCTAGATTCTATTTTGCTAATAAAAACCCTCAAAAAGCTTTTGAACTATTAGATGTAGAAATAATTCCAAAAGAAATGTATCACAGAGCTTATATCAAACTATTCTATGGGTATTTTGATGAAGCTTTAAAGGATCTTAAAGAATCAGCTGATTGGGGGTTTGCTCCTTCTTTTTATGCATTATCTATCTATTATGCAAAAATAAACAATAAAGCCCTCTATGAAAAATACAATAAAGAAGCAACAGATAGAGGACATTTTCTTGCCGCTATTCATCTTATGACAACAGAAGAACTTGAAAAATATAAATCTTTAATCTCAAAACAAGATCCTTTAGGTAGGGATTTTGAAAATATGAAACATTTTAGACTTTTTTTATATGATTGGATTTTAGCAGTTAATAAATCTCACTATTTTAAAGATATGTTAGTAAAAGGTGCTTTATTAAATGCTCTTCATAAAAAATCTACAAATTTAGATACTAACGATTTAGATGCTTTTATATCTCCCTAATATTTTTTAAAAAAATTTACTTTATTTATTTTTTTAAATCTGCAGAGAAAAAAGATAAATAGCAATCTTCTTTACTTTGAGAAGAGCCTAATCTTTCTTTTTGAATATCTTCAAAAAGATAAAAAGAAGGCTCTGAAAATCCTAAAGATTTTAGTTTTTCTTTCATATCTTCAAAAGAGCAAGTGTAATAATCCTTAATTTGACATTTCTTTTTTATAGTTTCAAAAACAAATTTTCCCATCTCTAAACTTTCCTTAGATATAAATCTGGTATCTAAAGGCAGTAAAAAATCACCACAAATAAAAAAAGAAGAACTTGTTAATTTTTTAATAGCTAAAAGATTAGACCAAAAAAAAGAAGGAGGAACATAATAAATAATCCCCTCTATAACAACGCCTGTTGGTCGAGAAGGATCCCATCCTTTTTGAATCAATTTTTGAATCATGCTTGTATAATCTTGGATGTCTGATTGAATATAAGAAATAAAAGACTGAGGCAGAATAGTTTGAGTCAATTTTTCAACTTCTTTGACTTCATTATCTATTCCAAAAATTTTATTTTTTGGAAATAATTCCTGCATTTTAATCAAAACAGGATCAAAACCACAAGCTAGAAAAATTAACTGAGAAGTATCTCCATAAGTTTTTAAAAAATTAGAACAGGATTTATGTACTATATATTTTCTACTATGAATAACATGATTAATCTTAGGGTAATAATTGGAATAAGATTTATAAATAGATTCTCCGGAAGAAAGATCCAGATAAGATAAGAATTTTTTAGAAAGAGGTGTTTGATAGCTCAAACCTTTATCACAAAGAAGAACTAAAGCAGAGGTTTCTAAAAGTTTATAAGACATATAATTTTCCTGTCAAAAATGGTGGAGGGAGTAGGATTTGAACCTACGTAGGCATAAGCCAACGATTTTACAGACCGTCCCCTTTAACCACTCGGGCATCCCTCCATATTTGGAGCTGGGTAAGGGACTTGAACCCCCAACCTGCTGATTACAAATCAGCTGCTCTACCAATTGAGCTAACCCAGCTGTCTCAATTTATATAAAATATCTACTTCTAAAACACAAGCCTTAGATGCTTATTCAAAGATCCTTAATTGCCTAGAATATTCGCTTAATGCCATCCCTGCAACGACAGAAACATTGTAACTGGCCTCTTGAGTCTTTTGAGGAATAGATATTTTCTTATCAGAAACTTTAAGAAGACTTTTTCTGACACCAGATTCCTCACTTCCTAAAATAAAAGCCGTCCGATTTGGAAATTTTTCCTGCCAAAAACTTTCTTTTCCAAAAGAGTCTAATGCATAAACCCAAAAATCAGCCTTTTTCAGATACTCAACACAAGAGTATAAATCCTGCCTTATTTCTATAGGAACATATTCCACTCCCCCGCTAGCAACTTTAATTACAGAAGGAGTTAAAGACACTGATCGATTTGAGGATATAAAAATTCCATCAACTCCCATCAACCAAGATGTCCTTATAATGGCACCAAAATTCTTAGGATCTTCTAAGCCATCTAAAATAAGAACCACCGATTTCTCTTTTAAATCTTTTTCTGAAAAAACCAGATGATCTTCCACCTCCACACAAACGCCTTGATGGTATTCATGAATTTGATTCATTTTTTTTAAAGATAGAATTTCTGGCTGAATATGCTTCTCCTCAGCCAATTTTGATAAACGAACCAAATCTATATTTTTTTCCCATGCTGGTTTTAAATAAAACCGTTTGATTTCTTTTTTAGATCGAGCCTTTAAAGCTTCTCTTGCCGAATGAATACCAACAACTTTACGCATGAATTTTTTGACTCAATTTTTTTAAAACTTCTTCTGGATTTTGAGCTTTTATTAAGCTTCGACCCATCACTAAAATAGAACTTCCTGCTTGAAAAGCTTCTTCTGGAGTCATCACTCTTTTTTGATCTCCCTTTTCATCTCCTTGCATTCGAATTCCAGGTGTTACTAATAGCATATCTTTGTACTTCTTTCTTAAGTGCTTCAGCTCTAAAGGAGAGCATACCAAAGCATTAAATCCACTTTCTACAATTAATCTTGCTTGTTCTTCTACTTTTTTTAAAATTTGGTCATCTTCTACACTGGATAAAACAGTCACAGGTAAAATTCTAAAAAATCTCTTTTGATTAAGTTCTTTTTCCAAATCACACAAAGCCTTTAAAGTGGGCAAACCTACTGAAGAGTGAACTGTTGCATAATCGGCTCCAATAATAAAAGCAGAACGAACGGCTTCTAGCGTTGAAGAAGGGATATCATAGAATTTAAAATCTAAAAAAATTTTCAATAAAGAATTATATTCTTTTATTTTTAAAATTAAATCTGGTCCCTGTTTGAGAAATAAACGAGGGCCTATTTTATAACCCAGAAGATACGGATGAGTTTCTTTAACTAAAGAAAAAACTTGTTCTTTATTATCCAGATCTAAAGATAAAAAAATAGAAAGTGGTTTCATTTCTTTCATTCTTATTCTTTTTAAAAATTAAGTTCAACCTATTTTTAAGTATTTAAGAGGGAGGCGAATTCAAATCTACTTTTATAGGATTTTTGATATGAAGATCTCTTTGAGGAAAAGCAATAGTAATATTATTTTCTCCAAAGATTTTGTAAATTTCAAAACGAATCATACTTGCAACTTGCTTAATATCAAAAATATTTTCTACAGCAACCCAATAATTTAATTGAAAAACCAGAGAATTATCTCCAAAGTCAGAGAAAAAAACCATTGGCTTTTGATTTTTATTATAAGTCAAAACTCTCTCTTGATTTTCTGCTACTTTTAAAAGAAGTTCTTCTACTTTTTTAACAGGAGAGCCATAAGCAACTCCTATTCGAATTTGAGAGCGTATAACCTTGTCTGAAAGAGTCCAATTTAAAACTTTTTGCTCTAAAAGAAAACTATTAGGAACAATAATATGAGTATTATCTAAAGTTTTAATAGTTGTTGCTCTAAAACCAACATTATCTACAATTCCCCTAAGAGTATCTATTTCGATTAAATCTCCAATTCTTATAGGATGCTCTAAAACTATAACGATTCCGCTAATTAAATTGCTCATAATATTTTTAGCTCCAAAACCAATCCCTAAAGCAATCGCACCCCCTACCACTGTAAACACGGTCAAAGGAATATTGATTAAATAAAGTGTGAATAAAAATAAAAGAGAAATTAAAAAATAAAAAAGCAGAATTTTAATTGTATATTTTTTAGGGACTTCTATGTCTAACCTAGATAAAACCCTGCGCTCAAAATAGGAAACCAATAGCCTTATAGATACATATCCTGTGACTAAAAAGCTCAAGCCTATAACAAGCTTTCCAGCGGTTATAGAGCTTTTATCTACATTGAATAAAACAAAATTCCAAAAAGAAGGAAATAAATGCAAAAGATATTCTAAAACCTTCCTAACAATAAGGAAAAATTCTTCCTTATTTAATATTGCATTACCTGTAAACATTTGATGAATCATAAATCTCTCTAAATTATGAAACACTTTTTAGATAAATACAAAATAAGAAAATCTAAGATAATAGGCTATCTTGCAGTGTATAATTTTCTTTACAAAAGAAATCTATGAGGATTTACAAAATCTATTGAAAGAGTAAAGATATGTGTTAGAAAAATAAAAGAGAACCATAATGAGCTCAAATATTTTTAAGCCAGAAGGCCAGCTTCAAAGATCTAATTTAGAGTATTCTGAAGAGCTCTACGAGCTTTATCTCAAAGACCCTCAGCAAGTTGAGGATTCTTGGAGATGGTTTTTTCAAGGAATGCATGCGGCAAGTAGCCCCCTTTCCCAAGGAACATCTCAAAATTTAGAAAAGGAATTTCAAGTTTATCAGCTTCTTCATGCTTATAGAGAATATGGAAATTTAAAAGCTCAATGGAATCCTTTAGAAGCCGATACAGATAAAGGATTTCCAAAATTAAAAGATTTTCAAATCACTTCTGAAGATTTAAATAAGAAATTTTTTTCTATCAAACACCTTCTTAAAAAAGATCTCTCTTTAAAACAAGCTTTGGATTTTTTAGAAAAAACTTATTGCGGACATTTATCTTTGGAAGTTGGTAGCTGCCATCCTAAAATAGCTCAATGGTTTTTTAAAGAATTTGAAACTCACCAATTCCAACTTTCTCCTTCAGAAAAACAAAAAGCTTTTCATCACCTTGTTGCTGCTGAAAATTTAGAACAATTTTTACACTTTCATTTTTTAGGAAAAAAACGATTTTCTCTAGAGGGTTTAGATGTCTTGATACCTGCTTTAGAATATCTATTAGAAAAAGGAACTCAACTCAAAATGACACATTTAACTTTAGGGATGGCTCATAGAGGAAGAATTAATGTTCTTATTAATGTTTTGAAAAAAAATCCCAGAATTATTTTTGCAGAATTTCAAGATAATCCCAGTAATTTTTCTTTTTCTGACAGCGTTTTCACAGGAGATGTGAAATATCATTTAGGTTTTTCTTCTTTGAGAAAAACTCAAAATGGACCTTGTCATGTTTATCTGGGTTATAATCCAAGTCATTTAGAAAGTGTCAATCCTGTTATTTGCGGAATCACAAGAGCTCTTCAAAGGAAAAATAAAGACACGCAAGATAGAAAAACAGTTGTTCCTGTTTTAATTCATGGAGATGCTTCCTTTTGTGGGCAAGGCTCTACAAGTGAAACCTTGCAGCTTTCTCAACTTAAAGGTTATACGGTTGGAGGATCTATTCATATTATCTTAAATAATCAAATTGGGTTCACAACAACACCTCAAGAGGGTCGATCAACTCTTTTTGCTTCAGATTTATCAAAGTCTATAAAAGCTCCTGTTCTTCTAGCTAATGCCAATGATGTTAATTCTTGTTTAAGAGCTATGGATATTTCTTTGCGTTTTCGCCAGGAATTTGGGCAAGATATTTTTGTTGAATTTATAGGTTATAGAAAATACGGACATAATGAAGGTGACGAACCTTCTTTTACCCAGCCCATTCTTTATAAAAAAATCAAAAAAACAAAAAGTGTTGTTCAAGCATACAAAGAAAGCCTTTTAAAAGAAAATACACTTACAGAAGAGAAGGCTTCAGAAATATCTAATCAAATTAATGCAGATTTAGAAAAAGATTTAAAAGATATGAAAGATATGAAAGAAAGGAAGGATAAATTTAAAGAAAAAGATTTTATTGGAATTAAAACTCTTACAGATCGACAAGCTCTTAAAACAACAAATACAAGTCTAAAAAATCTGGAAGAAGTTTTTAAAGTTCTTCAAGAAGAGCCTACAACAATAAATCTGCATCCAAAAATTAAAAAACTCATTGAAAAAAGAAAAAAATTTATTGAAAATGATCAATTAGATTGGGCTCTTTGTGAATTAGCAAGCTATGGAACTCTTTTAAAAGACGGATACTCTATAAGATTATCGGGTCAAGATTCCATTCGAGGAACCTTCTCTCATCGTCATGCTATTTATTATGATTGTGAAACTGAAAAAACTTACTCTCCTTTGAAGCAATTAATTCAAAACAAAAATCAAGAATGTTGCTTGTACAATTCTCCCCTTTCAGAAATGGCTGTGCTTGCTTTTGAATATGGAAATTCTTGTTTAGCTCCCGATTTTTTGACTTTATGGGAAGCTCAATTTGGAGATTTTGTAAATGGAGCTCAAATTATCATAGATCAATTTATCGCCTCAGGAAAATTAAAGTGGCTGCAAGAAACAGATCTTACCCTTTTACTTCCTCATGGATATGAAGGACAGGGACCAGAGCATTCTAGCGCTTATTTAGAGCGATTTTTACAACTTTGTGCTCAAGACAATATGAGAGTTTGTAATCTAACAACTCCTGCTAATTTATTTCATGTTTTGAGACGGCAAAAATTACTTCTAAAAAACAGAGCCCCTCTTATTATTATGACACCTAAATCTCTTTTAAGGCATCCAGAAGTTATTTCTTCTAAAAAAGACCTTTTGGAAGGAGAATTTAAAGAAGTCATTTGGGACGCAAATATACAAGACCCTCTAAGTATAAAAACTTTAGTTTTATGTAGTGGAAAAGTTTTTTATGATTTCAAATCTTATCTCAGTCAAAATTCTCAATCTCAAAATCATTTTGGAGTTTTTCGAATTGAACAACTTTACCCTTTTCCAGATACAAAATTAAATCCTATTTTAAATGGTTTTCCTGGTCTTAAAAAAATAATATGGCTTCAAGAAGAGCCTAAAAATCGTGGAGCTTGGTTTTATATAAAAAATCAATTAGAGGAGTTATTAAAAGCTCTTGGTCAACACATAGAAATCGAATATATAGGACGAAAAGAAGGGGCCGCTTCCTCAGAAGGGTCTGAAAAAACACATAAAAAAGAGCAAGAAAAGATAATGAAAAATTGTCTCTCATCCGTTTAGGTATTAAGATACCCTTATGAAATTAGAAGTCAAAGTTCCATCTGTAGGAGAATCAGTCACCGAAGCTCAAATTGATACTTGGGAAAAAGCCCAAGGAGACCTAGTTCAAAAAGGTGAAGTTCTTGTTATTTTAGAAACAGACAAAGCCTCTATGGAAATTCCTGCAGAATCAGATGGGGCTTTAACCATCCTCAAACAAAAAGGTGAAACGGTTTCTGTAGGAGATGTTCTGGCAACTATAGATACTTCTCAAAAAGTCATTTCAAAATCTACTCCATCACCTACTCCATCACCCACTCCAAAAGATGAGTTTACATCTTTGCAAAAAGCGACTCCCACTTTTGAAAACGATTCTTCCAGCCTTAAGTTAAGCCCTTCTGTCAGGCATCTTATTGAAAAACATAATTTAGACCCTCAAAGCATGGCCTCAACGGGAAAAGACGGACGACTTACAAAAAAAGATATTTTAGAAGCTTTAAACCAACCTGAATCTCTTGAATCTGAAACTCTTAAACCTCTCGAATCTATTCCACAAAAATCAAGTTCAAAAGGGCAACGAAGAGAGCCTATGAGTCTCATGCGAAAAAGAACAGCAGAGCGACTTGTTGAATCTCAGCATACAACAGCAACTTTAAGCACCTTTAATGAAGTCGATATGTCTAGAGTTATAGAATTAAGAAAAAAACATCAAGACAGTTTTATAAAAAAATATGGAATCAAACTTGGTTTCATGAGCTTTTTTGTACAATCCGTTGTGTCTGCCCTTAAACAATACCCTAAAATAAATGCATTTATTGATGGAACCGATATTGTCTACAATGATTCTTTTAATATTGGTGTTGCTATAGGAACAGAGCGAGGCTTGGTTGTTCCTGTTCTTTTTAATAGTGAAAGTTTAAATTTAGGACAGATCGAAAAACAAATTTTAACTTATAAAGAAAAGGCTAGTAATAAAAAATTAACTCCTGATGATCTTTTTGGAGGAACTTTTACTATTAGTAATGGAGGAGTTTTTGGCTCCTTACTTTCTACACCTATTTTAAACCCTCCTCAAAGTGGCATTTTAGGGATGCATAAAATAGAGGAAAGAGCAGTTGTCATTCAAGGCAAAATAGAGATAAAACCTATGATGTACCTTACTCTTTCTTACGATCATCGTATTGTTGATGGAAGAGAATCGGTTGGTTTTTTAGTGAAAGTTAAAGAAGGGATTGAAGAACCCGCAAGTTTACTGATAGAAATATAAAGATATGAAAGAATTTGATCTTATTATTATTGGTTCAGGACCTGGTGGCTATGTAGGAGCCATAAGAGCTGCGCAGCTAGGACTCAAAACTGCTGTTGTAGAAAAAACAAAAACACTTGGAGGAACCTGTCTCAATGTAGGATGCATTCCCTCTAAAGCACTTTTAGAATCCAGTGAGCATTATGAATTTATAAAAAAAGAAGCCCAACAGCATGGGATCTCTGTTGAAAATATAAAACTTCAGCTTGATAAGATGTTAAAACGAAAAGAAAAAGTTGTTTCAGATCTGACTCAAGGAATTGATTTTTTATTTAAAAAAAATAAAATTACAAAATTAACAGGCTGGGGACAGTTAAAATCTGATACAGAAGTTGAAATCACCTCTGAAAACAATAAAAAAGAAATTGTAAAATCTAAATCTATTATTCTAGCAACAGGAAGCATTCCTTTAGAACTCCCTTTTGCAAAATGGGATCACAAAACAATTGTATCTTCTACAGAGGCTTTAAGTTTTACAGAAGTCCCTAAAAAATTAATTGTTATTGGTGGAGGATATATTGGTTTAGAATTAGGATCTGTTTGGAATCGACTTGGAAGTGAAGTCACTGTTATAGAAGCTGGCTCTTCCCTTTGCCCTACAATGGATCGAGACTTAAGAGAAAAACTTAAAAAACTTCTGGAAAAACAAGGACTCCATTTTAAATTAGAATCTAAAGTGAGCCATATAGAAAAACAAAAAAACCCGGCCAGCGTTACCTTTACAAATTCTAATAAAAAAACAGAAACTTTATCTTCTGACAAAGTTTTAGTTTGCATTGGAAGAAAACCCTATACAGAAAAACTAGGACTCAAACAAGCAGGTCTATCTACAAATTCCAAAGGACAAATCATTGTTAATAAAAATTTTCAAACTTCTAAAAAGAATATTTTTGCAATAGGAGATGTTATTCAAGGACCTATGCTGGCTCATAAAGCGGAAGAAGAAGGAGTTGCTGTTGCTGAATTTATTGCAAAAGGATTTTGTCATGTTAATTACAATACCGTACCAAGTGTTATTTATACTTGGCCTGAAGCCGCTAGTGTCGGCCTCACCGAAGATCAATTAAAAGAACAAAACATACCCTATCTTTCGGGAACTTTTCCATTTATGGCAAATGGAAGAGCCAAAGCTTTAGGATGCACCGATGGTTTTGTAAAAGTTTTAGCACATAAAGAAAGTGATAAAGTTTTAGGAGTTCATATTTTGGGACCTCGTGCAGGAGATTTGATTTCAGAAGCTGTTATTGTTATGGAATTTGATGGGAATAGCGAGGATTTAGCAAAAAGTTTTCATGCTCACCCCACTTTATCTGAAGCTCTAAGAGAAGCGGCTTTAGGGGTTCATAAAAAAACTCGACAACTCTAAAATGCTAACCAAAAAAAATTTTAAAAAATACAGTCTCTTTGTGCTTGGATTTACGGTTCTTACTATCGTATGGGGAGCTTGGGTTCGAATTTCTTCTTCTGGAGATGGGTGCGGAAATCATTGGCCCCTTTGTAAAAAATCTTTTTTACCAAACGATCTGGCAGCTTCTATTGAATGGTTGCATCGTTTAACATCAGGGCTTGCTCTTTTATTTATTTTTGCTTTATGTTATTTTGCCTTTAAAATTTATCCTAAAAAACATTTACTTAGAAAATTATCCTTATTCGCTGTTGTGCTCATTCTTATAGAAGCCCTTATTGGAGCCCTATTAGTTTTAAACCAGCTTGTGGGATTTAATCAATCGTCTTTGAGAGTGATTGTTTTAGGCATCCACCTTATTAATAGCTTAATTTTAGTAGGAGTTCTGACTCTTTGTTGGCAGTCTGCCTGCTTTAAAAAAATTACCATCAAACAGCCTCATATTTATTTTTTATCAGGTTTTCTTTTTTTAGCCTTAACAGGAAATATAGCTTCATTAGCTGGTGTCCTTTTCCCCTCAATCTCTCTTATGGAATCTTTGGCTTTAGATTTTTTACCTAATGCTCATATCAGTCTTAAAATTAGATTTCTACATCCTTTAATCGCTCTGCTTTTTTTAATTTTCTTAGGATTAAATCATCTGATGAAAACAAAACTTTTTCTATTCGCTTTGTTAACGGCTCTTTTTGGATTGTGGACATTGTTGAGTTTATCACCTGTATGGATGAAACTCTCTCATCTTTTTATTGCTTATCTTTTATGGATTGTTTTTGTTTCTTTTTCTTTTCAATTTCATAAAACTAAATAATATTCAAAGATCAAAAATTTTTCCAGGATTAAGTATCGATTCAGGATCAAAAACTTTTTTAAGACTTTTCATAATTTTTATTTCTTCTTCGGAGCAAGAATAAGATAAATAAGATTTTTTTAAAAGCCCTATTCCATGCTCTGCAGAAATAGTTCCTTTAAATTTTTGAACTAAAGAAAATAAAAGATCATTTACTTTTTCACATTTTTGAACAAAATCTTCTTTTTTCATTTTTTCAGGTTTTAAAATATTGATATGTAAATTTCCATCTCCTAAGTGACCAAACCAAATAATTTCAAAATCAGGATAATTTTTTTCCAAAAGAGCTTCCATATCTTCTAAAAAATTTGGCATCTTAGAAATAGGAACACAAATGTCATTTTTATAAGGTTGATAACAGGAAATAGATTCGCTAATATTTTCTCTAAAACTCCATATTTCATTTTTTTGAATAGAATTTTGGCTTAAAATTCCATCTTGAATCCTACCCTCTTCCATTTCTTTTTCAAAAATAGACAAAGCTATTTCTTGCTCTGATTCTTCAATTTCCATTAATAAATAAAAAGGAGCTCGATTTTCCATAGGAAAGCTTAGGTTATTATGGGATAAAACATGTTTTAAAGCTTCATCTGAAAAAACTTCAAAAGCTAAAGTTTGTAAATTATTTTTAAAATTTTTAAATATTTCTAATAAGAATTTTCTTTTTTCTACAGCTAATAAAAAAACTTGAGGCTGTTTTGGAGGAGTTGTTAATTTTATTATCGCTTTTGTTATAAAACCTAAAGTTCCTTCGCTTCCTATAAAAAGATTTTTTAAATCATATCCTGCTGCATTCTTAATTAATCCCTTACCTAGCTGAAGAACTTCTCCCTGACCTGTAACAACTTCTAAGCCCAGAACCTGTTGTCTCATAGAGCCATAACGAATGACATGAACTCCACCAGCATTGGTAGCAATATTCCCTCCAATTTGACTAGAGCCTTCAGAGGCAAAAGAAACAGGAAAATAAAGATTTTGTTCACGAGCATAATCTTGAAGAGTTTTTGTTATCACACCCGCTTCCACGCAAACGGTTTGTTCCCATGAGTTAAAATCAGAAATTTGATTCATTTTATCAAAAGAAACAACAACTTCTTTTTTTAAAGCTGTAGAGCCACCACTTAAACCTGTGCGCCCCCCAGAAGGAATCAGCTTTACTTTTTGTTTTTTAGCCCAATGAATAATTTGAACAACTTCTTGAGTTGTTTTTGGGAATAAAACGAGTCCCGCTTTTCCATCCCATTGCTTGAGCCAATCATTTCCGTAAACGGATAATAATTCCTTGTCTTGCTTGATTTGATCTGATTTTAAAAAAACTTTTAAATTTTCAATATCTAACAAGACAAAGGAACCTTATTTTAAAATTTTTAATTAAAAAGGAAGCTCTTCTTCAGGATTAGTTGCATTTTGTCCAGAACCAAAAGCAGGTTCATTTTTATATTCACCACCTGTTGGTTTTCTTTCTTGAGTTCCTGCTTGAGCATTATTAGCGCTTAAAAATAAAACTTGAGCAGCGACAACTTCTGTTGTGTATCGCTTTTGCCCTTTATCATCTTCCCAAGAGCGAGTTTGTAAACGCCCTTCTACTTTTCGGCCTTTTGCCAGATACTCTCCACAAGTTTCTGCTAATTTGCCCCAAACAACAATACGATGCCATTCTGTATGTTCTTGTTTTTGGCCCTCTTTATTCACCCAATTATTACTAGTTGCTACATTAAATAGAGTAATAGTTTGCCCTGAAGCTGTTTTTTTAGTCTCAGGATCTCCCCCTAAATTACCAACTAATATCACCTTATTTATACCCATCATAATATTCCTCCTGTTTGTTATATATACACTTTCATAGATGCAAAATCAAAATAGAAATAAAATTATTATAACAGCTTTATTTCTTAAAATTCTGGCAAAAGTTCGATATTGGGCGGTCCTGAACCTTGACCCGTTATCCGAGCTTGATACAAATACTTAGTTGGCAATTCTTTTTTAGTCCCAGATAACATAAGATCAACCAGGCTTAAATATAAGCTTTTATCAACTTCTAATTGTATTTGAAAATCATAAGCTCCTAAACGAAATTGATTGTATAGATATAAAATCTCTCCATTTCCTCTCATTTTTAAATGCAGCCGATCCTTACTATCTCCTAAGACTAAAGATTCAAGGACGATATTACCTTCTTTAAGACGGATAATAGCCTTAGCTTGAGACCACTTTAATTGAGGAAGATCTAAAGGACCTATATTCGTCTCTATTTGAGATTGTAACCAATGAATTTTAGAAGCTTTAAAATTTAAAATACCTTTTGCTTCTGGTAAATTTTTAATATCTCCTTCGTATTTAAAATCAAAAGAAGCTTTTCCTTTCATTTTTACACTAGGCGACAAATCCTTTAAAAAAGAAAAATCTAAAAAAGAAGAGCCTCCTTCTATATATAAATAATCATGCTCTAAATCCTCAACTTTTCTTTTTTGTTTCCAAAAAGTAAAAAGAAAAGAAGAAGAATCTTTAAACCCCTTAACAGTCCAAGCTTTTTTAAGAGCTAACCATTTTCCTAGAGCCATTGAAAATAAAAAACGATCCAAAATAAAAGATTCTTTCAATTTATCGTGATTAAAAGATATTTCATGAAAAGCAACGCCTGGAGGCAGGAATTTTAATTTCATTTTATCAAACTCTATATCCATAGACATTTGTTTTTGAGATTCTCTAAAGACATTTTCAAGAGTCTCGGTCAAAGGAAATCTCAAAACAAATAAAAGAAAAGTAAAAGTTATAAATAGAAAAAAAGATTTTCTAAATTTCCATAATTTTTTTAATAGGTCATACATTCATAACCTCATCTCACTCTGGTTTTTCATTTTCTTCATCTTTTGTTTTTATAAAAGTCGATTTCTTTTTAATCTTGCTTGTTTCGTCTAAATTAAAGTTAAGCACTTTTCCGCTCCTTTTAAGTTGCATAGGTTGAGCCTGAAGATTTATGGGTTGGGCCTGTTTTGAATTTTTGTTTTTAGTATCATTAAGTTTAGGAGCCCAGTTTAAGTTTTTAGTATCTTTAGGTTTAGGAGCCCAGTTTTTATTTTTAGTATCTTTAGGTGTTGGAGCCCAGTTTAAGCTTTTAGTATTATTAGATTTTTTGTTTAAACTTTCCGTATCGCTAGATGTAGGTGGCCAATTTGAGTTTTTAGTATCATTAGAATCTCTATTTAAACCTTTAGCATTATTATTTTTAAATTTAGTATTTCTTTTTTTCTCTTTATTAATTTTGGAATTTTTCATGCGGTTTTTACGAAAATCAGCGGCCCCTTTTTTTACCCCTCTAGATTTTGGTTTAAAATTTCTTGTGGGTTTTAAATGAGATTTCTTCATTTTATAAAAATAAGCTTCTAATTCAAAAACAACATCATAATGTTTTAAATATTTAGACTCTTCCATAGTTAAAGATATTAAACGAGCAGAAAAGATATTATTAAAATCCGTTCCCATTTGAATGGCTTGGCGAATATTAAGATGATCGACTTGAATAGTGTATATCGTTTTTTTGATTTTTTTATGTTTTGATTTCGCGGGCTTATCTTTAATTGAAAAATCTTTTTCTTTATATTTTTTTATAGTTTGATTTATAAAATCTCGAACTTTGTATTCATTCTCATCAATAATCATAGATTTGTAATTTCTAACTTTTAAAAGATTTAAAGACAGTTCACGCTTTTGCTCAAACTCCGTCCAATACCTAGAAGAAACATAAAAATAATATAAAGGCAGAAAAGATATTAAAAATAGGATCAAGCTTATCAAGCCATACTTTATAAGTTTTTGACGAGTTAAAGAGTAAGATTGATATTTTTCTTTTAAAAGATTAAAGGCATTACTTTCAAAAATATAATTTTGAAAGTATTCCGCATAATAGAGAAACTGCTTTTTTAATTCTTCAAACTTTTCAAACATTTAAATATTTTCCTTTAGTATAAATTGATAAGAGAAATTCACTAAATCAGAGAGCGGCTCTTTTTCTGATTTTTCTAAAACGCTTTTAGAATCTTTTTTCACTTCTGAAGATTTCACTTCTGAAGATTTTAACTTGGAATCCGATTCCCCTTTTTTGTCCTCATTTTTGACCTTTAACTCTTTAATAGATCCTTTAGATATTTTTTTTAATCTTTGTTTTAAAGTTTTAACAAATTCTTTATTAATACTTCCTTTTATAAGAATCTTATTCTTTTTTATTTCCAAATATTGCACATGCAATTCCCATGCTTTTTTAACATCAATAGCTGTTGTTAAGCTTTTTAATTTATCCATAGCATTCTTTTTAGAAACATTTTTTTTAATAAAATCTTCTGCTTCTACCAGATCTTTTTTATGGTCTAAGTATTTTTTAATTTCATTAATGCTGACTTGGCTCTCTCTTAAAGATGCTATTTTTTTTCCATAATCTATAAAAACACTTTGCATTTGATCCGCTAAGTTTTGGCTCTCTTTACCGCGAATAAAAACATAAACAGAAAAAACAAACACAATAATAAGAAAACTCACAATAACAGACTTCCATTTTTTAGGAATGATTTGAAATTTTTGCTTGTTTAAACTGTGTAAAAAATTAATACCTTCATAAGGTGGTTTTTTTAAACCCTCCATAGCTAAACCCAGAGGTATTATTAGATTTTGATTATTAAAATCCGATAAATCAATCGAGCTTAAATCCCCTATCTTTTTAAATCTAGAAAACAAAGAAGATGTTTCTGTCGATAAATACGCTGAAAAATTTTTAATAACAGAGGCTGGTCCAAGTATAAAATTATTATTATAGTCCACTTTGTTTTTTGTTTCTAAAGACAATTTTAATAACTTGATTTCATGAATTAAAGAGCTGACTTGATTTTCAATAAGTTTTGAAAAAAAGATTTGCTCTTTTCCAAAACCTTTTTCGCTTGTTAAAATAAAAGATTTTTCAAAAAATTGACGAATAGCTTCCTCAAAAGAAAGTCTGTATTTTTCAGACATCTCTTTAATAATAGAAGACCCTTGCCACTCTATGCTATAAATATTATCCAAACATCCTTTTGTAAAAACAACAACGACACTTCCTTGCAGGCCTAAATAGAGATATAAGTTATTTTGCATCTCAGAGTTTGTTTTAGAAAAATTAGAATTCCATCCGCTAATAATATTCGCTAAAGCCGCTCCCTCTAAACTTAAAAGATGAGGTTTTGTTTCTAAAGAATTAGAAAATTTTAAAAATTCTTTAATGTTACTTTCGGGTGTGACAAAACAAATAACTTCGGTCATTTGATTTTTGATTTGAGTAATTCGAGCATCATAAAAAATTTTATCGGAACGAAAAGGAGATTGATTCTCAATTTGAAAAGGAAGTGTTTTTAGAATTTTAAATTTTTCCTTAAAAGGAAAACTTACTTTAAAACCACTGATTTGACTTTGATACAAGCTGTAACAAAAACGAATAGGCTTGTTGGTGTATTTTTTTTCTATTTCTTTTAAATACTCAAGAATAATTATAGATTTATGCTCTTCTTGATCATCTTGTTTAAAAAAATGATGATAAGTATTTTCCAGTTTTAAACGACCTGATTCTAAAGATATCTCTGCAACACCAAAGCCATTATCATAAATATATATCCCGACGCTAACCATAAAATAGAAGTCTCCACTTTAAATCATAGCCTTTAAAAGTTTTCTTTCCAATACATTATGTAGAAAGGAAAACGAGCAATAGATCTCGGTAGATTCAAATTCGTTTTTTTAGATTTTTCCTCTTCTTTAGATAAGGCTCGATTTTTTTTACTTTCTTCCAACTCTCCTTTTGATATCTTTTCTTGAATATCTAGAGATCTTTTATAGTTTTCTATGGCTTTTAAAGGGTCGTAAATTAATGCTTCTGAATAAGTTCTAATTTTATGAGAACTGGCCCATGCTTCTAAGCGAAAATGGGACACTGTATTAAATTGAAAAATCTCTAAAGTTTCATATTCTTTTTCAATATTTTCACAAAGTGGCATCCCTCTTTCTACCAAATAATCACAAAAATTTTTGGTATCTTTAAAGGGGGAGTAATTCTCACTTCCTATTCTTGTAAGATTAAGGATATCTTCAACGATAATTTCAGGAAGATTAAGAGCTCTTAATATTTCTGGAGTTGTATAATTGATACTTAATCCTTTAGAGCCATAAACGGTAATATGAGGCTCTAAAAAATCATAAATCTCTTTTGTCACTCCCGGAACTTTTTTAAGTTCTTCAATATGCATAAAAGATCTATTTAAAGGAATGTGACCTTCTTCAATAGTTTCCTCACTTCCTCCATTTTGACTTTCATTATCCTCATCAGACCAATCTGAAATATTATTTAAAATAACTGTAAAGCTTGCAGGATTGTATTTGTCTTTTAATTCAGGCTGATCCTCAATAGATAAAATTAAAAAATTTAACAAAGTATCAAAAGTAAACTTTCGAAGATAAGTCATAGATGAGGATAAATCATTAATATCTAATCTTCCATCTTCTGGATAAATTTTTATATTATAAGATTCTTTTAAATAAGCTTCATTGATTATTTTTTTTAGAGATGCTTTATCAGATTTTAATAAATCTTCTGAAACAGGAAAAGGCCATAGAAAAGGAACAGACCAAATAGTATTCATATAAGCCCCAACCATCTCAGAAATTTCTGGGCTTTTTTGTAATAATTTATCAGCCTCTTTATAGATGTAGATGCTTAATAGAGATAATTCCATTCCAGATCTTGCGCTGTAACGAGATTTTAACTCTCTTAATTTTTGATAAGAAGAGGATTGTTCTAGTCGAGAATTAACCCATACACCCTGTATAAAGCTTAAAAGAATAGTGGTAACCGCTAACACTGTAATTAAAGCAGCTCCTCTTTTAGCAGATTTATTTTTTAAATCAATGATGATAAGAACCTCCTCTTTTTTTAGAAGAATCATTAAAGGAATCCAGATCTTTTATGGAATTCAAATCCTTTAATTTTTTAGGCAAAGAAGGTGGAGGCGGGACCTTAGTATCTATAGTTTCATTATTTTTAAGCTTATTGTTTTTATTTTTTATTTCATTATTTTTTTTGCTTTCACGATTTACAAAATCGAGTGTTCTTGCGAGTTGATTTTTTTGATTCCTTACTAAAGGATAAGAAACAGGAAAACTATAAGATTCTTGATAAGATTTCCATTGAATATTAATTTGAATTTGATCAGGTAGCCATTTTGAAGAAGATAAACTCACAGAATTATAATCCCAATTTTTAAGCATGGTTTCTTGCCTTTCATCATAGTAAAAAAAAGACAGAGATTGAATGTCTCTTAAAATAACATATTTATTAAAAATTTCTGCTTCATTTTGAAAATTAACAACAGAGCGAATTAAACATTTAGAAATTTGATTTGTTTTTAAATCCTCACAATCTTCTAAAAAATAATTAATTTTAATCATTTGATGCATGCCTTTTTCTTCAAAAGGCTCTACCCAAGAAAAAGTTGCCATTTCAATGCTTTGATCCTTTCCTACAAAATTAAAAGAAAGATTAAAAAACAAACCTGGATCTTGCCTCTCCTCTAAAAAATTCCCTGAAGGCGAAACATTATCCAAATTTAAAGGGTAAAGTCTTTGAAGATTTTTATTAAAATCAAAGAATTCAGTAACTCCACTAAAATCTTCAGAAAACAAATCTAAAACATTTGAAATTTCTCTTTGAAAACGGACATCGCCGCTTATTTTTTTTTTGTATCTCATAGAAGAACGAATCATTTGTGTGATAAAAATCATCATGATAGAAAAAATAGTAACCGCAACAAGTATTTCTATAAGAGTCATTCCTTTTTTAGAAAAAATCATCAATTGCTCTCTCCTTTATTTCCTAATCCTGGGAGACTATTTTCTAAATTTCCTGTATTTGGAATCATTTCAGAAATAGTGTTTTGAATATAAGCCGGAACATCTTCGTAATTGACAAAATAAGACACTAAAGAATATTGAATTGGTTTTTGATGTTTTTCATAAGTCACTGTGAGCTTAAGCTCTGTCACTGTATTTACTAAAACTTCTTTAATAAGTTCCATGATTTGAAGATTCATTTCTGATTGAGGTAAACCCTTAAGAGATAGTAAAGTTAAAGAGGGAGGCATCTCTAATTGACGAGTTTCAAACTCCCATCTGTAACCAGCTTCCTCTTCAAAGGATCCCGCTTCTTCAGCAGGTAAATTGAGTATATTTTGATTTTTATATTCTGATTCAATATCAGACATTTTTTGTTTTAATAAAAATGTTATCTTTTCAATTCTTTGACTTTTTTTTAATCTTCTAAAGCCTCCAAAAGTAACTTGGGAAACCATAGCTATTAATCCACTTAAAATAAGAATCGAACCCAAGACTTCTAATAAAGTAAAACCTTTTTTCATATCTTTTTTATATCCTTAAGGCTTTTTTCCTTATCAAAAAGTTGAAATTCTTTTTTGACAGGATCTAAATATAAAGTCCATTGGCCTGCTTGATCTAATCTCTTGAATTGAAAAGCCATTTCTTGAGATAAACCTTTGGGATAATAATAAACATAAATCAATCCAGAATTTTTAGACTCTTTCCATAAGCTCGCTTCTATTTCCGTTATATCTAAAAGAGGAGTTATTTTTTGAGGCTCTTCGAAAAAACTTTCATCTAAAACAAATTCTTTATTCTTATTTTTTTCTTTTCTTTCTACCCAAAACTCATCCTCTTCTTCCCTGTTTAAATTCAAAACCAAACGATAATTATTATTATGGAGTTTAGAGGAAACATACAGCCGACGATTTAAATGAATCAAATCCTGAAAACTTTTTCTAATTTTTACTTTTTTAGAAAATAACTTTTGAGAAGATATTGCAAAAATAAAAACTATAATAAAAAGAACGACTAAAATTTCAAGAAGTGTGAAAGCTTTTTTGGATTTGAGAGAAAGCACTGTTGGATCCCTCCTTTAGTCATTCCATAAAAAAACAAAGCGTTTTTTAATCTCGAGAAGATATGTCTTTATTAAAACCATCTCCACCTGGGCGTCTATCGGCTCCTTGGCTAATGATTTCGTAATCATTTGTTTCTGAATCATATTCATAAATTAATCTATTATTCCAAGGATCTTTTGGAACTTTTGCATTTTTTAAATAAGCCTCTGGTCCCCAAAATTCACAATCAGAAACAGGTTGAACAAGATCATCTAAAGTTGAAGGATAAAAACCACAATCATAACTAAATTCTGTAATTGCTTGATCTATAATGCTCATAACAATTTTAGCTTGAGAAATTTGAGCCTTCTTTCTTCTTTGGTTAACAGCCTGACCAACAACTGCAAAAAGAAAAGCAATAATAGTTACAACTACTAAAATTTCAATAAGAGTCATTCCTTTTTTATTAAGAGTCATTCTTTTTTTATTATAAAACACCCTGTTCTCCTTACTTTATAGATTTCATATTAAAACACCTTTGGCTCTCTTAAGCAAGATCTCCAAAAGCTCCAAGCATAGGTAGCATGACAGACACTAAAACAAAACCTATTATGCAAGCCATAAAAATAAGCATAAAAGGACCTAAAATAGAGGTGAAAGCAGAAACCTCTATATCGACCTGACGATCATAATTCTCACTAATTTGATTGAGCATCATTTCTAATTCTCCTGTTTTTTCTCCAATACGAATCATCTGCAAAACAACGGGAGGAAATTGACCAGACCTTTGTAAAGGAAGAGTGACTGACTCCCCTTCTTTAATATTTTCTCTAGCCGTTCGAATGGCTTCTTTAATAAGATCATTTTTTACAATATTTTTTACAATATCCATAGATTGCAAAACGGGTATGCCTCCATTCATTAAAGTTGATAGCGTTCTAGAGAAAACAGAAATGTCAGCAGCTCTAATCAATCGACCTAAAACAGGTAGCTTCAGCATCATTTTATCTAAATGATATTTTCCTTTGGGAGTATGTTTCCAACGAATAAAAATAAAACAAGCCAGAACAAAACCAACAATTAAGCTAACCCAATAATTCACTAAAATTTCACTAAACCCTATGGTTACTTTTGTCATCCAAGGAAGTTGATTTCGATCTTCAAATAATTCTGTGACAGTAGGAACGACATAAGTGCAAAGAATAATTATAATAGTTACTGTTACAAATAATAAAATCGCTGGATAAATAAGCGCTGAAAGAATTTTACTTCTAATGATAGATCGTTTCTCCATTAAATGAGCCAGCCTTTCTAAAATTCCATCTAAATTCCCACTGGCCTCCCCTGATTCGCAAAGAGAACAAAAAATAGTATCAAAAATATGAGGATAAGTTTTTAAAGCCAGATGAAAAGGCTTACCTTCATTTACTTGATTTTTGATATCTGCAATGCTTGATGAGAAATAAGGCTCTTCTATTTGTTGAGAGATAGCATCTAAAGCTTCAACAAGAGGAATATTTGATTTTAAAAGAGTCGATAATAATCGAGTAAAAATAGAAATTTCTTTAACCGTTACTTTTTTCTTAATAAAAGAATGTTTTTGCAAGCTTTCTTGATTCTTAACTTTTATCTCTTGAAGAAAAAGCCCTCGACGAGCAAGCTCATCTTTTGCGAGTTTAATACTTTCCGCTTCTAAGCTTCCCTTTAATAATTTTCCACTTTGATCCAAGCTTTTATATTCAAAAATAGGCATATTTATAATTTACCTTATAGTTTTAAAATGACAAATCATTTTAAAACTTACTAGAAATAAAGGCTTAAAATCTTATTAAATATCAAGTTGTGTATTAGAAAGCACTTCTTCAATAGTGGTTATGCCTTGAAGAACCTTTTCTAATCCATGATCTCTAAAAGACACCATTCCGGAACGAATAGCTTCTTTTTTAATATCTGTTCCACTGGCTTGTTTAAGTATTAAAGAACGAATGCTGTCATTCACAGTTAAAATTTCAGCAATAGCGGTTCGACCCATATAGCCTTTGTAGTTACACTGATTACAACCCGCTGCTTTATAAATCACAGAATTTTCTGGAAAAGAAATACTTAAAGATTTTAATTCTTCACGAGTAGGCTGATGAGCTTTTTTACAAAGAGGACATAAAACCCTTACTAATCTTTGAGACAAAACTCCTAATAAAGAAGTTGCTATTAAAAAAGGTTCGCACCCCATATCTATTAATCTAGGAAACACACCTGCTGAATCATTAGTATGTAGCGTTGATAACACTAAGTGACCTGTTAAAGACGCATTGATAGCAATTTTCATAGTATCTATATCTCTAATCTCACCCACCATAATAACATCAGGATCTTGTCTTAAAATAGAACGAAGCCCATTAGCAAAAGTTAATCCAATTTTAGGATTCACTTGTATCTGACCTATTCCTTGAATTCGTTGCTCGACAGGATCCTCAATAGTAATAATATTAGTATCCGTAGATTTAATCTTAGATAAAGCAGCGTACAAACTAGAAGATTTACCACTACCTGTTGGACCTGTTGCTAAAAAAATTCCATAACTTTTTTCCAGTAATTCTTCTAGGATATTTACATTTTTTTTTGATAAACCGAGTTGCTCAATTTTTAAAAAGGTTTGAGAACGATCTTGAAGTCTTAAAACAAGTCTTTCTCCAAAAGATGTTGGAACTGTATTTAAACGAATATCAATATCTTTTCCAGCTAATTTCAAAGGAATACTTCCATCTTGTGGTAGCCTTTTTTCAGCAATATTTAATTTTCCCATAATTTTTACACGAGAAGTGATAGCATTTTGTAAACGCTTTTGAACTTTTAAAACAGAATACAAGCTTCCATCAACGCGAAATCTCACAACAACTTCTTTCTCGTAGGGTTCTATATGTATATCTGAAGCTCTTTCTTTAACCGCTCGAACTAAAATAGTATTCACCAGTTTTATAATAGGAGCTTCATCATGAGCTTCTAATAAATCAATAACAGGATCACTCAGGTTGTACTCCTCAGCTTCTATATCCTCAAAGTCTGTAAAATCTTGAGTGTTTTTTTCATACACACGATTGATAGCTTCTTGAATTTTATAATTAAAACTCATAACAGGCTCTACGCGTTTTTTAAATTTAACTTTTAAATTATTAAAGGTTTCAAAGTTTAAAGGATTACTTGTTAGAACTTGAATAGAAGTATCTTCTTCTTTAAAAGGCAGAATGCTATGAGATTTTGCATAATGAATAGGAATATCTATCACTAAATTAGTAGGTATTTCTGAAAAGGGTATCTCTGGTAAAAATGTAATATTTAAGTATTTACAAACTTGAACTAAAGCTTGTTCTGCAGTAGGAGCTACCTCATCTTGATTAAACCGATCAAAAAGAGATTCGCCATGTTGATCTTTACCATTTAAAATTTGTTGAATTTGAAGAGGCGTTAGTGTGGTTGACTTTAATAGGATTTGCTCCAACTTCTCTTTATAATCCACTTGAATTCCCTGACATCTTAATTCTTTTCTTCAGCCTCTTTTTGTTTAGCGGCTTTTTTTTGTGGCTGCTTTTTAAGAGATTTATTTGCATTATCTTTTTTGGAAGGATCTTGTGTTTGAAAATCAATATCATCAATTTCAAAAGTTTCAAAATTCATCAGATCCTCCTCATTATTATCCAGCTTGATCTCTGGTGTTTTTGGAAGAGCAGGTAATGATTTACTGTTAGGAACAGCAGGGATAATATCTTCTGGTTCTAGTATTTCTTCCAGATCCAGATCTGAATCTTTTAAAGTAGGAGCTTGGTCATTTCCTTCAAATTGATTTTGAACTTTTAATTTTTTTAAATACTCTCCATGAGGATCTCTTCCCTTCATGTTTTTTCTAATAAAATAAATTCTTTCTTCTAGTTTTTTACTTAATAAATTCTTCATTTGTTTTTTTTGGTCCTTACCTTTGATAATAGTAGGAGTTATAAAAACAATAAGATTTCTTTTTTCTTTTTTAATATCAGAGCCTTTAAACAACCAACCCAAAATAGGCAAGTCTCCCAAAATAGGTACTTTGTTTTGAACAACAGTTTCTTTATCTGTTAAAAGACCTCCTAGGACAGCGGTTTCTCCATCGTGAAGAATCATTTTAGTTTCTATATTTCTTTTTACAATATGAACCCCTTTGTTTTGAAGTTCACTTGCTGTGGATTGCCGTTCTGAAAAATCATCAAATTTTTGATTGATATCCATTTGAATTGTTCCTGAATCAGGATTGATACGAGGAGTGATTTCTAATTTTAAAGTTACATCTTGCCTATCAACAGAGTTTTGAGAAACCGCTAAAGAAGACGAAGTATTAGTGATTCCTACAGGAGCATTTTCACCAACCTCTATAGAAGCTGTAATATTATCTAAAGCCGTAATTTGAGGAGTCGATAAGACATTAACATTCCCTGCTTTTTTAAGAACTTGAAGTAAAGGAACGGCTGATAAGTTAAGCGCTTGGTTTAAAGCGGAATTGGTTGAAGATCTGTTAAATGTACTCATAGCTGATCTTTGATTCTCAGGAGTTAACTCTTGAAAAGCATCACTTGCTATGAGGTCTTGAAACGATTTGCTTTGATAATTTCCATCTACGCTCATGTTATTATTCCTTAAAAAATCTGATAAAGGCAGACCTAAAACAAGCCCTGGACCTAGTTTAGATCTTTGTAAAAAACTTGGATCCGCAGAAAAAGAACGATTTAAAAATCCAGCAATGGGAGTCCCTTTGATATTAAAAAAATCTAACCAACTTGTTAATCCAGAAGTTAAAGCAGATGCAAGATTAATCTCCCATCGATCCCCTTCATCTACAAGCATTTCAACAATAACCGCTTGAACAAAAACTTGATCTCTTGGGATATCAATCTTTTTTAAAACTTCTTTTACTCTTTCGAAATCATATTTATTTTTCGCGCTAATAATTAAACTATTCGTATTGATATCAGGTAAAATAGTAACATTTTCAAAAAGAGGAGAATTTTTCTTTCCCGAGTTTAATCCCCTTGATCTTGAAGAAGAACCTCCAAAACGAAAAGGCAACTGCCTTTTAGAACTACTGCCAGAACGAGACGAAGAATCACCAATACCAATTAAAGTATTATAAACTTGTTCTGCAGTTCCATATAAAACATTGTAAACATAAATACCTCCTGTTCGAGAAGGGTCAATATAAGTATCTAGTTTTTTAATTAAATTTTTAACTCTTACCAAACCTGGTGCGTTGGCAGAAACCACAAGAGAGTTAGTTCTAGAATCAGAAATAATATTAGAAATTTTTACATAACCCACTAAAGCGTTTTGAGATTTTTTAGAAGATCTTGGAGTAAGTCTTCTTTTGGAAGAAGATTGTTCTATGTCTAATAAATTAGACAGTATCTCAGCAAGATCTTCAGCGGCAGCATGTTGGATAGGTATGATCTGAACCGATTCTTTAGAGCCCGGAGTATCCATAGCATAAACAATTTTCATAATTCTTTCTATGACAGAGCCATAATCAGATATGATGATCGAATTAGAGCTTGTGTGTGAAGAAATTTGATTGTTTTGTGACAGAAGATACTTGATAGAATCGGAAAATTCTTTAGCATTGATATATTTAAGCTTGATAATACGAGTGATTAATTGATCTGTATTAGGAAAATAATCTCCACTATAAATTTCTGTATTATCTTTTAAAGCTTTTTGAGTTTCTTGTATTTTCCAAAAAGCTCCTGATTTTACCAGAGCATAACCATTAATTGCTAAAGCAGAAAGAAAAGCTTTATAAGCTTCTGCAACAGTTATTTTAGAAGGAGCAATCACTGTAATTTTTTTAGAAGAAACAGCGGGATCAACAATAAAATTTAAACCTGTTAATTTTCCAATCGCTTTAACGAGATCTAAAATATCTGCATTGGGATAATCAAAACTTTCTATAATATCTGGAAAATTTTCATTAGAAATATCTTCAGGAAGAGCCTGATCAAAAGAAATTTTATTTTTTTGGCCAATAGGAGCTGCCAGTACAGACAATGTAAAAGTCATCCATAAAAAAGCTATCCCTGCTTGCTGCCTCATGATGTTCCCCTAGTTGATAGGAGTATCCTCATTCACTCCATAATCGAATTCTACTGCTTTTCCATCTCTTTCGACAAGAACTTTTAAACGACTGCTTGTTCTAAATTTATCAAAAAGTTCCAAGGCTTTTTGAGGGTTTTCAACCGATTCTCCATTAACAGTCTTGATAATATCCCCAACTTGAAAACCTAAACTCTCATAAATGCTATCTTTGTCTATAGATGCAAAAGTATATCCTTCAATGATGGAAACTCCATCCCTTTCGACACGGTGAGGAACGACGCGAGCTTGTTGTAAAATTTCATGAAGTTGACCTATATGCGTGGTGATATCAGATCGATTCACCTCAAATTTATTTCCTTTTCTTCGAACTACAGAATTTTCTGAAATCAACTCTTTAGAGGCCTCTTTTTCTTGATTGTAACTGATAAGAATTTTATTTTCTTCAGGGAGTTCTACATATTCTAAACGATTATTATTTTTATTAGAAAAAATAACTTTTCCTCTTTCGATTTTGGTAATAACAGCTTGTCCACCGATCGTATCGCCGACTTTATAAGATGAAGTCTGTTGAGTTTGATCCTCTATAGTTGCTACAGAACGCCTTGGGTTTAAATGAACAATCGTTCCTTTTAAATCCAAAGAAAGAGATGTTCGTACAGGATCGCCAGAAAAACTTACTGTTTGACCCACCATCTCTGAAGGAATAGAGCCTGTATGAAAAATATTTTTTTGCCAAAGCATTTTATAATCTTTAGCTAAAGGAGATTTTAAATCTGAAGTTTTAACAGGAGATAAATCTTGGTTTGGTAAAAGATATTTGTAAGCATTCATCACCAGAAGATCCGAGCTTAAAAAAGCTAGAAATAAAACAAAAAGAAGCAACTTCTTTTTTTTAATCTTGTTAAAAACATACTTGGCTTTTTGTTTGAAAGAATCAGAATCCAGTGACAGTAAAGTTTTCTGAAACCCAGATCTCATATTAAAATTCCCTCTTAAAAAATAAGGAATTTTTATTTTATTAAAAAGTTTTTTCAAGTTCAAAAAGCCCATAGCCACAATAGTCCCTGCTAAAACAATCTTAATGAGAAATAAAAAAATTTGTAATCTTAAAGTATGGTTTTTTTAGACTATGGGCTCAAAAAAGCTAATAACACATGATATCAAAAAATTTTCAACGAAACGCTGGGACTCTCACTCAATGATTGTCATTTTAAAAAGAAATGCAATAAAGTGTATCCAAAATCATGGATAAATTATTTTTTAATCTAGATTGCATAGAAGGCGCTAAAAAACATATTAAATCTAATAGCGTAGATTTAATGATTTGCGACCCTCCTTATGGCATTGAAGGTCATAAATTAGACAAGCATTACAACAGAAAAGAAACTTTCGTTTTAGAGGGGTATAAAGAAGTCTCTCAAGAACACTATCCTGAATTTTCAAAAAAATGGCTCCTCGAAGCCGAAAGGATCCTGAAACCTGGAGGGTCTTTATATGTTGTTTCTGGTTACACAAACCTTATTCATATTCTCAATGCCTTAAAGGAAAGCTCTTTAAAAGAAATGAATCATCTGATTTGGAAATATAATTTTGGAGTTTATACTAAAAAAAAATTTGTATCTTCTCATTATCACCTGCTTTTTTATGTAAAAAAAGGCAAGCCTCATACTTTTAATACCTTTTGCAGATTTTCAGATTCAGAAAAATCTGATAAGGGTCATTCTTTAAATTACAAAGATAGAGAAGATGTATGGGTGATACCAAAGCAATATAAACCTAAACAAACTAAAAACAAAAATGAATTGCCTGAAGATCTTTTAAAAAAAATTATTTTGTATTCTAGCAATCAAGGAGATACTGTTTGTGATTTTTTTCTTGGAAGTTTTGCAACAGCAAAAACAGCTCTAGGACTTAATAGAAAAGCGATTGGTTTTGAAGTTAATAAAAAAGCTTATGACTATCAAATAAAACAAATTGAAAAAATAAAAAGTGGTTCTATGATGAAACAAATATCCACTCCTCCTAAAAACATTTATTTTCAACAAGGAAAACCTTTATCAAAAACAGAAATAAAAAATATAAAATCTAAATTTAAAAAATTTAAAGATAAAGGAATGACTCAAAAAAAAGCTCTTGAAAATCTTTCTAAAGAATTTGGTAGAGGGCGTTGGTCCTTAATGAATATTATTAAATAATTTTTAAAATTAAAAAGCAGGAGGTCGTTTAATAGGCGAAACTTTACAAATCTGTTCTCGATTGGAAAAAGGGCCGCAAAGTTTTTTTACTTTAAGACGATTCATTTCAAAATCTTTATCATCTCCTGGCCAATTTGTATTACGATTATAAAGCGCTCCTTGAAGATTCTTATGAGAAAGATTTTTTACTTTTTCTAAATTGGCATCTCTTAAATCAGATTCAAAAAATTTAGCACCTAAGAGATTAGAGCGAGAAAGATCTGCCCCTTTTAAATTAGCTTTTGAAAAATCCGCTAATACAAAATAACCCTTTGTTAAATTTGCCATTTCTAAATTTGCAGATATGAATTTTGTTTCAAAAGCTGAAATGCCATGAAGGTTAGATTTTTTTAATAGAGCTTTATTAAAAATAGATTTACTAATATTAGATAAATAAAAAGTGGATTCATTGAGCTGGGATGATGTAAAATTTGTTTGATTTAAAGT